>NZ_QQTY01000002.1:600000-900000 GCF_003670115.1 Natronorubrum halophilum
GATTTCGGCGACTTCGGAGCCGTCGCGCACGTACTCGCGGTCGGGAACGCGGGCGACGAAGGGAGTGACGGCGTACTCCGTGATCGTTCGGATATCGTCCAGTTGGCCGATGATCTCGGTCTCGTGGGCCTCGAGACCGATCTCCTCGTTCGCCTCTCGGAGCGCGGTCTCGAGAATGGTGTCGTCGATCGGTTCGGCTCCGCCGCCGGGGAAGCTCATCTGCCCGGGGTGCTCGCCGAGGTGGTCGGCCCGTCGGGTAAACAGCAGGTGATCCTCGCCGTCGCGCTCGATGATCGGCGCGAGGACGGCCGCATCGTATTCCTGGTCGTCGATCTCGAGCGGGTCGTACGCCGCGACCGGCTCGAGGGTCATGGTCGTCCGTGGCATTCGATTACACAGTTCCCGCAGCCGCTCGGTGTCGGCTCGTCGGGTGCGGTTCGGGGATCGATCGTCGGTGCTGATTCGTTCGTTTGCGCTGTCCGGTCGGCCGCCCGCTCGAGACGGTCATTCGAGCGTCGCCTCCAGCCGGTCCCGGTCGGCCGCGAGATCGACGGGTGCCCACGCTTCGATGTCGTAGCTGACGTCGAGCAAGTGACGGAGCCGGTCGTCGTCGCCGGCAGCGACGGCGTCCTCGAGTTCCTCGGTGAACTGCCCGTGGACCGTCTCGCCGAGGGCGTCGCGATCGAGGTGTCGTCGGTCGATGTCGAGGATGTGTGGCACGTCCTCGGCGTGTTCCGGAACCGACGGAAACGCCGTCGGGCCGGCGACCAGCAACGATTGGCGCGTGCCGTCGTGGCGTCGCTCGTACCGGACGAGCGCAAACGACTCGAGGGCGTCGTCGATCGCCGTCTCGAGCGCCGTCTCGTCGACGGACTGGCCGTCCGCGCGGAACGCCGCCTCCGAGAGCGCCCGCTCGAGTTCCGGGCGCGTCAACCCGCCGAAGAGGTCGACGATGCCCGCCAGTTCGTCGCCGGTCGCGTTCATAGTCGCCACAACGAAGGGTGGGCAGATTAGTCTTGTGCGCGAGAGTCGATCGGATCGCGCCGGGTCCGCCGGCCGTCTTCGGCCGGGGGAGCGGGACGAGCCGCCTCGAGGACGGCAGCCGGTTCGAACGGTGCGTCGGTCCACCGCGGCAGGCGACGGTCGGGTCCGGGCGGCGCGATAGCGGCGGCGTAGCGAGCGAGTTGGTCGCGCTCGCTCGCCGAGTCGTACGCGAGGCCGTTGAACGCCGCGTCGGCCCGGTACTGATCGATGAGTCGGGCACCGGTCGCGCGATACCGGTCCTGAAGGGTTTCGTAGTCCGGTTCGACGCCGCCGTCCTCGACGACCCGCAGCAGCTCCGCGGCCACCTGGCGGCTCATCCCCTCGAGCCCGGTTTCGCCCGCCACCGCGCGGTGGTCGTGTTCGTGGCGACCGAGGTCGACCTGGGCGGAGCCCGCAAAGCCCGCGACGTCGAAGGCGTCGCCCAGGGTCCCGACCTCGAGCCCCCAGGCGCGAGGGGCGCGAAGCCGTCGGGCGAGCGAGGCGGTAGCGGCGAACTCCCCGGCCAGCGCGTACCGGAACGCGCCGAGGTAGTCGAGAACGGGCGCGTCGTGACGAGTCGCGAGCGTCCGGACGAGGGGGGCGTAGAACAGCCGAAAGAGCCGGCCGTAGAGCCGGTCGTCTTCGATGCGGGCGTAGTACCCCTTCGAGAAATCGAACCGCATCGTGAGTGGGGCGAGGAGTCGGTGAACGTGCTCGGCCTCGTAGCTCTTCGCGTCGGCGTCGTGAACGACGACGTACTCGCCGGTCTCGGCGGCGGGACCGAGCGCGAGCCAGACGTCCCGGCCCTTGCCGAAGCCGTTCGCCAGTCCGGCGTCCGCGAGGAGGTCCGTGACGGCGGGCGCGTTACACCAGAGGACGCGAATCGGCAGGGCGAACGACTCGAGCCACTCCCGAAACGGCTCGATCCGATCGGCGTCGGCGCGAACGGGGACGATGACTGCAGCGGGTTCGCGCGTCAGACCCTCGAGTTCCGAGAGCACGCGCTCGGCGGCGGGGCTCTCGTGTTCGCGGCCGGCCATCGGAACGACGACGGCAGTCTCGGCGACCGCGTCGGCTGCGTCGCAAGCGAGGCTGTCGCCCGACGCTCCGGCCGTCCCGCCGAACTCGTGGAGCGTGGCGATTCGCTCCTGTACGTACTCCATCGGTGGAGTGTTCGGCCGGACCGGTAAAACGGCCACGACTCCGGCAGATCATCCGATCGGTTTTCGGAGCGTCGCGACGGGCGCAGGGAACCGTCGCCGAGCGTCGTTATCCGTTTTCGCCGGTCGGGAGGCGGCCCGCGGCGGTAAGCGCGACGAGGACGAGCAAGACCACGCTGATGGCGACCGCGAACAGCCGGAAGGCCTCGTCGAAGCCGACGCCGGCGTCGACGAGCGCTCCCAGGATGGCGCTTCCGGTCGCCTGGATCGGCATCATCAGCCCGATGAACAGGGCGTAGGCGCTGGCGCGGTTCTCGTCGGGGACGGACGCGAGTACGTAGGTGTCCGACGCGGGGAACACGCCGTGGATCGCGAAGCCGAGAATCGCCGTGACGAGCAGGATCGACCAGCCGCTCTGGACGACGGTCAGCGCGAGCAGCGAACAGACGAACGCGCCGACGATCACGTGCAACAGCGGCAAGAACGGAACCCGATCCGCGATCCAGCCGGTGAGTGCGAACGACGGCACCCCAGCGAGAAAGAGCAGAGTGAGGAGAGTCCGCGAGTAACTCGCAGAGAGCCCCTTCGCCTCGACGAGGTACGTCACGTAGAAGTTGAACACGCCGTTCCAGACGAGCCCCGCGAGGCCGACGATCGCGACGGCAGTCACGATGATCGGCCACTGCCGGCGCAGGGCCGCGAGGAGATCCTGATCCGATCGCCCGGCCGTCGGCAACGTTGCGCGCCTCGCAGCGACGAAGAAGACGACCGTCGCGCCGACCGTCACGACCGAGATCGCGAGAAAGAGGGCGCGCCAGGCCGCGATCGGCCACGTCAGTGCGAAGAACGCGCCGACCAGCAGCGGAGCGACCACCGCGGCGGTCTGGCTCGACATCCCGTGAACGCCGACCGCGCGGCCGACCCGCGCCGGAAACAGTTCGCTGACCAGCGGGTTCGCCGCGACGAAGTACGCGCCGCTCGCGACGCCCATGCACAGCGCACCCGCGTACAGCGCCTCGAGGTTCGCCGCCGTCGCCGCGAACGCCGAAGCGGCGGCGAGGATCCCGCCCGACGCGAGCACGACCCAGTGACGCGGCACGCGCGTCAGGAGGTAGCCCGTCGGAATCAACAGCGACGCGCTTCCGACCCACGCCAGCGTCGCGAGCAGCCCGACGGCCCCCGCGCTCGCGTCGAACGTCGTTCGAAACGGCTCGAGCAGCGGCGCGTAGATCACCCGACCGAGATTGACGAGGAAGACCATCGCACACAGCGACCCGAACACGCCCACTCGACCCGGGAACCGCTCCTGTCGGGTCGTCGTCTCGCTCATACCGCCTCTGTATCGTCGGGAAGGTCAACGCTTTCGACACGACCGCGAGCGAACCTGTCGAAGCGGTGACGGCACAGTGCTCGATAAAGCCCCGGTCTTTTTCTTCTCTACCTTCGTGAGGGGGAACATGAGATCCGTCCGGAAGGCGCTCCGCGAGGGCGAACTCGAGAAAGACACCTACGATCGACTCGTCTGTGGCGAGTGTGAAAAGCCCCTGAAGACCGAAAACGACCCGGATCAGATCAAGACCGTCCGCATCTGTCCGGACTGCGACGCGGAGTGGAAAGAGATCCGATAGTTCTGCGTTCCGCGTCGCTCCGGACTCGGAAGGGATCCTACACTACCCGGGCGTCGGTCGAACCCGCTCGAGCGCTGCGCGAAGCGCCGCGAGACCGGGATACCCGTGCTGACGCCAGAGGGTGAACGCGATAGCGGCGAGGACGAATTCCAGAAGGAAGTACGGGTCGGTCGCCGAGTCCCGTAAGAGCCCGAGAACGGTCGGCGGTCCCTGTTCGTACTCCTCGACCGGAATCGCCGGCCAGAGGAGGTGGTTCGCGTCCGCTTCGGGCCGCCAGATGACGGGCAGGGCGTCGACGACGACGTGCGAGAACGCGCCGATCGCGAAGGCGATGCCGTACTCTCTACGATCGTAGTGACTTGCGAGCGCGTACGCCGCGATCGAGAGCGGTACCAACAAGAACAGCGAGTGTGCGAGCGTCCGCCCCGTCGGGATCACGCGCAGATACCACGCTAACGGCTTATCTACGAGGTCGGGGAACTGACTCCCGAGTACGAGGATTAGCGCCGGAACGTGCGCCGGCGGGGCGTCGAACCGGGCTCGAGTCGCGAGGGTGTAACAGAGGTACGCGACGGCGACGTGTCCCAGTGGCCACATGTACGTCGGGCTGATGTGAGGGCGGAATATAACTGGCGCGGTTGGGAGTCGCGGGGGGTCGAAGACGGTATCGCGGTCACTCGATCTTCGACGCTCCCGTTCCAGTCGGGTCGTCTCGGTACCGAGCGATCGTCCAGACGAGCGCCGCACAGAGGCCGGCGACGGCCGCCGGCCAACGGTCGCTGCTCAGGAAGAGCCCGCCCGCGGGCAGCCGGTACTCCGTGAGCGGCCAGAAGACGGCGTACGCCTCCCCCGTCGGCGTCATGAGAAGCACGTCGAGGACGTGGTGTGACAGGGCACCGATCGCGAACAGCGCGATCGCTTGCGTCCGGTACTCGGGGGCGAGCAGGAGCGAGCAGAGGCCGACGACGAGCACGGAGCCGACGAGCGTGTGCAACGGCGACCACGAGAACGGTACGCCGAGCAGCGCCGCCACGAGGCCGTCCGGGACGAACAGATCGATTTTGGCGAAATCCGGCGAGAGCGCGCCGATCATCGCGAGCGTGACGCGGGCCGAGCGCAGTCGCTCGTATCGAAGCGAGAGGAGCATGCCGATGACGTAGCCGACGAGCACGTGCGTGAGCACGTCAGGCACGGCGATCCCCTCCGTCCGTCCGGGCTCGTTGGTTCTGTCGGGTTCGTGCCTGCTGACTCCGGCCCGACCGGTCCGATCCCTGTCGTCTCGAGGACTGGTCGGCGGTTTTCGACGACCGTTCCCGCGGGATGAACGCGAGCGTCGCTCGATCGAAGCGCCAGCCGCGGATGAATCGACCGGCGACCCAGAGCCCGGCGATCGCCGAGACGGCGAGCATGTAGCCCGTCTCGGACGATTTTCGGGTCGTCGTCCGCTCGACGACGAGCGTCGAGTCGGCCTCGAGCGTGCCGAAGGCGGTCACGCGGTCGCCCCGCTCCAGCGGCCCGTCGGCGTTCTGGAGTCGATCGTCCGCGTTTACGAGCGTGAATCGGCCGTATCCGCTGGCGCGCGTCGCGATCACCACGGGGTCGGTGTCGACGACCCGCCCGCCGAGGACGACCTGCTCGCCGACGTATGCCTCGGGCGTCGGCGTCACTTCGACCTCGTCCGGATACGCGCTCTCAAGCGGATCGCCGGGCGTCGCGCCCGCCCAGAGCAGACAGCCGCCCAGAAGCGCGCCGAGAACCACGCCGGCGAGGAGACGACCGCGTTGTCCAGCGAAAAACTGCATGTGTGTCGCTCGAGGGGAAGGGCTACCCGGAGGAAAGGTCTTCTGTTCTCGTTCGGGTCGGCCCGGAGTGAGGCGGAACGACGAACCTTCGTGGACACGCGTTGGTGCGTCGTTCAACGCGTATCTACGAATTCGAGGCCCGCGTCCCGCTCTCACCGTTCGGCGGTGGACCGACGACCCGTCTGAGCGGCGGGTAACAGAGGCCGAAGACGAACCCGAAGACGAGCAGCCCGATCAGGCTCTGCCAGTGCAGGTACGGGAAGGGACGTGAGGAATCGAAGACGACCCGCATCCACAGCGGGAGTGCGATCGCGATACCGAAGAGCCACCCGAAGATGGCGATCAACAGCCCGACGGACAGCCCCGCCGCCGGATCGGTCGCTCGCATCGTCGAGTTCGCGGCCGCGATAATTCCGTCGATACCCATTCCGGTGAGGACGCTCCACGCGAGCAGTAGTGCGATCCCGGCTCGGGCGCTCTCGCGGCCGTAGAGCGAAGCGACCGACTCGAGTCGGCCGGTCGCGTACACCCCGGTACCGACGACCGCGCCGGCGAGGAGCGCGGCCACGGCGATGCAGACGACGGTCGCTACTACCCGCGCGAACCGCGACGCGAGACCGTTCTCTCGAGGGACTCCCGCGACCGTAACGACGGCCGTCGCGACCAGAAAGGCGAGTATCGACGCGAAGACGGTCTCGAGGTACAGATCGGCGAGCGGTGGCTGATCGAGGGTGTAGTGAACGGCGAACAGGTCGGCCCACGACGAATCGTGGACGATCCGAAGCTGACCTCGAAAAACGGGAGCAATGTTGTAAAGGTCCGGCGCAAGGCCCCACAGGCCGCCGATACTGACGATCCAGAGTCGCCCGCGGCGGACGAGACCGGACCGAAGCGCGAACGGCGCTGCGAGGACAAGGAGGAGGGATGCGCCGACGAGGAAGTGGACGATAGCTGGTGCCATGGGAGTCGACGTGTGAGTACGGATACTTCGGATCCGTCCTTTAGTAGGGTCGCCGTACGGCCCGGTACGAACCGCCGTGCAGTACCCGGTGTCGCACTCGGTTTGATCCGTCGAGCGGGGCGTTCGGCGTCCGCCGGCGATCCGACGAATTCGTCGTGGAAATCGCGTCGCGTCCCTCGCTCTCGAGGCAATCTCGAGTAATATCGCTGGAACGCCGATTCGCGGCGTGCTCCACCTGATGGAACTCGCGGCGGGTACGCTCGACGGATCAGTGTGAGTGGAACCGCAGTCAGGATAAATCCACGGGCCGCGATCGACTTATCGATCCCGCTCGACGGTCTCACCGGGTCGCGTGGTCGCGCCGGTATCGAGTTTTAACCCGGGAGAGAGGCTCGAGTTGATGCCCGTTTTGGCCCCGTCGCCGGCGACCACGCCGAACTTGCGCCGGCCCGTCGAGACGCGCTCGCCTTTCACGGTGAACTCGATGTCCGCGTCGTCGTGGCGGAGGTTCGCGACGTTCGTCCCCGCGCCGAAGTTGACGTCCCGGCCGAGAACGCTGTCGCCGACGTAGGAGAGGTGGCTGACCGACGTGCCTCGAGAGAGCACGCTGTTTTTCACCTCCGCGGCGTGGCCGATCTTCGCGCCGGACTCGACCAGCGTCGCACCGCGGACGTAGGCGTTCGGCCCGATCGTCGCGCCCGAACGGATCAGCGCCGGCCCCTCGATGACGACGCCCGGTTTCACCGTCGCGCCGTCCTCGACGACGATATCGCCCTCGAGCGTCGCGTCCTCGCTCACGTCGCCGTCGATCCGTCGCTCGAGGTTGCCGATCTTCCACTCGTTGGCTTCGAGCAACTCCCACGGGCGGCCGACGTCCAGCCAGCGCTCGAGCGTCACGGGGGTGACGTCGAACTCGTCGATCACGGTCGCCACCACGTCGGTGATCTCGTGTTCACCGCGGTCGCTCTCGGGGACCTCGAGCCACTCGCGTGCCTCTGCGGGGAAGGCGTAGGCACCGGCGTTCGCGAGGTTCGTCGGCGGATCGTCAGGCTTCTCGACGATACCGGTGACCGAGCCGGCGTCGGTACTGAGAACGCCGTAGTTACGCGGGTCGTCGACCTCGATCGCGCAGACGGCCGGACACTGATCGAAGAGTCGAGCGACCGCCGCCGGGTCGTACAGGTTGTCGCCGTTCAGCACGGCAAAGGGTCCCTCGATGTGGTCTCGAGCGGTGTTGACGGCGTCCGCCGTGCCGGCCTGTTCGGTCTGGACCGCGTAGGAGACGGGGACGCCGCGGTACTCCGAACCGAAGTACTCGCCGACGGTTTCGGCCTCGTATCCCACGACGAGGACGATCTCGTCCGCTCCGGCGTCGATCGCCGCGTCGATCGTGTGAGCGACGAGCGGCCGATCGGCGACCGGTAACATCGGCTTCGGGACCGAATCGGAGAGTGGTCGAATACGCGTGCCCTGCCCCGCCGCAAGAACGACTGCTTTCATGTACTCGGTGTCTTCCATGAACGGTCGGATAAGCGATTCGCTCGCCGGTCGATTTCGTGTGAATCGGGGGCATTCCGGAACGCGATCACGGTCGTCGTCGGCCGCGGCCGAACTGACCGTTCGTCCCGTCCGTCGGTCGGGAGTACGAGATCGCGGCCGAATCGGTGCCTGTGACGGATGCGATCCGTCCTCGCGGAAGCGGCTCACGGCGTGTTCCCGATCGGAGAAAACGACATATCATTTATATAATGGGCGTTCGTCGTGGCAGACGAACGACACCGATGACTATCCGACGATTCACAGCGGTCGTTGCCGTCTCTCTGTTGCTGGTCACCGCGGGCTGTCTCGGCGCGGTTTCCTTCGACGACGGCGACGCCGACCCCGACGAGGATGCTGACGATGAACTGCCCGCTACGAACGAGCTACCCGACGCGGACGAACTGCTCGAGCAGACGATGGAAGCCGAATCGTCCATCGACGACGTCCACGGCGTCCAGACGGTGACGGTGGACGACGGCGACGACGTCGTCACGTCGACACACGAAGTCTGGCAGCGCTCGTCCGGCGAGTACCGAAGCGAACTCCTCGAGACCGACGACTCCGAGGAGTTCGACGTCACGGTCTCGAACGGAACGACGACCTGGATGTACGATGAAGCCGACAACGAGGCCGTGCGAACGGACCTCGAGTTCGACGCGGAGGAACTGGAAGCGCTGAGCGAGGAGATGGCCGATTCCCTCTACGCCAACATGACCGCGACGGTCGACGGGACCGCCACCGTGGCCGACCGCAAGGCCTACGTCCTCGAACTCACGCCCGACGGCGACGACGCGATCTACGAGTCGGTTACGCTCTGGATCGATCAGGAATCGAAGTACCCGCTGAAACAGGAGAGCACGATGACGGCTACCGGGAACGTGACGGTAACCATCGCGTTCGAAGAAGTCACCTTCAACGAGGGTATCGACGACGAACGGTTCGCGTTCGAACCGCCTGCGGACGCCGAGATCATCGACACTAACGACTTCGCGTTCGAACAGTTCGACGACATCGGGCCGGCCGCGGACGCGACACCGTTCGAACTCCCCGATCCCGACGTTCCTGCCGAGTACGCACTCGAGGGCGTCACGGTCTCCGAGGGTCTCAACGGATGGAGCGCATCCCTCCAGTACGCGGACGACGCCGAAACGTTCCTGTTCGTCAGCGTCACCAATGGCGAGACCGACTCCGTCGTTGACCCGGACGGCACGCCGGTCGAGATCGGCGAAACCGACGCGATCGTTCGCGAGTTCGGACCGGAGACGACTGCGATCGAGTGGAATGACGGCGGGCTCAGCTACACCGTGAGCGGCGACCTCGAGACCGACGAGCTGACCGCGATCGCCGAGTCGATCGTCGACTAACGAGACGCGTCTCGCGAAGTACCTGTTTTCGCCGTACGCTGGCACGCTGCCGAAAAATATCGTCAGCACCGAGCTGCCGTCAGTCCTCGCCCGTCGTGATATCCGCCGACAGCCCCTGTGCCATCTCGATCTCTTTCGAGTTGTTCATCGTCCAGGCAGTCCGCTCCGTGACGGCCTCGATGGCCTCTCGAGCGCTCGGATAGCCGTTACCCGACTTCTTCACGCCGCCGAAGGGCAACTGCACCTCCGCGCCGATACACGGCAGGTTCGCGTACGCGAGGCCGATCTCCGCCCGATCGCGGAACGCGTGGAGCTGACGGTAGTCCTCGGAGATGATCGCCCCCGCGAGCCCGTAGGGCGTGTCGTTGTGGATCTCGAGCGCGCGCTCGATGTCGCCCTCGTATTCTATCAGGGCGACGTGCGGGCCGAAACACTCCTCTTGCAGACAGCGCAGGTCGGAATCGTAGTCGATCTCGTAGACGAACGGCCCGACCCAGTGGCCCGCGTCGGAGCCGTCCGGAATCTCGCTCTCCTCGAGTTCGAACCGGTCGACGAGTACCTCCGCGCCTTCCTCCCGGGCCAGTTCGTTGTGCTGGCGAATCTTCTCGACGTGGTCGGCCTCGATCGCCGGCCCCATGAACGTGTCATCCTCGAGCGGATCCCCGACCGAGACGTCCTCGGCGATGTCGACGAACCGGTCTTTGAACTCGTCGTAGACGTCCGTGTGAACGATCAGGCGCTCGCTCGAGACGCAGCGCTGCCCTGTCGTCTTGAAGCTGGACATGATCGCGGAGTGGACCGCGATGTCGAGATCCGCCTCCTCGGTGACGACGATCCCGTTTTTCCCGCCCATCTCGCAGGCGGCGAGTTTGCCGGGTTCGCCGCCGACCTTGCCCGAGATTTCGTGGCCGACCTCCGCGGAGCCCGTAAAGAGGACGGTGTCGACGCGGTCGTCTTCGGTGATCGCCGCGCCGGCGTCGCCGAAGCCCTGGACCATGTTGAACACGCCCTCCGGGATTTCGGCGTCGTCCATCATCTCGGCGATGACCTGCCCGCACCACGGCGTCTGTTCGGCGGGCTTCCAGACGACGGTGTTGCCCTCGACCAGCGCGATGGCCATGTGCCAGAACGGGATGGCGACGGGGAAGTTCCACGGCGTGATACAGCCGATTACGCCCCGCGGTTTTCGGCGCATGTAGGCGTCCTTGCCCGCGACTTCCGAGGGGACGACGTCCCCGTGAGGGTGACGGGCGTTGCCCGCAGCCCACTCGACCATGTGCCAAGCTTCCGTGACGTCCGCCTTCCCTTCGGAAATCTCCTTGCCGCACTCCTTCGAAACGATTTCGCCCAGTTCCTCGTGGCGCTCGCGGAGTTCGTGGTAGATATCCCAGAGGTACTCCGCGCGGTCGATGTAGGACAGGGAGCGCCACTCCTCGGAGGCGTTCTCTGCGGCCGCGAGTGCGGCGTCGACGTCGTCGACCGTTCCGCGACGGAACGTCGCCAGCGTCTCGCCCGTAGCGGGGTTTCGACTCTCGAACGTGTCGCCGTCGTCGTCGCTCCACTCTCCGCCGATGTAGTGGCCGTACATCTGTTCGGTGGCTTGCTGACTCATACCAAAATAAACGACGAGCGCCGTGAAAACCCTAATGGTGGGTTCCGGACGGACGCACCACCCGGCGAAGGCGTCGGTTGGCTCGAGCACCAACCTCGAAATCGAAGTCGCTCCGACCGTCGTCGATGAGGTTACTTCGATCGTCGCGGATGTCGTGTTCGTGCGAACAGGTCTCGGACGCGCTCCGAGTGGCGAACGACGGGGAGCACGACGATCGCACCCGTTACGAACCCGACGATCCCGGCGACGGCGGAGAGCGATACGAGCGCCACGCCGAGCGGAATCGACGCGACGACCGCACCACCAGCCCGCAACAGGATCGAGCGGAGCGCCCTCGAGAGCGACGAGACGGCGACCGCGTCCCGACCGAGCATAACGAGTTGCCAGCCACCGAAGGCACCCACCGAGCCGGCACAGAGGAGCACCGCGTCCGCCGTCCAGTCGCTCGCAACGAGAAAGAACGCGCTGAAACCGATTCCGAGCGCGAAGGTGATCGTCGGTCGGTCGGCGAACTCGCGGGCCAAAAGCGCTCGAGTCGCGAGCAACAGAGCCAGTCCGATCCCGACTCCGGCGACGACGTCGACGACGTAGTGGACGCCGAGTGCGACTCTGGTGAAACTGACCAGCGAGACGAGCGCGGCGGCGAGGCCGAACCGCAGGTGTTTCGTTCCGATCGAGAGCACGCCCGCCAGTCCGACGTAGACGATCGTGGTGTTGACGGCGTGGCCGCTCGGAAAGCCGTAGCCGCCGGCCGTCGCCGTCGCCTCGTACAACGGCTGGACGAGCCGCGGCAACAACATCGGATCGAGCAGCGGCATCTTGGGACGGGGCAAACCGAACAGCTCCTTGAGTCCGTTGTACAGCCCCATTCCGGCCAGCGCGACGCCCGCGACGGTGGCGATGTCGTCGCGAGTCGGCGCGTCGGCCCAGTAGAGAATCGTGAGGACGAGCGCGAGAAACCAGACGTCGCCGAGTTGCGTCAGCAGGGCGATGAGCACGGCTCCCCACTCGGGGATCGACTCTCGAAACAGATCGAACTCGCCGACGCCGCGGGACGAGGGTACGCGGATCACGCGGCCGAGAAACGGATCGAGGCAGGAGCGAGACGGTCGAGGGATACCGAACCGCCGGTCACCGGTCTTCCTCCTCCCCGCGCTCTTTCGTCACGGTCCGGTCGCCCTCCGGCGGTTGGTCCTCGCTATCGGGGTGGCGTTCCGCTCCCGACTCGTCCATCTCCTCCGTCGCGGGCTCCATTCCCTCGCCGGACCTCCCTTCGCCCGTCGCCGACATCTCGTCCGCCTCGTCTTCTTCATCGGTCGGCGCACCGGCTCGTTGCCGTTCGCTCCCCTCGTTCTCGCGGACCGTGGTTTCGTTGCGCTCGATGACGAGGTCGGTTCCCTCCTCGAAGTCGTTCCGTGTGGTCTCTCCCTCCAGACGAACCGCGTCTCCGGTCACCTCACGGACGGCATCCACGCCGATCGGGACGATGTCTTCGGTGTCCCCGTCCCAGTCGAGAACGGCCGTGACAGAGTCCATCACGCCCTCCTCGAGAGCGACGTACGCCGTTTCGTCCCCGGTCATCTTGACGACGCCGATCGGTTCACCGGCGGCCGTCTCGACCCGTTTGCCGACGTCACCATCCGCAAATCCCGAACTCATGTACGACAGTAACGGCATCCGCTGAAAGCGTGTGGTGCCTGCACAAGCCAGCGGTCCGAACGGGCTGGACGGTGGTACTCGAGTCCGCAACGCTACCGCTCTAGCGGTTCGTCACAGTAGCCACAGCGGTTCGATTCGACGGGTATGCGAGCACCGCACAACGGACAGTTGGTTTTCGTCCGTGCCGCGGAGCCGTCGTCGCTGAACGCCGCCCGTATCAACTCGAAGTCGAAGAGTATCCGCGCGAGTACGAGCACTCCGAACGCTGCGAGGAAGAGATACCGCCACAGCGGGGACGAACCGTCGGGGAGAGAGATCGGTACGCTAACGGGGTCCATCAGTACGATCGAACTGTCACTCGAACAAATAATTTTCCCTGACGGCGTCGACTGTCGGTTTGAACGGGACCGACTCAGCCCTGGCCCAGCTCCGCCGCCCTCTCGAGTTCGGTTCGGAGCGTCATCGAATCGAACTCGTGGTCGGGGCGCAGCCGAACGAAATCGAGGAACCGCCGCGTCGAGAGCAGTTCCTCGGCGTCGTAGACCGTCGCGGCCGCGCCGACGGCGTCTCGAGCGCCGATTCGCGGCTCGAGGACAGCCAGTGCACACGCGAGGTCGTACGCGGTGGTCTCGGCGACGCGGTCCTCGTGGACGTTGGTGGCGTCGATGAAGTAGAACTCGCCCTCACACAGCAGGATGTTCTCGGCGCGCAGGTCGCCGTGAGCCATCCCGTGGTCGCGTAGCGTGGCCAGCATCTCGAACAGTTCCGGCGCGCGCTCGGCGACGAGCCAGTCGGGGGCGTCGTCTAACGAACGGAACTTCGGCAGGTACTCGAGGACGAGCACGCCCAGCCCGTTGACCTCGAAGGCGTCGATCGGTTGGGGCGCGTTGATGCCGATCTCGCGCATCCGCTCCGTCGCCTCGTACTCGTGTTCGACCATCTCTCGCGGCGTGTCGAACCGACCGAAAAAACCGCCGGTGCCCGCCGATACCGCGCCGACGTTACGTCCGGTCGTCAACACGGCATGGACGAGCGCGTTCTGCCTCGAGACGATCTTGACGAACCACTCCTCGTCGATGACGCAGGGCGTCGACAGCCAGTTGTCGGCCTCGAGAAACTCCACGCGAACCGCCTCGCGGTCGTATCGATCCGCCAGCGTCTGGACAACACGCTCGAGGCGGTCCCACTCGACAGTCCCTCGCGCGAGCCGGCGGATGTCCATACGTCGACTGTGGGTGCTTCGGGGTTAAATGCCTCCCGAACTGTCGCCCTCGAGACGTGTTTCCGTCTCGGCGGGTCTCGCATCCGGTCGTCACGTCATCCGTCGGCGATCGAGACCGGGGCCCGGCTGGTTTCGAGTTTTTCACCAGCGCCTCACGGCGGGGGTGATGAGGCGAGCAACTCCAATCCGGCGTATTCGCGCTCAATCGGTGTCACGAACAGCATTCTTATCAGGATTGCAACGAAATATCTGGGCTGTTATGGATGCGATCGACGACCTCAGTGATGCGATCACCGTCACGCGAAACTTTCTGACGCCGATACGGGTGGGAATGTGGGTCAAACTCGCGATCATCGTCTTCTTCGTGAGTTCGCTCGGGTTCAATGGGGCGGCTCCCGGCGGCGACTTCGGGTCCTTCGCCGGCGATCCGGCGTTCGAGAACGGGCAGACCGACCAGGTCGAGGGGGACGTCCCGACCGATGAGCTCGTCCTCGGGCTGGTCATCATCGGTGCGATCGCGCTGGTCCTCTGGCTGGGCTACTCGCTCATCGCCGGAGTCATGGAGTTCGTCTTCCTCGAATCGTTACGGACGGGCGAGGTCCACGTGAGACGCTACTTCTCGGCGAACCTCGGCAACGGGATTCGGCTGTTCGCGTTCCGAGTCGGCGTCACGCTCGGTATCGGACTCCTCGCGGGTGCCCCCGTAGCGATCGTCTGGTTGCAAGGAACCCTCAGTGACGTTTCGGCCGCGTTGATCGGGTTGTACGCGCTGTACGCCTTCGGACTGTTCCTGGTGTACGCGCTCGTCGACCGCTTTACCAGCGAGTTCGTCGCCGCCATCATGCTCCTCGAGGATCGCGGCGTTCTCAGCGCGTGGAGTCGATTCTGGGGGACGTTTCGGGCTAACTGGACGGAGTACGTCGTCTACCTCGTGTTGGTCTGGATCCTCTCGCTCGCGATCACGATCGCCGCCGGGTTCGTGATGGTGCTCGGCATCCTGGTGCTGGCCATCCCCTTTGGTATCGTGATATTCCTGTTGTCCCTCCTCGGAGACGTCGGCATCGTTCTGGCCCTTCTCGTCGTATTGGTGGCGTTCGCAGTCGTCCTGCTCTTCGTGGCGCTCGTCTGGACGCCCATCACCACCTACTTCCGGTACTACGCGCTGTTGGTGCTCGGCGATACGAACGCCGAACTCGACCTTATTCCCGACCAGCGTGCGGCGGCGCGGTTCGACGGCGGCGAACCGACCGGTCGCGACGATCACTGGAACGACGGACGTGGCGACGAGCGGGATCGATCGGATCGCGGCGACGG
The DNA here is from genome assembly GCF_003670115.1 of Natronorubrum halophilum. NCBI lineage: Archaea > Methanobacteriati > Methanobacteriota > Halobacteria > Halobacteriales > Natrialbaceae > Natronorubrum > Natronorubrum halophilum. Next base: position 615,285 of record NZ_QQTY01000002.1, read on the forward strand.
CTGGTCGACGGACGACGGCGACGCGTGGGATAACGACTCGAGCGCGTGGGACGACCCGAACGACGCCGCCGACCCCGATTCGGACGACCGCGACTCGGATGACGATCGGGGCTGGTAACGGCATCGATCGGTGACGTTCCGCCTCACTCGAGGCATCTAGTAGCCACTGGAACGAATTTACACTGATCGCAACGCCGCGGTTCGGAGCGAACGGAGTGAGCGAGAACCGCGCTGCCCTCGTGCGATCAGGTGTGTATTGACTTTCAGTGACTACTATAACTGTCGACGACCGCGTCTGTCGGTGCGTTTATTTCATACGGCGGCAAGTATTGCGTATGGACACCGATCTGCCTGACGAACACCGAATGATTCGGGAGTCCGTCAGGGACTTCTGCGAGACCGAGATCGAGCCGATCGCTCAGGAGATCGAGGACGAGCACCGTTTTCCCGCCGAAATCTTCGAGCAACTCGCGGATCTCGACATGATGGGTGTCCCTATCGCGGAGGCAAACGGCGGTCTCGGGGGAGACACGCTCATGTACGCGCTCGTCGCCGAGGAACTCGGTCGCGTTTCCGGCTCCATCGGTCTGTCGTACGTCGCGCACACGTCGCTCGCGTCGAAACCGATCGAACTGTTCGGAACCGATGCACAGAAAGAGCGCTGGCTGCGCCCGCTCGCGGAGGGCGAGCACCTCGGCGGCTGGGCGCTGACCGAACCGGCCAGCGGCTCCGACGCGTCGGACATGGACACGACCGCACGGAAGGAGGGTGGAGAGTGGGTGTTAAACGGCACCAAGCAGTTCATCACGAACGCCTCCGAGGCCGGTTCCGTCCTGGTGAAAGCCGTTACGGACCCCGACGCGGGCTACGACGGCATCTCGACGTTCATCGTTGATCCGCGCGAAGACGACGGCTTCGAGGTCACGACGATCTGGGAGAAGATGGGACTGAACGCCTCGCCGACCTGCGAAATTCACCTCGAGGACGTTCGACTCCCCGAGGACCGCCTGCTCGGCGGGGAAGGCGAGGGCTGGGACCAGACCAAAAAGACGCTCGACGGCGGACGGATCTCCATCGCCGCGCTCTCGACCGGACTGGCCCAAGGAGCCTACGAGCACGCGAAGACCTACAGCAAAGAGCGCGAGCAGTTCGGTCAGCCGATTTCGAAGTTCGACGCCATCCGGGACAAGATCGTCGATATGCATCGGAAAACCGAGCGCGCACGCCTGCTCACCTACCGCGCTGCCCGCACGTACGACAAGGGAGAACCGGTGACTCGAGAGTCCGCCCTCGCGAAACTCGACGCCAGCGAGGCCGCCCGCGAAGTCGCCGAAGACGCCGTACAGGTGCTCGGCGGGTACGGCTACACCACCGACTTCGCGCCCCAGCGGTTCTACCGGGACGCCAAGCTGATGGAGATCGGCGAAGGAACCAGCGAGATCCAGCACCTCGTGATCGGCCGGGAGCTAGGGCTCTAATCCGGACGCGAGTCGTCGCGCTCACAACACCATGTTCACACTCGCCGTCAGCCTCGTGCTCGTCGTCCTCGGAACCGCCGGAATCCGATACGCGCCGGCCGTCGTCGCCGCTCAGCACCGACAGGGGATGGCCCCGCTCGAGGACGACGACCACGGCGTTCTCGACGAGACCGACCGGAAACGGGCCACGAGAGGAACGGGCGTCGTCTTCGTGGTCGTCGGTTTCGCACTCCTCGCGTACGGATCTGGCGCTATTTGAGGAGAGACAAACGCTACTCGAGCGCACCGAGTATACCGCCGTCGTCGCTACCGTTGTCGTCCGCGTCGTTCCCGTCGGTATCGTCGTTTCCGCTTCCATCGGCGTCGTCCCCCTCAGTGTCGTTACCGCTATCCTCGTCGGTATCGCCGTCGTTCGACTCCGCGTCGTCCGTCTCGATATCCGTAACTACTCCCTCCATGAGAGCGACGATGTTCGCCTCCTCCTGCCCGCGGAGCTGTCGGGGGTAGACGCCGATCGTCACGAGCAGGTCGTCGCCCGCCTCGACGGCCTCGCTGACGTGGAGGTCGACCTCGAGGCTCTGCCCGGAGAAGACCGCATCGGCGCGAAACCGCGACCGGGTCGCCGTCTGCTCGAGGGACGTGACGTCGGCGTCTTCCTCGTGAGAGATATCGCTGATGTCGTCGTAGTTGTGCTGGATCAGTTCGACAAGCTCCGCAGCCGACATATCCTCGACGGGGTTGAAATTACGGCCCACCAAGCTGACCTTCGGCGTTGTGAGCACCATGAAGACGGCTCCGCGCTGACGACCGAGGGGGCCCATGTCCACCGCCTTCTCGTGTTCGGTGAGGTAGTTCGTGACGACGATGGTCTCCGACGCGGGTCCGATGCCGACGTCCTCTTCGACGACGATCTCGTCGACGTTCGTCTGGTCGTATCCCGTCTCCGAACGAACGTTTGCGTCGACGCCCGCTGGCGACGATTCGTGTTCGGCCATTCCGATCAGGCCGAGACAGCCGGAGAGACCGGCGAGTCCCGCGACGCCGAGTCCGCCGAGAAGCGTTCTGCGATTCATTTTCGAACTAATGGATGTTCATTTCATAAATGTGTATTGAATCGGTGATTGTCTGTTGAACCGTGAACACATTCTGCTCGAACTCGGTCACGCTCTGTCTACGCCGGGACGACTTACTCCCGCCGGAAGAATCCCAGTATCTCCGAAGCGAGTGACGAACCGGACTGTCGGCTGAACCGTTCACGATGTACGCGCGTCAGGTACAAGACGAGGACGTATCCGAGCGACGAGAGAATAACCGCGATAACGACGTTTCCGAGAAGCAGTTGCTGAATCGCGACCCACGCCGTCTCTGTGTTTATCGCGTCGCGCGAACGAACCGAATCCGAACCCAACAAGAACGCCCCGGTCTGAAAACTCGCGAGGTACACCAGGGGTTTGATGATCGGGTTGAGCACGGCAACGGAGGCGAAAATCGCGGGTTTGCTGATCCACGACCATATCGCGACGAGAACGAAAAACAGACCGATCCCGAGACCGCCGGTCGGGAGCGACGTGATGAAGATGCCGATGGCAAAGCTCAGGGCAACCTGTTCTGGGGTGTGTTCCTCGCGGAACGCCGCGAGGAGCTTTCGACGGACTCGATCGCGATACTGGGCGAGCCGTTCCCCTACCATTCACTCTACCCGTCGGTAACCAGCAATCGGGAAAAAGATACCGAGTTCCCCCGGTATATCAGGGGAACGAACCGGCTTCCTCGAAGGCGTCGGCGACGCGCTGGATCGCTACCACGTACGCCGCGGTCCGCGGATTGTCGAGTGCGTTCTCCTCGAGCGTCTCGACGAGCGCGACGAAGGCGTCGACGATGATCTCCTCGAGTTCGTCGTTAACTCGCTGTTCGGTCCAGGAGAAGCGCTGCCGGTTCTGGACCCACTCGAAGTAACTGACCGTGACGCCGCCGGCGTTGGCGAGAATGTCCGGAACGACGAACACGTCCCTGCGTTCGAGGAGCGCGTCGGCCTCGGGCGTCAGCGGCCCGTTCGCGGCCTCCGAGATGACGTCCGCCTCGACCGCGTTGGCGAGATCGGCGTCGATGGCGTTCTCGAGCGCGGCGGGGATGAGCAAGTCGACGTCCATCGTCAGAACCTCCTCGTTCGTCACGTCCTCCTCGCTCTCCGCGTAGCCGACGATGCTGCCGGTCTCGTTCTTGTGATCTTTGGCCGCGACCGGATCGAAGCCGTCGGGGTTGTAGATCCCACCGCTCGAGTCGCTGGCGGCGACGACGGTCGCGCCCATCTCGTCGATCAGCTTCGCGGCGATCCAGCCGGCGTTACCGTAGCCCTGAACGGCGACGGTCGCTCCCTCGAGATCTTTGTCGAGGTAGTCGAAGGCCTCGCGGGCCGCGATTACCGTCGATCGACCGGTCGCCTCGACGCGTCCCTCGCTGCCGCCGCTGGCGATGTTCTTGCCCGTGATGACGCCCGGTTCCGTGGTGTTCTCGAGCGTCTCGTAGGTGTCTTTGATCCAGTTCATCTCCCGCTGGCCCGTGTTCACGTCGGGGGCGGGGATGTCGCGGTCTTCACCGATCATGGGGCGGAGTTCCGTTGCGAACGCGCGAGTGACGCGCTCGAGTTCGCTCTCGGAGTAGTCGTCGGGATCGATGACGATCCCTCCCTTTCCGCCGCCGTAGGGAATCCCGACAGTTGCACATTTGTACACCATCCAGCCCGATAGCGCCTTCACTTCGTCGCGGGAAACCTGTGGATGGTAGCGGATGCCACCTTTGTACGGGCCGCGATCGCCGTTGAACTGCGAGCGGAAGGCTTTGAAGCGCTCGAGTTCGCCGTCGTCCCGTTCGATCGTGAGGTTGGTCTCGAGAACTCGCTCCGGGTGTTTGAGCCGCTCGATCACGTCGCTGCCAATCTCGAGGTGGGCTGCAGCCTCGTCGATCTGTGACTGCAGGCTTTCGAATGGGTTCACGCCCTCGGTCATAGTAGCCCGTTTACGGGACGCAAGGATAAGCATAGCGAATATCTATCATGCCATACTGTTGGCAATGTTACACCATCGTTTAACGATGATTAGATACTGGTCGATCGGTCGTTTTTCGTCGCCGTCGGCCGTCCGCCTGATTCGCGTGAGCAGCGTGGTATCGGTGGTCCCACTGGTGCTCGCGCTATTGACGCTGTTCGGCGCATCTCGAGACAGTCGACGGGATGTACGACGCGCGTTCGCGAACCACGATCCCGTCGACTGTCTCGACGTCATCTCTGATCGCTGTCTCGCAGAAGACGTCCTCGGTGAGAACTGGCGTCGCGAGTATCGACGGCCACCCCTCGTTCAGAGTGAAAAACGTTCGATGCGCTTCGCGTGGTCAGCGTGGAACTGATGCACCCGACCGGACCGATCGACTGCGGACGCGTCCTCGACGGTCGCTCGAGTTCGCCGTCGAAGGATCTCGAAGGTATGGCGTCGGTCGGTTTTGGAGCCGCCATCGGGACCGATGACGGTCTCAGTTGACCACCGGAGGGTGACACCCCTCGTTCAGAGTGAAACGGGCGCGACGGTGTCGCCTGCGTTCGAGGGAAGGTATCCAACGTTCGGTTCGAACGGGAACTAGGAGAAATCGGACGCTGAAATTCTACGCTGAGAGACGATCCGTGGAACGCTGGTACCCACACCCCCCGTTCAGAGTGAAAACGGAACGCGATGGGGTGCCCCGAAAACGAGTAGCGGGACTCGAGACTAATTCTCACTATCTCTGTCGAGATATGATATCCAATTCGAAGAGATCTTCCGGAAACAACATCCGGTATTAGAAGACATAATACTACTATGTTAGCTAGACAAGTGTTTCTAGAAGAAAGAGTGGTAAAAAACGGAGGCTGCGCTCCTCGAACTGCCGCTTCGATCGTTACCACTGTGATCGGAGATTAGACGCCGTTACGACGACAACCGCGTTCATAACCCGACGGCAGTCGCCGCAGCTTCGATCCCGTTTTCACTCTGAACGGGGGGCGTAGGGGTTCGACTCGAGACCATCACCGAGGTGGCAGTACAGTCTGCATGTGGGGTATCTCCCGATCGGGAGGAGACGGCCGAAAAGCCGGACAACGAAACGTCTGGCGAGCCGTTATCAGTCTGAACTACCTTCCATAGTTTTATTATGTCTGTCTCCAAGAACGGAGACATGGCTGAACAGGCTGGGGACCCGCTCTTCCACTCTCACGACCCCATCTTTAATCGGAAGGAACTCCTCCACGTCGGTCACGTGCCCGACGAAGACCGCATCGTCGGTCGCGACGACGAGATTGAATCCGTCGCCGCCGAAGTCGGCGCGATCACGCGCGGTGATCCGCCGAACAACGTGATGATCTACGGCAAGACCGGCACCGGAAAGAGTCTTATCTCTCGACACGTGGCCACTCGAGCGCAAAACGCCGCTCGAGGCAACGACATCGACTGCGGTGTTCTCTACGTCGACTGTTCCGAAGCGAACACGGAAACCCGTACGACGCGCCAGTTGGCGCTCAGTCTGAAAGATCAAACCGGCTATCAGGAGAGCATTCCGGTCCGCGGTGTCGGAACGATGGAGTACTACCAGCACATCTGGCAAATTCTCGAGGAGTGTTTTAACGCGATCATCGTCATCCTAGACGAGATCGATAAGCTGGACAACAGTAACATCCTGATGCAGCTCTCGCGCGCTCGAGAAGCCCAGAAGACGGACGCATACATCGGCGTTATCGGAATCAGTAACAAGGTCAAGTACCGCGAGACGCTCGACGAGCGCATCGACAGCAGCTTCGGTCACCGGGAGCTGTTTTTCCACCCCTACGACGCCTCGCAGCTCCGCGAAATCATGCGCAACCGCGAGGACGCCTTCCAGCCTGACGTCCTGGAGGGCGGCACGATCGAACTCTGTGCGGCGCTGGCCGCCAAGAAACACGGCGACGCTCGGAAGGCGATCGAGATCCTCAAGGAAGCCGGCGAACTCGCTCGTCGCACCGGTTCGGAAACCGTCTCCGAGAGCCACATCCAGCAGGCCCAGGAAGTCGCCGAGATCAACCGGATCGAAGAACTCACGAGCGGCGCGACCGTCCACGCGAAACTCGCCCTGTACGCGCTGGCGAGTCGCATCATCACCGGCGACCGCGAGACGCATAAGACGCGGAAGATCTACGAGCGATACGTCAGTATCTGCGACCTAGTCGCCACCGATCCGATCACCGAGAACGGCCTCTATCGACAGCTCAAGGAACAGGCCTTCCTCGGCGTCATCGAGTCCGAAAAGACCGGCGGCGGCCGCTCCCAGGGGAGTTACCTTCTGCACCGCCTCGTCACCGACCCGAAACACATCATCAAGGCAGTTCGACGGGACAGCTCGCTCGAGGACTTGCCGACGTACGATCGACTCGGCGATAGCGCAAGCGCGACGGCGGAGCGTGACGCCGAACTCTCCTCGTTCTCCTGAGCCGTTTACCGGCCCGAACCTCACTGCCGGAACTCGTGCGGTGGTTTCCAACGGAGAATCGGCCGCGATTGGCGTGGACCCCGCCACACTCCGTTACAGTCTGAACGAGGGGTGTGGGCGCTCGCTCGTACTGACGCTCGCGGCGATCTCACCGGCCTACGGCCGGAGTTGCTGCGCCTCGTGCGCTGCAGCCGAAGTCCCCGCACCTCGTGCGTTGCGACCGGAGTTTTCGCGTCTCGTGCGCTACAGCCGTAATCTCCACACCACGTGCGCTACGGCCAGAATCCCCGCGTCTCGTGGGCCTCGGCGATCCGCTCGAGGGCCACGATATACGTCGCGTCGCGCCAGGTCACGTCCCGCGCCTCGTACTCTTTGCGAACGGCGTTCCAGGCCCGGAGCATCTCGGTCTCGAGTTCTTCGTTGACGCGCTCGAGACGCCACGATCGGCGGTTGATGTCCTGGAGCCATTCGAAGTAGCTGACCGTGACGCCGCCGGCGTTGGCGATGATGTCCGGTATCACGCGAATTCCGCGCTCTTCGAGGATCTGGTCGGCGCTCGAGGTCGTCGGTCCGTTGGCTCCTTCGACGATCACGTCTGCGGAGACGTCACGGGCGTTTTCCCGAGTGAGGACGTTCCCGATCGCAGCGGGAATGAGAACGTCGACGTCTAACTCGAGGAGTTCGTCGTTCGTGAGCGTCTCGGGTGCCTCGTAGCCGGAGACCATCCCCGGCGTTTCGTCGTGATCTTCGACGTCGTTGGTGTCGAGTCCGTCGGGATCGTAGATCGCGCCATCGACGTCCGAAACGGCGACGACGGAGGCTCCGAGATCGTCGAGGTATCGGGCAGCGTTGGCTCCGACGCTCCCGAACCCTTGGACGGCGACCGTCGTCTCCTCGATGTCCCAGTCGTAGTACTGGATCGTCTCTCGAGTAACGATGCCGACGCTCCGTCCGGGCGCTTCTTCGCGGCCGTACGAACCGCCGACGACGGGTGGTTTACCGGTGACGATACCGGGGGTCGTTTCGCCTTCCTGCATCGAGTAGGCGTCCATGAACCAGGCCATCGTTTGCGGACCGGTCCCCATGTCGGGTGCGGGGATGTCCCGCATCGGACCGATAACTGGACGGAGTTCCTCCGCGAAGCGCCGAGTGAGTCGTTCCTTCTCGTCGGTGCTGAGTTCCTTCGGATCGACGACGACGCCGCCTTTGCCGCCGCCGAAGGGGATGTCCATCACGGCGCACTTCCAGGTCATCCACATCGACAGCCCGACGCACTCCTCCTCGCTCACGTCGGGGTGGTAGCGCAACCCGCCCTTGTACGGCCCGCGAACGCTGTCGTGGTGGGCGCGATACCCCGTGTACATCTCTCTGGAGCCGTCGTCGCGCTCGAGGGGTACCGTCACGCGATAGACGCTCGTGGGATGCCACAGCCGTTCGATGACCCCCTCGTCGACGTCGAGGTGGGCGGCCGCCCGCTCGAGTTGGCGGCGGGCCGTTTCGACCGCGCTTTCGGGCTCGTCCGCTTTTGTATCTGAGACAGTCATCGTTGTGAGTCCGTCTACGTCGTGACCGCCGAAGTACGTCGGCTTGCCAACTCACCCTCTCGTCGGGCGAGTGCTCGCGTCCGTCGCCCCCTCACTCGAGTCGTCCCTTCCATAGCCACCCTCACGTTTGAAGCGCCTCCTCGTGGTCGACTCTCCCATGTCGATCGAGAGCCAGAATCCGGCGACCGGTGAAGTAGTCGACACCTTCGACGAGACCTCGAACGAGGACCGGGAGCGCCATCTCGAGCGAGCGATCGAGACCTTCGAGGAGTGGCGGGACACGCCGGTCGAGCACCGCCAGCAGTTGCTGTCGACGGCGGCGGACGTGCTCCGCGACGGGGCCGACGAGTACGCCGAACTGATGACCCGCGAGATGGGCAAGCCGATCGGACAGGCTCACGACGAGGTCGAGAAGTGCGCGTGGGTCTGTGAGTACTACGCCGAACACGCCGCCGAGTTCCTCGCGGACGACGTCGTCGCCGGCGAGCCGAACGCTCGCACGCTGATCGCCTATCAGCCGCTGGGGCCGATCCTGGCGATCATGCCGTGGAACTTCCCCTTCTGGCAGGTGTTTCGCTTCGCCGCGCCGAATCTCGTTGCGGGCAACGTGGGCCTGCTAAAACACGCCTCGAACGTCCCCGGCTGCGCGAAGGCAATCGAGGACATCTTCCGCGAGGCGGGGTTCCCCGAGGGCGCGTTCACCGCCCTCCTGATTAGCTCCGACGAGATCGACGACGTGATCGCGGACGACCGGATCAGGGGCGTCACCCTTACCGGCAGCGACGGCGCGGGCCGCGCGGTCGCCGAAACCGCCGGCAGCGAACTGAAGACGAGCGTGCTCGAACTCGGCGGCAGCGACCCCTTCGTCGTCCTCGAGGACGCGCCGATGGAGAAAACAGTCGAGACGGCGGTTCAGGCGCGGCTCATCAACTCCGGCCAGTCCTGTATCGCGGCGAAGCGCTTCATCGTCGTCGACGACGTCTACGACGAGTTCGTCGACCGGTTCGTCGAGGCCATGGACGAGCAAACCGTCGGCGACCCGATCGACGAGGACACCGACCTCGGCCCGCAGGCCCGCGAGGATCTCATGGAGGACCTTCACGGGCAGGTCGAGGAGACGCTCGAGGCGGGCGGCGAGTGTCGCCTCGGCGGCGAGCCGATGGACCGCGACGGCGCGTTCTACCCGCCGACGGTGCTGACGGACGTTCCCGAAGACGCACCCGCAGATCGCGAAGAACTGTTCGGACCCGTCGCGACCGTCTTTCGGGTGCCCGACGAAGCGGCCGCGATAGAGAAAGCCAACGACACCCGCTTCGGTCTCGGCGCGAGCGTCTGGACGGAAGACCTAGCGCGCGGCGAGCGGGTCGCCCGCCGGTTCGAGTCGGGACTCGCCTTCGTAAACGAACTCGTCAAGTCCGACCCCCGACTGCCCTTCGGCGGCGTGAAGGACTCGGGCTACGGTCGCGAACTCGCCCGGGACGGGATCCGGGAGTTCGTGAACGCGAAGACGATCTGGGTTCAACACGAAGCCGGCGAAGAAACCGGAATGGTCGAGTGATACGGATCGTTGTACCGTTTTACCCGTGATCGCTCGACCGGGCTAGCGATCACCGGTAACGAATTACGACGGACCGTATGAGTGAGCGCTGACCCCTCGGCGAGCACCACGCTTTTGCCGTCGCTGTGCGACCTCGAACCTATGACCGGACTGTACTACGAGGAGTTCACCGTCGGGGAGACGATCGAACACGAACGTCGGCGGACGATTTCCGAGAGCGACAACCAGCGATTCTGCGATATGACGATGAACCAGCAGCCCTTGCACCTGGACGGGGAGTTCGCGGCCGAGACCGAGTTCGGCGAGCGACTGGTCAACGGCCTCTACACGATGTCGCTGGCCGTCGGCCTCTCCATTCCGGAGACGACCGACGGAACGATCGTCGCGAACCTCTCCTACGACGACGTCGAGCATCCGAACCCGGTCTTTCACGGCGACACGATCCGCGCCCGATCGACGGTGACGGACAAACGCGAGACCAGCGACGGCGAGCGCGGCGTCGTCACCATGCGCGTCGAGGCGTTCACGCAGGACGACGACCTCGTCTGCGAGTTCGATCGAACCGTGCTCTCGCTGAAACGCGAGCATGAGACGGTGGACTGAACGATGGCTGCACCATCATCGATCGACGATCAGGACCTCGAGTGGCTGTCGCTGGACGACAGCGAGTCCGTGCTCTGGTCCGGCGAGCCGGACCGTCGGACGATCGTACCGACGGCGTTACTCCTCGTGTTGCCGGTTCTCGCGCTCGCTGTCGTCCCGTTCAACTGGGTTGCGGGAATCGGTCTCACCGCCGTCCTGACACTCTTTACCGTTCCGACCGTCGCCTGGGCCGTTCTCTGGGTCCGGAGCACGGACTACGTCGTCACCTCGAACGGACTGTACGCGAAACACGGGGTCCTCTCGCGGGACGTCAAACGGATCGACTTCGAGAAGGTTCAAAACACCTCCTACAGCCAGAGCGCACTCGGGACGCACTTCGGGTACGGCCACGTCGAGGTTAGCTCCGCGGGCGGCTCGGGCGTCGAGATGCGGTTCCGATCCGTTCCATCCCCGCGGGAGATCCAGCAACTGATCAGCAGCCGCGTGAAACCGGCTCGATCGCCGGATCGAACCGACGCGAAGCGCACGGACGACGACGTGCTCGAGGAGATTCTCGCGGAACTCCGAGCGATTCGATCGACGCTGGAAGGCGGTACTGGTACCCCAGGCCGGTCGGACGAATCGCGGTCGACCGCTGCCTCGAGCGAGGGCGTCACCTTCGAGCGCGAGTCCTCCGACGGGGACGCGTCGAACTGAGGGGTCACACCGACCGAATCCGGTTTCGTGACCCGACTATATCGCGCCTCGCGTCGACCAAATCGCGTCTCGCGGTCCAACTCGAGCGCGTAGGGATCCCTCAGGTCGCCATCGAGATCATGTACAGGTTGATACAGACGGCGATCACCCACGGGATCGCGAGTCCGGCGGGAACGATGGGGCGGTAGGCTTCGGGGAGCATGGGTCGACAGATCAATCCGATACCGACCGCCACCCCTTTTAGCGCGAGCATGCCGGCGAGCCCGTGCCCCTCGATCGCGCCGCGGGCGACCGGGTTCGATTCGGCCAGCCCCAGATGGAGGCCGGCGAACGTCGTCACGACGTCGCCGACTAACGAAAGCACGACGAGCGCCCAGAGCGCTCGCTCGAGGGATTCCGGTGTCGTATTGCCCGGTAGCTGATAGCGCGGATACGCGCCGTCGGAACTCATAGTCTCCCCGCCGGAGTCGAACCGGTCGTCAGCGGCGTCGACCGTCGGGAGCCCGCCCGTCCGCACGCGACGGTTTCACCACTCCGGATATTGTTATGCTAACCGTAGACGTCACTCGAGTACCGTCGCAGGCGGGTAACCGGCGCAAAACGTCTCGAAACGGTCTCGAGTGAGCGGACGTTCGCTCGAAGTCCACGAACCGACGTCCCGCCGCTGATCGAAAACGAGTAGCCGACACCCTCACGCAAAGCGAAACCCGTCGGTAGCGCGCCCCCGTCTCAGAGGATCGTTCCGTGTTTCTTGTCCGGCAGGGACTTCTCGACGTCTTCGTAAAACGCGAATCGAGCGGCCAGTTCCTCGCGTAACGCGCTCGGCGGCACGATCTCGTCGATGACCACCTCGCTGGCCATCCGGTGGATGTCGATATCTTCCCGGTACGCCTCGCGGAGTTCCTGCTCCGTCCGTTCGCGCTCCTCGGGGTCGTCGATCTCGGCGAGCTTTCGGGCGTAGACGGCGTTGATCGCCGCTTCGGGACCCATGATGGCGATCTCGCCGGAGGGAAGCCCGATGACGCTCTCGGGGTCGTAGGCGGGTCCGCCCATCGCGTAGATCCCCGCGCCGTAGGCTTTGCGGACCACGACGGTCTGTTTCGGGACCGTCGCCGAGGACGTCGCGTAGATCATCTTCTTGCCCTGCTCGAGGATGCCCTCCTTTTCAACCTGCGAGCCGGCCATGAACCCCGGCGTGTCACAGAGGTAGAGTAAGGGAATGTTGAACGCGTCGGATTTCCAGATGAACTCGGCGGCCTTCTCCGCGGCGTCGGGGAAAATCGCGCCGGCGCGGTGGGCCGGCTGGTTCGCGACGATCCCCACCGGGCGACCGTCGATCCGGGCGTAGGCCGTGATGATCTCCGCGCCGTAATCGGGGCGTAACTCGAAGTACGACCCGTCGTCGACCACCCGATCGATGACCTCGGTCATGTCGTAGCCCCTGTTCGGCTCCTGCGGGACGACGGCGTCGATTCCCGCCGGCGAGCTAGCGGGCGGTATCGACGCCCGTCGCGGCGGCTTCTCGTCTGCGTTGTCCGGGAGGTACGTGATCAACTGCGCCACGAGTTCGCGGGCGTGCTCTTCGTCTTCGGCGACGAGATCCGCGGAGCCCGATTCGCGGGCGTGAACCTCCGGACCGCCCAGTTCCTGGAGGTCGATATCCTCGCCGGTGACCATTTGAACCATCCGCGGCGACGCGATCGCCATCGCGGACATGCCCTCGACCATGATCGTGAAGTCGGCGAAGACCGGGGTGTACGCCGCACCGGCGATAGACGGTCCGTAGAGCACGCAAACCTGTGGTACGCGTCCCGAGAGCATCGAGTGGTTGTAGTAGTACTTTCCGATCCCCTCGCGGTTCGCGAAGAACCCCGTCTGCTGGTCGATGCGCCCCCCGGAGGAATCCATCAGGTAGAACACGGGTTTTCCGGTCTTCAGCGCGCGCTGTTGCATCCGCAGGAACTTCTCGACGCCCTTCTTGGCCATGCTCCCGCGTTTGACGGTGTAGTCGTTGGCCATGTAGTGGACGTCGCGGCCCTCGAAGGTCGCCCCGCCCGTGATCAGCCCGTCCGCCGGCAACCGATCGTCCGTCTCCTCGCCCGCGCCGTCGGGATGCCAGTCGTCGAACGCCGCGAACTTGCCGTCCTCGAACTGAAACTCGCTGTTCTCTCCGTCGAACCACAACGCGAGGCGATCCCGGACGAACAGTTTGTCCGACTCGTCGAGTTGGTCGCGGTACTTCTCGGGGCCGCCCTCGAGGATGTCGTCGATCTCCGCTCGAAGCCGCCGCTCTCGATCGGTCGGGCCGAGGCCGGCGTCCGAATCCGACTCCGACTCCGGACCGGGACGAGGTTCCGACGGAGGGGTTCGGTCCGGGTCCGCGCTCGAGTCGTCCGTCGCGTCGTGGACCGCCAGCGGTTCGTCATCGTCGTCGGCGTACAGTTCGACCGTCTCGCCGACGTGTTCGGCGAGCGCGGCGGCGATGGCCGACGCTTCTTCGTCGGACGCCCCTGCGGAAATTCGGACTTTCATGATCGTTCCTGTGTCGGGTGGCTAAAAACCGTTTTCGCCCGACGCGGATGGCGACCCGTCGATCTCGTCCATTCGAGACGGATAACGGACATGAGTGCGGGAATCTGTCCATACGCCGACCACGCGACCGTCGTGCGATCGGGCGTGCAGTGACGTTCAGCGGCCGTTAGAGAATGCAATTTCGATAATTCCAAAACAACCGAATAACGTCGATTCGGACGGGTATATCCGTCGAACGCGTAGTATATAGCGCGCGGCATCTGCAGGCATAATGGCTATCCTCGATTTCGTCGTCTTATTCGACCACGAGAACACCTCCTGTGGACGTGAACAGTAGCGTCGGCGTCACGGCGCGACCACACGGCTGAGTCTCAGATATCGCGGTATGGAAGGCACACACACCGAGCATCTTGGCCACCGGCTTGCGACGATCCGTGACCGACTCGAGGCGGGCATGGACCGTCGCGAATTTCTTCGGACCCTCGTTACCGGCGGGTACGCGATCGGCATGGCCCAGTTTCTCGGCGTCGACGACTTCCTGGGAGCGGACGACGGTGAGGTCCCCATCGTCACCGCTCTCGTGAGATCCGATCCCGACGATCCGTGGTCGCTCGAGGAGCGGACGCGAACCGTCCCAGCTACGTGGTACGCCGCCGTCGAGAAAGCCTTCGAGTTGAACAATCTGCTCGCACGAACCGCGTTTACCGGCTATCTCGGGAGTGCCGTCGTTCCGGGCTCGTACAAGAGCGGAGCCGCAACCGTCTCCGTCGGCATCTCGGGCGGCGTGGACTCGTTTCGAGAGACGTTCGGTGGGCTCTTCGAGAACGTTTCGCTCGATTTCGAGACGATCCTCGATATCGGGGACATCGAGGAGACTCACGAGGGGTTCGAGCCGCGAACCGTCACCTCCGTCTCGAACAATGACATTCCGGGTGGCGTCGCCTGCGAAACGGCCGAGAGCATTGCGACGCTCGGTCCTGCACTGTACGATCCGGAGACGGAACAGCGGCTCTTCGTGACGGCCGAACACGCGTTCGAGGGCGGAGCCGATCCACACGGCGACCAGCTGTCGCTGCCGGTTCAGGGAACCGATTCCGCCGAGTTGGGGACCGTCGAGTACGCCCATCCCGTCGAGGATATCGCCGCCGTCGCCCCCACAACCCAACTCCAGCCGTCGAACGTGATCGATACGCCGTCGCCGACTCGCGTTCGCGGGCAACTCACTCGTCTCGGACTCGCGGATCTCTTGGCTCGCGGTCGAGAACTCGAGAAAGTCGGTGCGATGACCGGGCACACGGAAGGGAAAATTCAGGGCATCGACGCGGTCACCTGCTTTACCGACGATTTCTGTCGCCACGGTCAGATTCGCTGGGGCGGCGAGATGGATCTGACCGACGGCGACAGTGGATCAGTAAGCTACTACACCGATCCCGAAGGCGATGACGGGGACATCCTCATCGCCGGATTCAACAACGCCCGCACGTGGTGGCCGGGACAGAGCTACGTCTGGGGCGTCAGCGCCTACAAACTGACAGAATCATATGGATATCACTTCTGAGTCGACGCTCGACTCCCGACGAATCCCGTTGTACGACACCCTGACCGAACTCGCCGAGATCAACCTGACTGGCATCCGAGCGAAGAGTCCACCGATGATCGTCCGAACACCACTCCCCGACACGCACGCATCCGATGGCTACTGACGACGCTTCCGATTCCGATCGAATCGGTCGCACTGTGAAAGGGTTTGCGAGCACCGCCGCTCGACTCGTCGCCGACCTGTTCATCGCCACCTGCTGGGTCCTCCTCTTGACGCTGCTCTTCCTCGAGAACGGGTGGCCGGAATGGGCGTTTTACGCGCTTCTCATCGTCGGTATCGGCGTTTACGTGGCGATTACGGCGGCGTGGCGTGCGGACGATCCGTCGGCGTAGTCGTCTGTCGACGACTCGCGGGCGAACGACGGCGGCGAGAGCGGCCGGATCGCCGCCTACTCGAGTCGATCCTCGAGACGATCGATCAGATCGGCGTTGCCGACGTGGACCGGCGTTCGCTCGTGGATGTCGTCGGGTTCGACGGACAGCAGCGACTGCCGGCCGTTCGAGGACCGACCGCCGGCGCGTTCGATGATGTAGCCGATGGGGTTCCCCTCGAACTGGAGCCGAAGCTTTCCCTCGGGTCGCGACTCGAGGCCGGGGTAGCCGAAGATCCCGCCGTAGGTGAGCACCTGATTGACGTCGCCGATCATCGCGCCGCCGTATCGGAGTTTGAGCTCCTGTTCGATCTCGCGGGCGTACGCCTGAAAGGCGTCGGGCCAGTCGGGGATCCGACCGCCGAAGCCGTAGACGACCGGTTCGTCGGGGAGGGTGACGTTCCGTTCGACGATGGTTCGCTCGCCGCCGGTCAGTTCGTACTCGGAGACGGTCTCCTCGGTGGCGAGCACCATCGTCGTGATCGGGCCGTAGAGGATGTATCCCGCGGCCACGATGGACTCGCCGCGGGCCGGTACGGCGTCGTCGTAGATGCCGAAGATCGTCCCCATCGAGTTGTTCGACTTGAGGTTCGAGGAGCCGTCTAACGGATCGACGGCGACCGCGTACGCATCCGCCTCCGCGTCGGGGTCGCCGCCACAGTCGACGACCTCGGCTCGCTCTTCGCTCGCGTACTGGCCGACGCCGTCGATCGTGGCGAGGCGGTCCCCGAGCAGTTCGTCCGCCCAGATATCGGCTTCGACCTGAGTCTCACCGCTGGGATTTTCCTCGTCGACGGTCCCGCGGCGTCCGATAAGTCCCTGTCTGATCTCGGTCGCCGAGCGGCTGATCGTGGCGATAACCTCCTCGACGACTGGATCGGACACCGTCATCCCTACGCCTCGAGTGCGGCGTCGGCGGTTTGTTCCTCGAAGATGACCTTCTCGAGGGCGTCGAGAATATCGGTGGGGTTCTCGCGCTGCCAGACGTTCCGGCCGACGGCGAGACCCGTACAGCCGGCGCTGACGGCCGCTTCGACGGTCGAGAGGAACTCGTAGTCCGAGGTCTTCGAACCGCCGCTCATGACGACGTTCATGTTACCCGCGGCCTTGCAGGCGTGAGCCATCGCATCGGGATCGCCGGGATACTTGACCTTCGCGATATCGGCGCCGAGTTCGAGGGCGATCCGGGTCGCATAGGAGATGGTGCCGGGCTTGGTGTCGTTTTTCAGCCCCTGTCCGCGCGGGTAGGACCACATGACCATCGGGATGTCGTGTTCGCGGGCTTTCTCTTGGGCGTCGCGGAACTCCTCGAACATCTCGACCTCGTGGTTCGAGCCGCTGTAGACGGTGAACCCGACCGCGTCGGCGCCGAGTTCGGCGGCGTAATCGACCGAGCAGTTGACCGGCGAATCGGGTTCGCCCATCCAGAGGTTCGAGGTCCCGTTGAGCTTCAGGAGGAGGTTGACGTCGTCCTCGTAGCTCGGGTAGTACCCTTCGGCGATTCCCTTCTGGACGGCCATCGCGGTGACGGCGTCGTGGGTCGCCGTCTCGAAGACCGTCGACGGATCGAGTTTCGCCGGGACCTCCTCGAAGTCGACGGGACCGTGTTCTAACCCGTGGTCCATCGCGAGAATCAGTGATTTGCCGTCGCGTACGATCGGAGAGTCGTCGATCGGAATCATCTGTAAGACGGTCCAACAGGCCGCTATAAATCTCTGATGGTCCGCGTTATCGAAATTACGTACAACCGTAGTAACACGCGCTGCAACCGCTTCGGTTCCGCTCGAGACCGATCGGTCTCACTCGAGCAGTTCCCGCGCGTTGTGTCGCCACGTTCGGACGTGCAAGACGTTGATCTCGAGCACTCTGGCCACCTCGAAGGCGCTGATCGTCGCCAGTCGTTCCGCTGAACGGATGCCGGCTTCGGCCAGTTTGTCGGCGTCGTCGGGGCCGACACCCGTGACGGCGGTAACGGGCGTCGGCTTCGGCCACGGTCGCTCCGACGGTTTCTCCCGGACGACCGTCGTGATGGGCGAGCGCTCGTACTCGAAGGCCTGCCAGTCCTCGTCTCCGCTGACGGCGATCCATTCGCGTTCGGCGTCCCCGAGGCCGCGAACCTCCGCGGATCGCCGCTCGAGGTCGCCGTCGCTCTCGAACGACCACGGCAGCGAAAACCGCCGCCGAAGTGCGGCCGCAGTCGATTCGTCGATAGCCGCCTCCAGTAGCATTCGGTAGGAGTACTCCTTTTCCCGGACCGCATCGGGATCGATATCGGCCGCTTCGAGCACCTCCCGCGTCGCGGAGTCGATCTCGTCGGGATCGCGTCGTAACTCCTCGCCAGCCTCGTCCTGTCCCGACGCGTCCGCCGAGCCGAGGGCACCTTCCTCGTCGAGATCGAGTTCGATCCGGTCGGCGTCCTCCTCGGCGTCGACGTCGATAGCGACCGAGATGCCGATCCCCAGGTCGACGGTCTCGGTCGCGTCGTCCGCCTCACTCCCCCTCTTCGCGTTCGGCTCGCTGACGGCATCGTTCCTGCTCACGCGATTCACCAGTTACCGGTAGCTCACACTGTCGATCCTTGAAGGTTCCCCTCAAACGGCCGGTGCCGACAGCCGGACGGCGCGTTTCGGATCCTGCGGTCGGTCGTGACTGGTTTCTATGGCGGTTCGGTCTCGCCTTCAACGGCGCGGCGGTGACCGCGGGTCGTCCTCGAGCAGCGACTCGAGTTCGGCGGCGAGGGTTTCGCCCATCGTGATCATCGCGTTATCGCCGGGGTGGACCAGATCGGTCGTGAGCCCGTCGATGGTGGGAAGCAGTTCGGGTCCCTCGAGCAGGTGGACGTTTTCGTGGGGCGTTTCGGCGACGACCTCGCGCAGTTCTTGGCGGAATCGCTCGCACATCCCCTCCGGATCGGCGCTCCGACGGACGTCGCGGGCGTTCGTGAAGATGGTGATCGGGACGACCGGTTTCTCAGGGTTGGCACCCGCCACTCGGTCGATCAGCCGCGCGGCCCGCTCGCGGAACGTCGACGCAGAGAACGTTCCGACCATATTCACCGACACCGAGAGCGTTGCGACGTCCCAGTCGTCGCGCTGGGCGATGTGGTCGGCCATCGCACCGTCGCAGTAGGCGGTGCCACAGGAGCCGAGGTTGATGAGATCGGCGTCCAACCGGCGCGCCGTCTGACTCACGTAGGTCAGGTGCTCGGCTAGGGCTGCCTCGCCCTCGGTGATCGACGTCCCGTACGCGAGATACCGACGATCCGGGAGTTCGTCCTCCCGCGGCGGACGAACGTCGCCGTCGACGCCGTGATAGACCATCGGTCCGCCGCGGTGTTCGCCCGGCAACCGGAGCCGACAGACGCGGGGATCGAAGGGGAGATCCTCGTAGGCCGCCGGCTCGAGGTCGATTACCGATTCGGGGATCGAAACCTCGATCGGCGTCGGTTCCGGGCCGACGACGACTTCCGTCGGTCCCTGGATCGGCCCCCAGAAGACGCGGACGGTTCCTTCCTCGGCGCTCCCGCCGGGCATCGTCGAGAGCGTCACCGTCGCGGAACCGTCGGGAACGAACCGAAGTTCAACGCCCGCGGGGTGGCGCATCCGCGACTGCGAACCCTCGTTGAGCTCGCGTCGAACCGATTCCGGAACGCGTTGTAGCAGATGTCCGTCTCGGTCCTCGGCCGGTCGGCTATCGCCGACGTTGTGAAATCGGATCCCGTCTCGTCGCATGGTTCTACCGACGTTCCCACCGTCTTATAAGTTTAGTCACGGTTCGGCTGCGCCGGTGGATGAGAATTCCCCGCCGCCGCCGGCGACCTTTCCCTACGTTCCCCACCCGAAGCGCGTAACCCGAGACATGGGACGCGAGCGGATCGAAGGAACGACGACCACACTCCATCAATTCAACGGCAGATAAATTATTTAAACCTGACATTCCCATCTCGAGATGATGCGATCCGCTCGGTTCACGCTCGCCGTCCTCTGTTGCAGTCTCGTCGTCCTGATCGGTGTCGCGGCCGTCGTCGCCGCACCGCCGCCGACCCACCTCTGTGGCGTCTGCGGTTCCGGAGTCGCCGACGACGCCGAAATCGACGGCGCGGCCGAACCGGGGACGCTCGACATCTACGTCGACGAGTCCGGGGACTCGCTGTGGAGCGCCCGCGTCCCCGTCACCGACTCGGCCGCAGAGCGGTACCGATCCAACGGGACCGCACTCGAGGTCGCGGTCGACGACGCGTGGTTCCGCTCTCACGCGGCCAGCGGCGACGTCGAAGCCGCCGAGTCGACCCTCGAGGACGAAACCGTCGTCGTGAACTACACCGTCGCGGACGTCGCGCGCCCGGGTGTCGGCGAGTCCTGGATCGTCGATTACTTCGCTGCTGGATCCTCGAACACGCGGTATCAACTGGCCGCACAGCGGGTGACGATCCACGCACCCGACGGGGCCGTCGTCACGAATCAGCCCCGGCACGCGACCGTCGACGACGCGGCCACGTGGACGGCGAGCGCCGAGGACGCCTTCGAAAGCGACTTCGATGACCAGACGTACGTCACCTACGCGCCGTCCGGACTTCGGGGAACCGCGAGCGGGTACGCGACGATCGGCCTCGAGACCGGTCCGACCGCACTCGAGAAGGGCGTTACCGGCGGCCTCGTTCCCGGAGCGCTGATCGCGCTCGCGGGGATGGCGGTCGGCCGCGTCGACTGGGGACGCGATGCGTTCGACCTGGCGGGCTTCGAGCGACTGTTCGTCGCGATCGGATCGATCGGTGCGATCGGTCTGCTCGCCACGAGTGCGGTGGCGACCGGACGCCCCTTCAACCCCGTTTTCGGCGCACTGAGTGCGCTCGGTATCGGGTACGCCGCGATCGGGATCGCGGCTCGCCGGAGCGATTATCGACGCAGTACCCGCGGGTTGAGCGCTCTCGCGGCGCTCGTAACCCTGGGGACCGGCGCGTTGCTGTGGCTCCTCGGCGGTCCGGCAGCCACGTTCGTCCTCCCCTTCGGACTGGCGACTGCGCTCTTCTTGCCGATCGGGTACGCGTTCGAACGCCGCTCGAGGCCGCTCGTTCCGCTCTTCCTCGCGACTCTCGCCGCGTTCGCGTCGATTGCGGCGGCCGTGCTCCTCGCGCTGCTCGTCTCGCCGAGGGGATTCGGCGTGTTCATCTACTGGCTCATGGTGGCGTTCTGGGTCCCCGTTGTCGTGGTGTTCGGCTATCCGCTCGCGCTCATGGGCCGTCGCCTCGCGAGGGAGTAGTCACTGGCGCGGTTCGCGAACGACGGTATCGCGCGGCAAAAAGGATTTACGGACCGACCAGGCCGAGCGCCTCGGGGCGGTTCACTGGTGCAGCGGTTTCTCGGCCATCTCCCTGCGGAGTTCGGCCAGCGTCGACCGCGAGATATCCCCCTCGAACGTTTGTAAGAGCGCGTACACTTCCGTCCGCGAGATTTTGACGTCGCCCTCGCGGACGACGTCCTCCGGGCGTTCGCGAAGTTCGCGCATCGTCCCGACCGCGAGCAGGTACGGAATCGCCCACGCCGAGAGCCGGTTGCCGTGGGTCTCCGGCACCACCTCGAGGTAGCGCTGGGCGTCGTCGAGGTACGTCTCCGCCCGGCCGGTCACTCGCTTGATCACGTTCGTAACCCCGCCGTGGTTGTCCATGTCGGTGACCTGCTCGACGTCGACGTTCTCGGCCTCGAGCCACTCGGCCGGGAGATAGACGTTATTCTCGTCGTGATAGTCCGACTCGACGTCCTTGGCGATGTTGACCAGTTGCAAGAGCAACGCGAACGAGCGGGCGTTCTCTCGCAACTCCTCGGCGCGCTCCTGAGAGGCACCGCGGGCGACGAGCCCCGTGATCAGCGTGCCAACCGTGCCGGCGGCGTACCAGCAGTACTCCTCGAGTTCCTCGAGCGTCTGTAAGCGCAATCCGCCTTCGTCGGCGTACCGACTCGTGAACATCGCCATTCCGTCGACGAGTTCGCGGACGGGTTCGCGCATGATCTCCCGAGGATCGTCGTCGAGGGATTCGAACGTCCGCAACACGCGCGGGGTCTCGGCGACGACGTCCCAGTCTTCGTTGCGCTCGTCGGGAATCCACGGCTCGACGTCGTCCATGAACGCTACAGCGGTCTGATCCGAGTTCGGATCGAGCAACCGATCGTAGTCGGTCAGCAGTTCGGTCTGTACCTCCGGCGGAATGTGACCCGCGTCTTCGATCGTGTCGGCGACACGACAGAGGAGGTATCCCAGACAGATGTGTCTCGCCATCGGCTCCTCGAGTCGGTCGATAGTAATCGAGAAGGTCCGTGAAACGCCGTGAACCGCGTCGTAACACCACTTGAGGTCGGCGTCAGTTGGAGGTTCGGTCTGGCCCGTGGTCATCTACTCTCTGTGCGTTCGTTCCCGTTCCGGAAAAACGCCGCGGTCCCGGCGGGATATTCCGTTCGAGGATCGTTTCGAGATCCTTTCCGAGATTGAAGCATTGGTTCCGGAAGGGACCGGCCTCTAGTAATCGGTCCCCAGCGTGTTCCGACAATACGTCTATGGGAAGCGACGATGAGGCGCACACGTGACACGAACCGTACTCGTCGCCGGTGCTCACGGACAAGTGGGACAGCACCTCACCGAACTACTCGGCGAACGCGACCACGAGGTCAGGGCGATGATCCGCGACGAGTCCCAGGTCGAGGACGTGGAGTCCCTCGGTGCCGAGGCGGTCGTCGCGGATCTCACGGCGTCCGTCGATCACGCCGTCGAGGGCTGCGATTCGATCGTCTTCGCCGCCGGCTCCGGTGGCAACGACGTCTACGGGGTCGATCGTGACGGGGCGATCAACCTACTCGAAGCCGCGGAAGAGTCGGGAGTCGACCGATTCGTCATGCTCAGTTCGATGGGGGCCGACGACCCCGAATCGGGTCCCGACGCGCTCGAGGACTATCTGATCGCGAAAGCGGAAGCCGACGAACGGCTCCGACGGAGCGAGGTCGCACATACGATCGTCCGACCGGGCGAATTGACGAACGAGCCGGGAACCGGCCGGATTCGGGCCGCAGAGTCCCTCGAGTCGGGCGACGGCGACATCCCTCGCGAAGACGTCGCGCGGACGCTCGCGGCGGCGCTCGAGCGGGACGACCTCGCCGGCGAGACATTCGAGATCCTCGGCGGTGACGAGCCGATCGACGAGGAACTCGAAGCGGTCGGCTCGAGGTGAACCGCGACCGTTTTTTGAGCTGTGCTCCCCGGACTGGAGGCTACTCCCCGGACAGGAGAGCACAGCGGTAACAATAACAAGGCGACACCCCGATGACTCGAACATGGACTTTTCGCTCTCGGCCGAGCAACAGCAGATCCGGGACATGGTATCGGAGTTCGTCGACGAGGAAATCGTTCCCGTCGCGGAGGCGATCGACCACGAGGACGAGTTCCCAGCGGATCTCGTGGACGAGATGGCCGAACTGGGTCTGATGGGAATGCCGTTTCCCGAGGAGTACGGCGGTGCCGGACTCGATTACCACTCCTACGCGATCGGCCTCGAGGAGATTTCGCGCGGCTCGGGCGGCCTGGGAACGATCGTCGCGGCCCACACCTCGCTGGCGGGTAACATGCTCTACGAGTTCGGGGACGAGTCCCAGAAGGAGGAGTTCCTGACGCCGTTGGCTGCGGGCGAGGACATCGGCGCGTTCGCGCTCTCCGAAGCGGGTGCGGGCAGCGACGTCCCGGCGATGGAGACGACCGCGGAGAAGAGCGAGGCGCAAAGCGCCTCGGAACGGAGTAGCGCGGAACGACGTTCCGCGGACCGTTCGAACGGGCAACGCCCGCGAGAAGACGGCGCAGCCGCGGAGAAGGACGGCGACGAGTACGTCGTCAACGGCGGCAAGCTCTGGATCTCGAACGGCTCCGTCGCGGACACGGTCACGCTCTTCGCGAAGACCGATCCCGAGGCGGGCAACAGGGGGATCTCCTCGTTTATCGTCCGTCCCGAGGAGGACGACGGGTTCATCGTCGAGGGTACCGAGGAGAAACTCGGCGACAAGGGCTGTCCGACGGCCGAACTCCGGTTCGACGATCTGCGTCTCCACGAGGACCGCCGACTCGGCGAGGAGGGCGAGGGCTTCGTTCACGCGCTGAAGACGCTCAACGGCGGTCGCATCACGATCGCCGCCCGCGGCGTCGGCATCGCCCGCGCGGCCTTCGAGGAGGCCCGCGACTACGCGAACGAGCGCGAGCAGTTCGGCCACCCCATCGGCGAGTTCCAGTCGATCAAGCACAAGCTGGCGGACATGGACACGAAGATTCAGGCGGCCAGCATGCTGATGCACAAGGCCGCCGACAAGAAAATCCGCGGCGAGAACTACATCAAGGACGCCGCGCAGGCCAAACTCTACGCCAGCGAGGTGAGCCGCGAGGTTGCCAACGAGGGCATCCAGATTCACGGCGGCTACGGCTATACCAAGGATTTCCCCGCCGAGCGGTTCTACCGGGACGCCAAACTCAACGAGATCTACGAGGGGACCAGCGAGGTGCTCCGAAACACGATCGGCGACCAGTTGCTCGAGGAGTAGTCCTCGATATCGGCCCGTCGCGCTCACCGACAACCGGATTCTGTTCAATGGGTTCGGAACGAAGGCTCCGTGTCCGATACCGCGTCTGTACATCTCATCAACATATTTGCACCCTGATTGTCTACGTCGAAGTAGATGGACCGAACGGAGTTGTTTCTCGCGATCATCGCGTACACGCTGATCGTGATGGTCTTCGTGGATAGCGGTGAATACGGCGAGTTCGCGCTGATACCGCTTTTTGTACTGCTGTTTGCGCTCCCGATCTACGTCGTGATTCATCTCGTCAACAATCCATCCCTCGAGTGATCGATTCGGTCGACCCGTCCGGTTTCGGTCCGCCGTCTACGCTTGTCCCCCGTCGTCCTCGAGACACCCTCGTACCCACTCGTAGTGGTCTCGAACCCGTCGCTCGCCGCCGTCGGTGAGCGCGTAGACGTCGTGAATGCCGTCCGTTCGCTTTTCGACGAAGCCCGCGTCCACGAGCGCCGACAGCGAGCCGTAGAACGCCTTCGGCTCGAGGTGGGCGTCGTAGTGGGACTCGAGACGGGACTTCAACTGCTGGCTGCGCAGTTCGCCCTCGTCCGCGCCGGCGAGCAGGAAACAGATGTCGCGGCGGCGACCGCTTCGGAGCCACTTGGTCATACCTCGGCGTTGGGCGGCGGACGCTCGAGCGTTACGGTTTCGCCGTCCGGAACCCGACTCGCGTCGGCTCCGTCCCACAGGCACGAACCGCTCGAAGACTGAACTCGATTACTCGAGGCCGAGCGCGCGATACCCTTCGCGGCCGAGCGCCCACGTGATGCCGCCGAGCGCCGTGAGACCGACCACGAGGGGAGTCCCGATCTCGAGATGGACCTGGCCGTACGAGCGGAGTTCGTGCCGGAAGAGGAACCAGCGACCGGCCGGATCGCCGAGGACGACGGTTCCCGAGCCGACGGCGAGCGAGAGAAACACCATGCCGAGGACCGCGATCGAAAGTATCGCGAGCGTGCCGACAGCGCCGGAGATGACCGTCGAGAAGAGCTGCGTGCCGGGAATCCGGCTACAGCCTCCGTCGGTCGTGCTGTAGATGCCGAACCCTTGCGTCTCCGCGTCGGGGAGCGCGCCGACGCGAACGTCGGCGGGATACTGCAGGAGGACGCCGGCCATCCAGAGGTCGCCGATCGAGCCGGCGGCGTTGGCCGCCAGCGGGACGAGCAACAGGGCGGAGGGATAGACGACCAGTGCGGCGAGACCGACCGCCGTGATTCCGACGAACGGTGCCAACAGGGCGACGAGCAACTGGTTTCGCGTGTAACTCGTCCCCGCCGTCTCCGCGTAGGCGTACGGCAGGAGGAAGTACGAGACGCCGATACCGTACCCCGGATCGCCGCCGTATCGGGCCATGAACACGCCGTGAAGCAGTTCGTGTAAAATCACGACGAGCGCGACTACCCCGACCGAAACGACGAGCCAGACGACCGCGTCCGTCGGCCCAAGTATCGTGATGACGATCGGCTCGAGCGAACCGCCGCGGATCGCCGCGAGGACGTGGCCGAACGCGTACGCGGAAGCGAAAAAGCCGACTACGGAGACGACGACCCACTGGAACGCGACCGATCGCGTACGGCGGAACGTCGCGATCAGTTGTGGCGGGCTCTGGGGGACCGTATCGCTCACGGGCAGATCCTCACACGGCACCGAAAAATCGGTATCGGTTCCCGGCGTTCACGGTCGTCCCGCTATCTTCCAGTCGGACCCGCCGAAATCGATAGCTTCCCGGTACTCGGTCCGTGAGTCACGACCATGTCCGACGATCGAACGGCCGAGGCGAACGGCATCAGGGCGAGCTACGACGAGACCGAGACGGAACGCGTCCTCGAGTTCGAGGCCGCCGGCGAGGGGTCGGCGATCCGACCCGGTGCGACCGCGGCGATCGCGCAGAACCGCGAGGGGTACGCCATGTTGAAAGTGCGACCGACGGCCGACGGCGACGAACTCGAGCGCTACTACGGCTTCGATATGGCGCTCGACCACGCCGCGGAACTGCTGGGCGTCTCCCAGCGTGATCTGCCGGTACCGCCGGCGGCGGAAGATCTCGGGATGTAAGCGACCCGTTCGCTCAGCCTCACGTAACGACCGCATACAGAAACAGCATGCAAAAGTAAACGAGTATCAACGCGCCGAGCGCCTGCAGACGGAACCGACGGATCTCCGCTCTTTCCTCGAGATAGGCGCGTTCGAACGCCGCCTGTTCCCGATCGGAGATCCGGGCCGGATGCTCGAGGCCCCGATGGAGCGTCTCGAGTCGCGCGTCGTGAAACGGTTGTCCGCAGTAGGGACACTGAACGGCGGGTTCGTCACCGCGAACGACGGTGTTCGGGCCGTCGCTCTTGACGTCGCCGTCGTCGAAGCGCTCGTGATCGATCGCGTCTGGTTGGCCGGACGTGGTCACTGTCGAGTGGGTACGCGATCATTCCCTATCCGTGCTCGCCTTCGTTCCATATGTGTTACACTATCGCGACTCGAGACGATGCCGAACGATCGACTAACGCACAGCCTGACAGTCAGTGTCTCTCGGATAGTGGGTTCCAAAAGCGGGAGCCATAAATACACGGAGTCGAAGTTTTAGACAAGAATAGCCGTGGCAACCGCATCCGCGCCGTTTCCTCGTCCGATCGGCACCCGACAGCGCTTTTCTGCGCTTCTCGCAGCGACCGCGCTGGGCGTCTACCTCCTGTTGATCATCGGCGCAACGACTTCGATCACGAACGCGGCGTCGGCCTGTTCGACGTGGCCGACCTGTCACGCGCCGGTCGACCCGCTGAGCCAGACGGAACTCGCGATCGCGTGGGGCCACCGCATCGCGGCCGTCCTCGTCGGCGCGCTCGTCGCCGTAACGGCCGTTACTGCCCTCCTCGGTGACGTCTCGAGTCGCGTTCGGTGGACGATCCTCGTCGGTGCCGTCCTCTACGTCGTCCAGGTCGGCGTCGGCGCTGTCACGGCCATCTCCGGTCCCGCGGCCATCGCTCCCGGACTCCACCTCGGACTCGGGCTGGTGATCTTCGCGGCCATCGTGCTCGCCCTCGCGTGGGATCTCGAACTCGCGACCGGCACCGCGAACGATTCGATGGACGCGCCCGAACCGCTCGAGGCCGACGCGACCGGGGCGGAGGCGGGGAGCGCCCGATCCCTCCCCTCCAGCGGCCTCGCTCGCGCCCGACTCACCGCCTTCGCGTACTTCAAGATGATGAAACCGCGGCTGATGTGGCTGCTCTGTCTCGTCGCCGCCGCGGGGATGGCGCTGGCTGCCGGTCCCGCGCTCGATCGCTACACGATCGTCGCGACGCT
Source organism: Natronorubrum halophilum (assembly GCF_003670115.1). NCBI lineage: Archaea > Methanobacteriati > Methanobacteriota > Halobacteria > Halobacteriales > Natrialbaceae > Natronorubrum > Natronorubrum halophilum. Next base: position 643,050 of record NZ_QQTY01000002.1, read on the forward strand.
CGGCGGCGGCGTCCTCGCGATCGGTGCGAGCGGGACCTTCAACCACGTCCTCGAGCGCGACGTCGATCGGAAGATGTCCCGCACGGCGGATCGACCGCTGGCCACCGACCTCGTTCCCGTCCGGAACGCGCTGGCGTTCGGCGGGCTGTTGACGGTCGTCTCGCTGGGCATGTTTCTGACGATCAACAGACTCGCGGCCGCGCTCGGACTCGCCGCGATCATCTTTTACAGCGTGGTCTACACGCTCATGCTCAAACCCAATACGGTCCAGAATACGGTTATCGGCGGGGCTGCGGGTGCGCTCCCTGCGCTCATCGGCTGGGCTGCCGTGACCAACGAGATCGGACTGCCCGGGCTCGCGCTCGCGGGCGTGATCTTCCTCTGGACGCCGGCGCACTTCTACAACCTCGCGCTGGCCTACCAGGACGACTACGCTCGCGGCGGCTTCCCGATGATGCCCGTCGTGCGCGGCGAAACCGAGACGCGAAAGCACATCATCTACTACATCGCGGCGACACTCGTCGGGACGGTCGCGCTCGCCTGGATTACGGACCTCGGCGCGCTCTACGCGGCGACGGTCGCGATCTTCGGCGGCATCTTCCTCTGGGCCGCCATCGTCCTTCACTTCGAGCAGACGGAGACCGCGGCGTTCCGCGCGTTCCACGCCTCGAACGCTTTCCTCGGTGCCGTCCTCGTGGTGATCCTCGTCGAGGCGCTCGTGTTCACCGGATCGATCGTCTGATCCGGTCGAGGCGGCGTTCTGATCGGATCACACAACGATATCCGGATTCCGGAATCCACACCCCTCACACGCTCTGGAACCGACACTCGCTGCCGACTGATCCGTCGGCGACGCCGCGTCGCTCTCACCGAACCGGGAACCGACTCATCGGGACGCAGCGATGAATCGGTTGACGGTTTCGTCGCTGCCGGCGACGATGAGGGCGTCGTCTCGCCGGACGGTGAACTCCGGACCGAGATCCGTCATCAACTCGCGGTTTCGCTCGGCCGCGACGACCGTACACCCCAGCCGTGCACGGACATCGATCTCTCCCAGCGTTCGCCCGGCGAACGCGGGAGCGTCCGTGCGGACGATCTCGAACTGGGTCTCCGGCGTCAGCACCTGCTCGTCCTCGAGCAGGATCGAGGAGAGCATCCGCCCGGTCACCGTCGACAACGCGAGGACGTATTCGGCACCCGCTCGGTAGAGTTTTCGAACGGTTTCGGTTTCGTTGGCTCGAGCGATCACCTCGGTCTTGGGCGCGATCTTCTCGATAACGAGCGTCGCGTAGATGGCGGCCGTATCGTCGTTCACTGCGAGAACGACTGATCGGGCGTTCGCGATATCCGCGGCGGCGAGCGTCGTTTCGTCCGTGATATCTCCGACGATATCGACGCTGTCGGCCTCACGCCTGTCGATGACCGTGTGGGCGAGGTCGTCCGTCTCGAGCGCCTCGCTGACGGTGCGACCGACCTCGCCGTGTCCGGCGACGATCACGCGGTTCGAACGGTCTTCCGCCGGTGCGACCGTTCGCGAGGTCAACTCCGTTAGCCGCTCGTGAGAGCCGGCGACGAGCAAGATCGTGTTCTCTTCGATGACCGTCTCGGGACCTGGCGCGGGGACGAATTCGCCGTTGAGCCACGTGCCGATCACGCTGATGCCCATGCGGTTCCGAATGCTCGACTCGCCGATCGTCCGTCCGATGAGCGCACTGCCTCGCTCGACGAGGAACTCGGTAATCTCGAGGCGTTCGCCGAGTTCGATCGTCTCCTGGAGTTCGGTGGTCACCGCCATCGCGGCCTTCGCTGCGAGACCGCGACCGAGAACCTGGCGCGGCCGAACGACGACGTCCGCGCCGGCGTAGCGGTGGTAGACCGTGACGCCCTCGTCCTCGGCGACGCTAATGATCTGTATGTCGTCGTGAAGCTCTCTCGCCGTGAGGATCACTTCGGGGTTGGCTTCGTCGGAGATGTCGACCACGAGAGCGCGCGCGTCGTCGATGTTCGCCGCTCGCAGCGTCTGTTCGTGCTCCGGATCGCCCACCATAGCCTCGATGCCGTCGTCGGTGAGTTCCATGACGGTCTCCGGGTTGTCGTCGACGAACACGGACGGAACATCCGCGGCCTCGAGTTCGTTTCTGAGAACGTCTTCACGTTCCCTGTGCGAACAGATGATGACGTGATCTGCGAGATCGGTCGACGCCGGCGGCTGCGTCGCAAGCGCCCGCTGAAAGAGCGGCACGACGAACAGCGGGAGCGCGAGAAAGACGAGCAACACCCCGCTGAGATTCATCCCGATCACGATGAGATTCATCGGGGTGGTGTTCCAGGCGTCCGTATCGCCGCCGAACCCGGCGGTCGTCAGCGACTCGATAACGACCTGAATCGACTGGTATATCGTTCGCTCCTCGCCCTCGAACGTCATCATCCCCCATCGGTAGATGTAGCCGTAGGCGATGACGATCCCGAAAACGGCGACGAGCGACAGCACGATCCGTCGCCACCACGTGTTCATTGCTCACTATACACGTTGGTGCGTGTGTGCTGTATAGGTTCGCCACGTCAGCGAGCGGCGATCAGCGGGCTCGAGTCGAGCAGTGATCGCTCGGAACCGACTCCCGAGAGATCGATCACTCGCTCGAGCGCGCCGCGTCGATCCGCTCGAACCGCTCGTCGCCGAGTTCGATCTCGACCGCGCCGACGTTCTCCTCGAGCTGGTCGGGCGTTCGCGCGCCGACGATCGGGACGCACGTGAACCGGTCCTGTTCGATCAGCCATCGCAGGGAGACCTGCGCCGGCGTGGCGTCGACCTCGCTTGCGACGGACTCGACGGCCTCGAGGACGTTCCACGCCCGTTCGGTCGCGTAGTACTCGTCGAACATCTCGTCGAGGCTCCCCCGGGAGCCGTCCGGTGCTTCGACCGATCCGTCCTCGGTTCGATCGTACTTTCCGGTCAGCAAGCCGCCGCCCAGCGGCGAGTACGGACAGACCGCGAGATTCTGGTCGGCACAGACGTCGAGGTAGTCGCCGACCTCGTCGTACTGGGCCGCGTTGACCATCGGCTGGGTGACGTCGAAGCGCTCGAGGCCCTCCGCGTCGCTCGTCCACAGCGCCTTCGTGAGCTGCCAGGCGGCCATGCTCGAGGCACCGAGATAGTTGACCCTTCCCTCGCGGACGAGTTCGGTGAGCGTTTGTATGGTCTCCCGAATCGGCGTGTTCTCGTCCCAGCGGTGGATGTAGTACAGATCGAGGTAGTCCGTACCCAGCCGCTCGAGGGTGCCCTCGATCTGGGCGCGGATGTGCTTGCGTCCGAGGCCGGAATCGTTCGGACCGGGTTCACCCCGGCCGTTGAAGGGGAAGTAGACCTTCGAGGCGAGAACGAGGTCCTCGCGGTCGTGGTCGCGATCCGCGAGCCACTCGCCGATCCACCGTTCGCTCTTGCCGTCGGGATCGCCGTAGACGTTCGCGGTGTCGATGAAGTTGATGCCGTGCTCCCAGCAGGCGTCGAGGAGTTCGTGTGCCTCCTCGCGGTCGGTTTCGACGGTCCCGCCGCTTTCCTTGCCGAAGCGCCAGGTGCCGAAACAGAGTTTCGAGACGGTCGTGCCCGTGTTGCCGAGCGTGGTGTACTCCATACGCGTCGGTTCGTCTGCGAGGGCCAAAACGGATGGGGAAGCGGCGAAGCCGGTCGATTACGACACGGACGGGCGCTGAACGTTTTACCGCTTCGCCCGTAATGTTGGCGTATGAACCGTGTTCTCGTCGCCATGGACGACTCCCGAGAGGCCCGCGATGCGCTGGAATACGCGCTCGAGCAGTTCCCGAACGCGACGGTTTACGCCGCTCACGTCCCGGAGGTGGCAAACGTTTCGTTCGATACCAGTCTCGGTGCATCGATGACCGACGAGGCGGAGGACCGCGCGGAGGACGTCCTCGAGACCGCGACGACGATCGCAGGGGAGCACGGACGGACGATCGAAACCGAACTGGTGTTCGGCCACCCGGCCAAGGCGATGGTTTCCTACGCCGAGGAGAACAATATCGACCAGATTATCGTCGGGAGCCGCGGCAGAAACAGCGTCGATCGGCTGCTGCTCGGCAGCGTCGCGGAGACGATTATCCGCCGAGCGAACTGTCCGGTCACCGTCGTTCGCTGATCACTCGTCCTTGGGGTACTCGAGTTCGTCGGTCGGTCGGTCGCCCGCGGCCTCGGTTCGGTCGGGTTCACGACCCGCCGGGCCGGTTTCGTCGTCCGATTGCTCGGAGTGGGCACCGGCGTCGCGCTCCGGTGTGTCTGCGGTCAGGTCCGGGCCGCTGGCCGGCATGGCCGGGACGTACGCTCGGCCGACGGGACCGCCGATGAGCCACTCGCGGATCGTCAACTGGCGCTCGGCCCCGTCCTGACGGGCGGCCTCGAGGCGTCGTTCGGTCGTCTGGAAGTAGTTGACGACAGTCACGAGCAACACACCGCCGATCGTATTGCCGAGCATCACCGGCAGGACGAACTCGCTCAGACCGACGAAGAGGTCGATCCGGCCGTTGAACACGAGGAACATCACCTCGGTGAAGGAGACGACGACGTGGAACAGGTCCGCGAACGGAATCATGAGGAAGGCCATGTAGACCAGGAAGAACCGGGTGATCGTATCGCGAGAGGCGAAGTCCAGCCAGACGACGCCGGCGACGATCAGTCCGGCGAAGGCCCCCTTGAAGAACAGGTCGGCGAACGGCGTCTCCATCCCTTTCATGGCGATTTCGGTCGCCGCGACGGCTGCATCGTCGGAGAACACGCCGGTCTGCGAGAGCACGAGCGCCCCGACCGTACCGCCGACGAAGTTGCCGACCAGGACGATCACCCAGACCCGAAACAGGGCGGGGAGACTCGCCAGCCGCTCGAGAACGAGCGCGACCGGCGGCAGCGTGTTCTCGGTGTACAGCTGGTAGCCGCCGAGGATGATGTAGATGAAGCCGATCGGATACATGAAGCCGCTCAGGATGGTATCGCCGTCGTACTTGGCGTACATCGTGGCGTATACGAGAACGGTCAACGTGATCGCAAAGCCGGCCGCGAGGCTGCTGAAGAACAGTTCACGAAAGCCCGTATCGATCTCGTCGTCCGCGGCCGCGATGATCCGCTGGAACACCTCGTTGCTCTCGAATCGGTCACGGACCACGGCACCCACCGCTGGCGCGCCGTGTCGCGATCGTTCGACGCTCTCTCGAAGGTCCCGATCGGAGTCCGGCATTGCTTCGGGTTCGGAGCTCTCCAGTGAAAACAGCTCTTGTTCCAGTTATTGTTGCGACATACTGTCGGCAGGAGAGACGGACCCGTGTCCTACGGAATCGCGACGCACCGATGGCCAAAGTCCGACAGGAGCAGCGTCGAAACGGGTCGTTACAGCCGCGGACGCGTTCACCCGCCGCTCGAGTGACGAGTCCGCTGCTAGTTCCGACCTGCCGGAACCGCGAACTGGAACGCGAACCCGTCGTCCGTCTCGGCGACTTCGAGAACGCGTTCGATGAATGCGGTCTTCTCCGTCGAATATGCGGCGAGATCGTCGTGTTTGGCCGCCAGTTCGCGTTTCAGGGCTTCGTACTCCGCACGGAGCGCGGGGTCGGCAGCGAGGACATCGCGCGTGGCGACGCTGATTTTCCAGCCGTCGCTCGAGAGTGCGAAAACGTGATCGTTGAACCGCTGGCCGCTTTCGCAGCGAAACACCGGCTGCCATCCCTCGGTGTTCTCGACGCGGGTACCGCCGAGTTCGGTCTCGAGCGTTCGAGATACGTCGCGAGCTGCATCGTCCGCGACGACGATATCGAGATCGACGACGTCTTTCGCCGCGAGATCGGGAACGGCGGTCGATCCGACGTGTTCGATCCGTTCGACGGCCGCCTCGAGCGAGGCGTCGGCCAGTGCGTCGTACACGCGGTCGCGTTCGGCGACGAACTGTTCGCGCCACGCCTCGCCTCTGGACGGAACGAGTTCGATCGGATCGTCGTTCGCGTTGACCATTGTTTCGCGAACACGTGTCTACGGTTTGAATCCTCCGCCAAGAGAGCATCCTTGTCGGAATCGTCGGGAGGGTGCCCAGTCAAGGCTGCGCGATTGACACCGAAACCCGGACCGGACTCCCTCAGTCGAACGACGGGAGGATCTCTTCCTCGTAGAACTCGATCGCCAGATCTTGTTCCGGACCGATCTGGTGGAAGTAGACGTGGTCGTAGCCGGCGTCGATGGCCTGTTCGATGCTGTCGATGTGATCCTGTGGATCCGGGCTGGTCGTCGTTCCGGCCTCGGCGATATCCTCCTTTTCGACCATCCCCGCGGCCTGCTCGAAGTGGGCCGGCGTGGGTAGCACCTGCGCGAGTTCGCCCGGAATCGAACCGTTGGGCCACTGCTCGTAGATGGTGTCGATCGCTTGCTCCTTCGTCTCGGCGTAACAGCCGTGCACCTGGGTGTATTTCGGCCCGTCGCCGCCCGCGCCCTCGTAGGCCTCCACCGGCGTTTCCTTCGGGCCGGAACACCAGAGGCCGTCGGCGTTCTCGGCGACCCACTCGGCCGTCTGCGGACCGAACGCGCTGCCGATCGTCGTCGGCTGCTCGTCGGGACAGGTGTACAGTCGCGCGTTCTCGACCGTGTAGTGCTCGCCGTGGTGGCTAACGGTCTCGCCGGTCCAGAGCTTCCGCATGACGTCCATCGCCTCGTCTAACATCTCGAGGCGGACGTCGTGTTCCGGCCAGCGCTCGCCCGTCACGTGTTCGTTTAAGTTTTCGCCGGTGCCGACGCCGAACGTGAACCGACCGCCGAACATCTCGTCGATCGTGGCGACGGCGTGAGCGACGTTAACCGGGTGGATGCGGGTCGTCGGGCAGGTGACGCCGACGCCAACCTCGATATCGTCCGTCGCGGTCGCGATGCCGCCCAGCGTGGACCAGACGAACGGTGACTCGCCCTGCGCCGAGACCCACGGGTGGAAGTGATCCGAAATCGAGAGGAAGTCGAACCCGGCTTCTTCGGCGCGGCGGGCAATGTCGACGAGTTCGTTCGGGCCGTGCTCCTCGCTCGAGAGGGTGTAACCGATCTGAGTCATTCTCGCGTCGCTACCACGAATCGGCAGGTAACGATTCGGCTTGCGAGGGCCGCACGCTCCGTTTGCCCGTGACCGGCGACGAGCAACGACCAGTTTACGTCGGCCGAGGCCGTACGAGCGGTATGGAATCGAACTGCCTGCTGACGGATCTCGAACGCAGCCGAGGTCGCGCATGATCGATCGGTCCCTGACTGTCGTCCCGGAGAACGGGCTGCACGCCCGGCCCGCGGCGCGGTTCGTCTCGACGGCGAGCCAGTACGACAGTGTAATCGAGGTATCGACGGAAGACGGCGAACCGGTCGACGCGAGCAGCATGCTCGCCGTCACCGGACTGAACGTCCGCAGCGGCGAGCGGGTCACGCTCTCCGTCGACGGCCCGGACGAGGACGCGGCGTTCGAGGCGCTCGAGGAGATTCTGACGACCCCGGAGGAGGAGTGAGGTGATCGGTCGATGACCGAGTCCGACGAGGAACGACGACTCGAGGGAACCGGCGTCACGCCGGCCGTCGGCGTCGGTCCCGTCCACTGGCTCGCGGCGGACCTCGAGTTGCCGGACCCGCCGGACGCCGACGCCGTCGACCCGTCGACCGAGCGTGAACGCGTCGCCGACGCTCGCGAGCGGGCGCTCGAGGCGCTCGACCGGGAACGGGAGGCGACCGCCGAGCGCGTCGGCGAGAGCGAAGCGGAGATCTTCGACGCGCACGCGGCGTTCCTGACCGATCCGCAACTCGAGGACGGCATCGACGAGGCGATCGACGACGGACTGCCGGCCGCACACGCCGTACGGGCGGCGTTCGAGGATCCGATCGCGCAGTTCGAGGCGATGGAGGGATCGATGGCCGAACGCGCCGACGACCTCCGGGACGTCCGCGACCGACTCGTTCGAACGCTCCTCGGACGCGAGTCGACCGGTATTCCCTCCGGTAGCGTGCTCCTCGCGGAGCGACTGACGCCGAGCGACACGACCGGGCTCGACCCCGACGCGGTCGCCGGCGTCGCGACGGTCACCGGCGGGCGAACCGCCCACGCGGCGATTCTCGCGCGGGCGCTCGGCCTCCCCGCCGTCGTCGGCGTCGGCGAGGAGTTGCGCGAACTCGAGGCGGGAACCCGCGTCGTGGTCGACGGCGAACGGGGTCTCGTAATCGTCGATCCAGACCCCGAGACGCGAGCGCGAGCGGAACGAGAGCGCGATCTCGAGCCGATCGCGGAGCCCGTCGAAACCGCCGACGACCGGCCGATCGAGGTCGCGGCGAACGTCGGCGGCGACGATTTCGCGGCCGCCGCGGACCGCGGTGCCGACGGGATCGGCCTCTTTCGGACGGAGTTCCTCTTTCTCGATCGCGAGGAGCCGCCGACCGAGGACGAGCAGTACGAGGCGTACGCGGACGCGCTCGAGGCATTCCCCGACGGACGAGTGATCGTCCGAACCCTCGACGTCGGCGGGGACAAACCGCTGCCCTACCGCGAGGGTGCGCCCGAGCGGAACCCGTTTCTGGGAGCTCGCGGAATTCGGGTCGCCCTCGGGGAGCTTTCGGACCTCTTCGAGACGCAGTTGCGGGCGATCTGTCGAGCGGCCGCGACCGAGGACGGGGGCGATCTCGCGGTGATGTTCCCGATGATCGCGACGATCGAGGAACTCGAGGAAGCGCTCGCCAGGCTCGAGGCCGCCGCGTCGGAAGTGGCCGAGGAGGGCGTCGATCGCGAGCGTCCCGAAGTCGGCGTGATGATCGAGACTCCGTCGGCAGCGTTCGTGGCCGACGAACTCGCCGCGCGCGTCGACTTCCTGAGCATCGGAACGAACGACCTCACCCAGTACGTGATGGCCGCCGACCGCGAGAACGAACGCGTCGCCAATCTGCAGGATCCGTTGCACCCCGCGGTGCTCCGGGCGATCGACCGGACGACGAGCCACGGCAGCGACGCGTGGGTCGGCGTCTGCGGCGAACTCGCCGGCGATCCGGCGGTGACCGAGTTGCTGATCGGTCTCGGCGTCGAAGAATTGAGCATGAGCCCGATCGCGATTCCGGCGGTCAAACGCCGAGTTCGTGAGATCGACTCGGCGGAGGCGCGGGCGCTCGCCGACCGAGCGCTCGAGGCGGAAACGCGCGAGGACGTTCGGACGCTGCTGGACGGCGAGTAGTCACGCTCACACCTTCGAGACGTCGCGCGCCTCCTCGGCGGACTCGCGGACGGTCTCGACGGTGGCCGATGGCGATGTCGCGGCGACCGCCGCGTTGAGCGCCCCCTCGAGGACGGGCGCGTCGGCGATGACGACGTCGTCGACGCCGGCCATCTCGATCGCGAGTTCGGCGTTCATGACGGCGCTGCCCAGATCGACGAGGACGACCACGCCGTCGCCGTCGGACGCGGCCTCGATCGCCTCCCCGATCGGGTCAGGGCTGGTGCCGATCCCGCCGTCCGGGTCGCCGCCGACGGGCTCGAGGCCGCCCCCGCCGCCCATCTCGCGGGCGATCTCGCAGATCCCCTCGGCAGCTTTGGCGCTGTGGGAGACGACGACGATGCCGACCATCAGTCGTCCCCCTCGCTCGGACTTTCGGCCTCGCTCCCGCCGCCGCCCGTCTCACCGGTCGGACCGGACTCGTCGGATTCGCCCTCGAGTTCCGCCGGATCGACGTCCGCTTCGGCGTCGACTTCGCCCTCGAGATCGCCGTCGAGTTCCTCGGCCGCCACCGCGAGCAACTCCTCGAGGATCATGAACGTGCTCGTCGCGCCGGGATCCTGGTGGCCGACGGAACGCCAGCCCAGGTAGGAGGCCCGCCCCTTCTTCGCGCGTATCGGGGTCGTGAACTCGACGCCGCGGCGGGCGGCGTCGACCGCCTTGGCCAGCGCCTCGAGCGGTTCTGTGTCGTCGACCTCGATCGATTTCTTGTAGGTGTGGACGGCCGGGGTGAGCGCGTCGATCATCGTCTTGTCGCCGACCGACGCCTTGCCGCGGCTCTCGACGGTCTCGAGGTAGGTCTCGGCGAAGGCGACGCTGGAATCGGCCGTGATCCCGCCCTCGAGTTCCTGACTGGCACTCATGATCGAACCGCCGTAGAGGGGACCGGAAGCGCCGCCGACCTCCGAGACGAGGGCGACGCCGATCGTCTTGACGAGGTCAGCCGGGTCGTCCGCGTCGCTCTCGGAAACTTGCTCGAGCGCCGCCTGAAACCCGCGGTTCATGTTCGCGCCGTGGTCGGCGTCGCCGATCGCCGAGTCCAGTTCGGTGAGCGTCGATTTCTCCTCGGCGAGCCGGTCGGCGACGGCCTCGAGCGCCGTGACGACGAGGTCGCACTGATGGTCGAGATCCGCCGCCATCTCACCGCTCACCCGCGACCGTCAGCCCGGGCGTTTCGGCCGGGTGGGCGAGCAGTTCCTTCAGTTCGTCGTCGAGTTCGAGCACCGTGATCGAACAGCCCTCCATGTCCAGCGACGTCATGTAGTCGCCGACCCGGGCGTCCCAGGTCTCGAGGCCCGCCTCGCCGAGCAGTTCCTGCAGCCGACGGTTGACGACGTAGAGCTCCATCAGCGGCGTCCCGCCCATGCCGTTGACGATCGTCGCGACTTCCGCGCCCGACTCGAGGTCGAGGTCATCGAGGACGGCCTCGATGAGGTGGTCGGTGATCTCGTCGGCGCTCATCACGTCCGTCCGTTCGGTGCCGGGTTCGCCGTGAATGCCGATGCCGAGTTCGATCTCGTCGGCGCTCAGGTCGAAAGTCGGCTCGCCCTTCTCGGGCGTGACACACGAGGTCAGGGCCATCCCCATCGTCCCGACGCGGTCGTTGGTCTTCTCCGCGACGCGTTTGACCTCCTCGAGATCGTCGCCGCGGTGGGCGGCCGCTCCGGCGACCTTGTGAACGAAGATCGTTCCGCAGACGCCGCGTCGACCGGACGTGTACAGCGAGTCCTCGACGGCGACGTCGTCGTCGACGACGACGGACTCGACCTCGACGTCGGACTCCATCCCGGCCATCTCGACGGCGGTTTCGAAGTTCATCACGTCGCCTTCGTAGTTCTTGATGACGCAGAAGACGCCCTCGCCGCCGTCGCAGGCCTGGATCATCTCGCTCAGCTGATCGGCCGTCGGCGAGGTGAACACCGCGCCGGCCGCCGCGCCGTCGAGCATTCCGTCACCGATGTAGCCGGCGTGGGTCGGCTCGTGGCCGCTTCCGCCGCCGGAGACGATGCCGACCTTTCCCTCGACCGGCGCGTCCTCGCGGACGACGACCTCCGTTCCGTCCAGTCGCCGGAGGTCGTGGGCCGCGACCATTCCCTCGAGCATTTCGTCGACGACGCGGTCGGGTTCGTTGATGAGTTTCTTCATGAATTACCTTTATGTACATATGGACGTAACCGCTGATAAGCGTTCTCGTAAGCCCGACTCGAGACGGAGCGGAACCCGCCTCGAGCGTCGGCAGACCGTCTCGAATCTCGAACGGTATAGTAACAACTGAAACGATTTACACACTGATCGCACAACAGTCGTGCGACCAGGTGTGCATTGATTTTCAGTGGCTACTATATCGAACACCGCAACTGACGGCGCGGCGAATCGAACACCTCACCCGCGACCGGGAGATACCGGGCCGGGTGGTAGCTGAAGTCGGCTTCCTCGGCCGGGCGATTATCGCTCGAGCCGGACCCGCGACTTCCGTGACCTAATCTTTCACCTCGAGAAACGAGAGCGACCAGTTCTCCGCGTCGGCGAGTTCCCGCCGCGAGAACGGACCCGTGCCCTCCTCGCTCCAGAGCGGTCGAATCGCCATATGGGTGGGGGTACAGAGCCGCGAGAGGATCGGCGTCTCGTAACTGACGAATCCAAAACGGGAGAGCAGCGTCGACGAGAGCGTTTGATCGGTCACCGACAGCGTGCTGGCACCCTCGTTGTCCGCGATGACCGCGGCGAGCAGGTCGGCGAACGCGTCGTGGTTCGCCCCCAACGGCACTGCATCGAACACCATCACGTCCCCGTCGCCGTTGGATCGCGTCACGAGAGCGGCGACGGGACGGCCGTCGCGGTTGGCCACGTACACGGTGTGGCCGGCGGACGGAGCGTCGAGAACCCACCGGTAGTACTGCGCTTCCCGGTGGACGTGGAAGGTGCGAGGAACGTCCGACTCGTAGATCGACTCGAGAGCGTTCCCGGGCGGCGACGCGTATCGTTCGACGTCGTATCCCGCGCTCGTCGCCGCGATCTGCTCCCAGAGTCCCAGACCCGTCCGTGCGATGGAGTCCGCCACGCGTCCGGCCGGAGCGGCAGCCTGACCGGTCGGTAACAGTTCGCTGGGACGTTGCAGCCGGTAGTACATCGGCACCACCGTTACCTCCGACCAGCCGAGTTTCTGCTGTGCGCCGAGCGACGCGGCGTTCGGAAAATTGAAGAAAAATGCCGACTCCCGATCGGTGTAGTGACGGATCCCCCGTTCGGTAATCCGTGAGTACAACCCCTTTCGGCGGTGGTCGGGGTGGACGACCGCGTCTACCGGTTTGAGCGCCGAGACGACGCGCTTGCCCCGGCGAACCCGACAGGGAACGTACCCCTGTATGGCGACGATTTCGCCGTCCCGTTCGGCGAGCGTGATCGGGACGTGCGAGAGGTACGGGTCGTCGACGTACTTCCAGTCGAACCAGTCGACGCTCGGTCGATACCCCCACTCGGTCTCCAGCAACGAGAGAATACCGTCACGGTCCCCCGGTTCGTACGTTCTAACCCGGTAGTCGTCTGAACTGCCCGTTTGATTCTCCAGCGCCATGTGACCGATTTCGACGGATACCTCCTTCGTTAAGTGGACGCATTGACGTTCTGCGCGAATGAAACGGGTGAAACCGAACCCGTCCCCGTCTCGTGTACGGCGAGAATACGGGCAGTAGACACGTCGTATTTCGAGAAGAGCGGAGACCGGATCCGATCCGAGAGCGATCGACGGCGAATTCGGATTCCGGGAGTCGAAGACGACCCTGGCGACGAATCGAACCCCTTACCCCCGGTCGACCGAAACCGGCCCGTATGGAAGCCGTAGTCGAAGCAACGGCCCTCGAGAAGTCCTACGGCGAGACGGTCGCGCTGTCCGGTGCGTCGATCTCCGTCGCGAGCGGCGAGGTCTTCGCGCTCATCGGTCCGAACGGAGCCGGCAAGACGACGCTCGTGCGCGCGCTGACGGGGACGACCGAACCCGACTCGGGGACGGCACGCGTCCTCGGAGAAGCGCCGACGGCCATCGACCGGGACCGACTCGGGGTCCTCCCGCAGGAGTTCTCGCCGCCGGATCGGCTGAGCGCCCGCGAACTGCTCTCCTACTACGCCGGACTCTACGACGACGCCCGCGAGGCCGACGACGTCCTCGCCGACGTCGGCCTCGCGGACGCCGGCGAAACGTGGTACGAGGACCTCTCCGGCGGCCAGCAACGGCGCGTTTGCGTCGGCTCGACGCTGGTCAACGATCCGGACGTCCTCTTTCTGGACGAACCCACGACGGGTATCGACCCCGCCGGCCGGCGAACCGTCTGGCGACTGATCGAAGACCTCGCCGCCGGCGGGACGACCGTCGTGCTCACCACCCACGATATGGCCGAGGCGGAACGGCTGGCCGACCGCGTCGGTCTCCTCGCCGACGGCTCGGTCATCGCGAGGGGGACCCCCGACGCGCTCGTCCGCGAGCACGGCGGCTCGAGTCGCCTCACCGTCGAAACGGCCGCCGGACTCGAGGCGTTCGCCGACCTCGAGCACCCGGTCGAACGACCGGAACGCGGTCGGAGCCGGAGTCGAAATCCGGACGACGCGGTCGTCGTTCGCGACATCGACCCCGTCGAGATCACTGCCGTCGTCGACTTCCTCGAGGATCGCGACCTCGAGTACACCGGGCTGACGTGGGCCGAACCCGACCTCGAGGACGTCTATCTCGAACTGGCTGACGAAACGGAACTCGAGCGAACCGATCGAGTCGGCGGCGACTCGACCGAGGAATCCGACCTCTCACAGACGGGTGAGACGGCGTGAGCCGACTCGGTCGCGTTCGGTCGGAGACGAGCGCCGGCTGGCGCTCGTTCATCCGCCGTCGGACGGCGGTCTTTTTCACCTTCTTTTTCCCGGTGATCCTGATCGTCATCTTCGGTGCGCTCGTGCGAACGGATCCGACGGGCGAGGGGCTGTTCACCGAGCCCGCGGCGTACTACGTCCCCGGCTATCTCGCCGTCGTCGTGCTCTTTACTCCCCTCTCGCGGATGGGCAGCGAGGTCGCCCGTCACCGCGAGGGCAACCGATTCGAGAAGCTCGCGACGACGCCCCTGACCCGGGGGGAGTGGCTGCTCGCCCAGACCGTCGTCAACGCGGTCATCATCGGCCTCGCGAGCCTGCTCATCCTCGCGCTCGTCGTTCTCCTGACCGGAGCCGAGATCGCGTTCTCGCCGCTGCTCGTGCCCTACATCCTCGTCGGCGTCGTCTGTTTCTGCGGTGTCGGCGCGATGCTCGGCAGCTACACCGACTCTCAAGACGGGGCGGTCGCCGCCAGCAACGCCATCGGTCTCCCCCTGCTCTTCCTCTCGGAGACGTTCATCTCGCTCGAGCAACTTCCCGGCTGGTTCGAGCCGTTCGTAAACCTCTCGCCGCTGACCTACTTCGCGCGCGGCGTTCGCGCGGCGACCTATCCGGAGGCCGGAACCGCCGCAGTGGCGGGCGTCGATCCAGCGCTAGCGAACCTCGGAATTCTCGCGGTCGTAGCCGTGATCGCGTTCGCACTCGGCGCCCGGTCGATCCCGCGGACCGACTGAGCCGGGTGGCTACTCGAGGTCCCGCATTCGGTCGGAAAAGTCCCAGCCGGAGACGACCGCGGGATCGATCGTTATCGTCACCTCGTCGCGTCGCTCGGACAGGAGGGTTCTCGCCAGTTCGGAGTCGGTCCCGCCGAAATATCGCTCGAGAAGCGCCCGCAGCGTCTCTTTCTCCGGATCGGGGTCGATCGACGCCGTCCCGCGGCCGCGAACGCCCCGGTAGGGCGGACGGTTCGTTGACACCTCGAAGGCGACGGCCGGATCGTCGCGGAGGAACGAGACGAGATCCGCACTCGAGGCGGTGGCACACTCGAGGACCCAGTCGGGATCCGCGCCGGTTTCGGAATCGTCCTCGATCGCGTTCGGGAATCTGGGCCGGTACCACAGCGAGACCATCCAGAGGCCGCCGGGCGTTCGGCAGGCCACCCGGACGGGGACCGTCGTCTCCTCGAGGAACGTCGCGATCTGGGTCGGGGAGCGAGAGCCGCGGATCTGCATACCCGCACTTTCGATCGCGATGACAATAATACCGCTCCCGCTACTGGACCGCGATTCGACCGTCGGCCTCCCCATTCTCACCGGGATCGATTCGCGTCCCTAACTGAACCGTCTCCCGCGTCTCTCCCGCGGGTCGACGGACCGTTAGCTCGGCGGTCTCTCCCGGCCACGTCTCCGTGAGCAGGTAGCTCGTCAATTCCTCGGTCGAGCGGACGTCCTCTTCGTCGATCCCGACGAGAACGTCGCCGCCGACCGGGACCTCGCGACCGCGAACGCGTCGGCTCGAGTGACAGCCGCCGAGTACGCCGCTGGCCGGTCCCTCCCGAACGTCGACGACGAGGACGCCGCCCGGCTCTGTCAGGTCGTTCGCGTCGGCGACCGCCGGCGAGACGTCGAGGGTGGTGACGCGCAGCGTGGCGTGTTCACAGCGTCCCGTCTCGAGCAGATCGGGGACGACGCGGGCGACGACGGCCGGCGAGATGGCGAAGCCGATGTTGTCGCCGCTGCGCGCGCGATTGACGCCGACGACTTCGGGCGTCCCGTCGGCCGTGACTGCGACCAGCGGGCCGCCGCTGTTGCCCGGATTGATCGGCGCGTCGGTCTGGACGACGTCGGGAATCGTGAAGCCGCCGCCGACGGGCATCGTTCGCGAGACGCCGCTGACGATGCCGGTCGTGATCGTCCCGTCGAGCCCCATCGGGTTTCCGAACGCGGCGACCGGCTGCCCGGGTGCCGGATTCGTCGACGCGACCGGTAACGGCGTCGCCGCCGCCGGGAGGTCGTCGACGGCGACGACAGCGAGGTCGGTGTACGGATCGGTTCCGACGAGGCGGCCGACGCGCCAGTCGCCGTCGCTGAAACGAATCTCGAGCGTTGGCGAGCCGGACTCGTCGGGGAGTCCGCGACTCCGTCCGGCCCCGTCTCGAGCGAGGCCGGCGATGACGTGGTGATTCGTGACGACGTGGCCGGTCCGGTCGTAGACGAAGCCGGAACCGGCCCCGCGGCCGGCTCGAGCGTCGGGTGCGTCGACGTAGATCGACACGACCGCCGGGACCACGTCACGGTACAGGTCGGTGTAGTGGAACTCTCCTTCTGACATTGAATCTCGGCGACCGAGGGGTCGTCGATTACCCGAGGTTAGGGACGGGCGGCAATAAACTGTGTCATACCATACCAAGACGTACTGTCGCGACGAACGGCCGGTCTCGAGTCGCCGCCCGCGGAGACGACGAGGGCGTTAGAACGTGTACCCGTAGATATGATTGAGCATCACGTACGTGACGACGCCGAGGACGAGGCTCAGGATCCACGAGGCGGCGGCGATGCGGCCGACCTTCGCGTGGACGGTCTGTCGAAGCTCCGCGGGCGTGTGCGTCAGCCCGAGGATCAGCGCGTAGAGGACGACCGGTACCGAGACGATCGAAAGCAGGATGTGAACGGCGAGCATCGCGAGATACACGTAGTAGACGAGATCGGGTCCCTCGAAGTACTTCTCGCCGCCGCCGCCGACCCTGAGCAGGTAGACGACCAGGAACAGCAAGATGAGCGTGAACGCGCTGATCATCGCCAGCCGGTGTTTTTCGACCTCGCCGGCTCGGATCCAGTACCAGCCGGCGATTAGACACACCGTCGCGGCCGTGTTGATCACCGCGATCGCATGCGTGAGCAGGTTGATTTGCTCGAGCGTGAGATCCGGATAGATCGGGATATCGAGGAGGAACGTACCGATAACAAGCGCGTAACCGACGATCGTCAGGAAAATCGTCGCACCGATCGGCTGTTCTCGAAGCCGTCGTCTCGCATCGGCGGTTGCCATTACTGACTGTTCGAACAGGCCCCGTATCTGTCTTGCTGTTCCGGACCGCGGCGACTCGAGGACGGTTTATGCCGAGAACGGCAGTCGATCGAGTCGTTCGCGGACGAGCGGACGCAGTTCGAAGAGGTAGCGCTCGATACCGTCGTCCGCGGTACCCTCCGGATCAGGAACGCGCTGGGTGTACATCACCGTCTCGACGGTCACGTCCGTCGGGATCTCCTGGGCGATGACGATCGCGTCGAGGGCCATCCCGGGAGCGATATCGACGTCGATCCCGCACCAGCGCTCCGGTAGCCGCTCGGCGTGGGGCGTCACGATGCTCGAGCCCTCGTAGAGAAACCCGTCGTCACCGATGAAGCTCGTGTTCGCCGTCCCCTGCCAGGAGAGCGTCTGCGAACCCGTATTCTGGACGCGAAAGAACGCGACCGTTCGGTCGGCCGCTGCGGGCACGTGACCGTCGACGAGACGCTCGAGGGGGACGTCGTGGACCAGCGCGGACAACGTTACCGCGAGATGCGTGCTGCTGACCGTCAGGCCCTCGAGACCGTGATTTCCGGTGGTCTCGCCGTCGCCCTCGTCGGGATCGTACGTCGGCCGGCTGGACTGACAGAGCTCTCCGTCGCTGTGTTCGATCGCGCTGGCGTTCGGTTCGTGGTCTTCGGGCGGCCGTTCGCCGATGATCGCTTCGTAGGCACCCTTGATCCGGAGGAACTGTTCTCGAGAGCCACCCTGATCCGGATGGTGATCCTTCAACAGCGCCCGGTAGGCTCGTCGAACCGCCCGATCGTCGGCGGTTAACGGGAGACCGAGGGCCTCGTAGTGACTCTCCATTCATCCGTAGTAGGATTCTTCGACGAAAAGAGTCTTTCCGTCCTTCGATTATTCAGTTGACAGTCACGACGGAGAACCTGTCGACGGCGTCCCGCAGAGCCGGCTCAGTCGTCCAGTTTCTCGAGCGTTACTGATTCGTCCTGACCGATAGTGACATCGTATCCACAGAATCGAAACGAGACTTCGCCGCCGGCCCGCGCCACATCGCCGGCTCGTGGTGCAAAGAGCGTATCAAGCGCTTCCGGGTCGATGACGGAGTGCAACGGTTCGTACGTTGGTGGTTGCAATTGCTCGGGCGGAACGCCTTCAGCCTCGGCGACGGCTTCGACAACTGCCTGACTCGGTACGTCCCGATACGCGATATCGATGCGGTCTCCATCCCCCGCTGTCATATCGCCACTGTACCGAACCCGGTCGAATAAAACTGTCCTTCCTAATCGCGTTTCCGACGGGAACGCGGACTGTTACCTTCGATATCGAAGGGTTACAGATCCGTCCGCTTGCCGGTGCTCTCGTTCGCCACCGACACCACCGAACGGACGGTCGACGACTGGCGTTTCGATTCCGATGCCATCGCCGCCACTCAATCGATGTGGATCGCCGGCTTCCCGGGTCGTGCCTTCCCCGCGACGTCGTCATCGTCGGCCGCCTGACGGACGACGATCTCGGCGTCGAACTCGTCGACGAGGAGCCACGCGCTTCGCTCGAGGATCGCCAGTTCGTCCTCGGCCGTGAGCACCCGCTCGAGGTCGCTCCGTCCCGTCCGTTCGGCCAGTTCGTCGACGAAAGGGGCGACGGTCTCGCGGTCGATCTCGAGATCGGCTGTCAGGACCTGGTCGACGAGCGCCTCGGTCCCTGCGACCTCGATCGTCCCGTCGACGTATTCGCCGACCAGCTGCGTCACGTCGTACTTCCAGGGTTGAGCAACGACGAGTTCGATCCGTTCCGGCTCGTCGATCGCTGCGACGTCGACGATGTCTCGAACGTCCTCGAGCGTCGTCTCCACGAGTCGGCGCTCGCGCTGTGCGGTACTCACGTCGTGTTCGGGCTCGGGCCAGTCGGCCTCGACGACCAGCCCTTCTCCCCGGAGCTTGTTCCAACATTCCTCGCCGAGGTGGGGTGCCATCGGGGAGATCAGGGCCGCAAGCGTCAGCAGGCCGCGCCGATAGATCTCGCCGTGTGGCTGATCGTACGCTCGGTAGCGACGGAGCAGCCGCGCTAACTCCTGAATCTCGGTGGCGGCCCGGTGGAACCGGAACCGTTCGTACTCGTCGGTGACTGCGGCGATCGTTCGGTCGGTCTCCCGAGCGATGTAGTCGTCGTGACCCCGTTTCTCGAGGCGCGTCTCGCCCTCGTCGACGAACGCGGCTGCCATCCCGTAGAGCGTCTGCTGAAGGTCGTAGGCCCCGCGGACGTTGTTCGCGGTCCACTCAAAGTCCTGTTCGGGGTGGGCCGCCGAGAGGACGAACAGCCGCGTGGTCTCCGCGCCGTACTCCTGGGGCGCGACGACGTTGCCCCTCGAACTGGACATCTTCTCGCCGTCGTACAGCACCGTTCCCTGGCTCTTGAGGTTCGTGATGGGTTCGCGGCGATCGAGCAAGTCCAGATCCGCGAGCGCCCGCGTGAAGAACCGGGTGTAGAGCAGATGGAGGATCGCGTGTTCCTCGCCGCCGACGTAGACGTCGACGGGCAGCCACTCGTCGGCGAGGTCGGTGTCGAAGGGCACATCCTCGAGGTGCGGCGAGAGGAAGCGCAGGTAGTACCACGAGGAGTCGACGAACGTGTCCATCGTGTCCGTCTCGCGACGGGCGGGGCCGCCGCAGTTCGGGCACTCGGTCTCGCGGAACGAGTCGTGCTCCTCGAGGGGGTTTCCGGTCGTCCGGACGAACTCGGGCAGTTCGACCGGTAGCTCGTCGTCCGGCACGAGTTCGTGCCCGCAGTCGTCGCAGTGGACGACCGGAATCGGCGTCCCCCAGTAGCGCTGGCGGGAGATCAGCCAATCTCGCAGCCGGTAGGTGACGTCCTCTTCGAGTTCGTCGTGGTCGGCGACGAGTTCCTCCCGGGCCGCTTCGCTCGGCGTCCCGTCGTACTCGCCGCTGCCCTCGAGGACGCCCTCGCCGGTGTAGGGGCCGTTCTCGAGACCCTCGTCCGCGTCCCCATGGGCGGCGCTCTCATCGCCGTCAGTAGCCGACGGCTCGGGAACGATCACCCGCTCGATCGGCAGGTCGTGCTCGAGCGCGAAGGCGTGGTCGCGCTCGTTGTGGCCGGGGACGCCCATCACCGCGCCCGTACCGACGTCTTCGAGCACGTAGCCGGCGACGTAGACCGACAGTTCCTCGCCGGTCAACGGATGGGCGGCCGTCGCATCCGTCTCGATTCCCGACAGTCCCACCTCGCCGGGTTCCTGTTCGCGAACCGTGTCGACGTAGTCGGCGACCGCGTCGTCGTCCTCGGCGAGCGCCCGTGCGAGTTCGTGGCCGGGCGAGACCGCGAGAAAAGTCGCGCCGTAGATCGTCTCCGGTCGGGTGCTGAAGACGTCTACCGACCCGTGATCGCGGACGTCGAACGCGATCCGCGCGCCCTCCTGTCGCCCGATCCAGTTGCGCTGGATCTCGCGAACCCCGTCGGACCACCCGTCGAGATCCTCGAGACCGTCGTGGAGCTCCTCGGCGTAGTCGGTGATCGTGAAGAACCACTGGTCGAGTTCCCGGCGGCCGACGGGCGTCTCACAGCGCCAGCAGACCCGATCGCCGTCCCGTTCGGCTACCTGCGCCGCGGCGAGTACCGTCTCGCAGTCGGGACACCAGTTGACCGACGCGGCCTCGTACTCGACGAGTCCCGCCTCGTAGAGTCGCTTGAACAGCCACTGGTTCCACCGGTAGTACTCGGGTTCGCAGGTGGTGATCTCCCGCGACCAGTCGTAGCCAAAGCCCATCGTCTCGAGTTCCTCGCGCATTCGACGGATACACGCCTCGGTCCAGGATCGGGGGTCGGTCTTGCGCTCGAAGGCGGCGTTCTCGGCGGGGAGTCCGAACGCGTCCCATCCCATCGGATGGAGCACGTCGTCGCCCTGCATCCGCCGATAGCGCGAGTAGGCGTCCGTAATCGCGTAGTTACGGACGTGACCCATGTGAAGCGTCCCCGACGTGTAGGGGAACATTCCGAGGACGTAGGTCGGGTCCTCGGCATCCTCGGGCAACGCGTAGACGTCGTCTCGCTCCCAGACGTACTGCCAGAACTCCTGCACCTGCGCGTGATCATAATGAGTCGTCATTGTAGCGAGTGGTCTTGGCGGGTACTGGGTGTGCCGGCTATATCATTGTTCGGCTGCCCGTCGCGATTCCCGCGAGAACGACGGATTCGCGTCTCGACGAGCGGCCGGTCCGATCGGCACGGGGACCGTACGAGATTCGCCCGCTTCCGTCACGAACGGTTGACATCGAGTCTCAGAAACCGCTTCTCGGTCGTCGTCCGCTGTTCGTGTCTCGGATCACTGTAGCAGGTGTTCGTCGGGACTCGTCACCGCCGCCGCATCCCGAGTCAGCGTCTCCCGCGTTTCGTCGCCCGTATCGATAGTCGACTCGTCGGTCCGGCGGGAGCCGCCAAACTGTTGTGCCGACTTCTCGAGGACGTAATCGCCGAGAACGAGCAAGTCGAGGCCCATCCCGTAGAAATCCTTCACCGCTTCCGTCGGCGTGTTGACGATCGGTTCGCCGTGGTCGTTGAACGACGTGTTCAACAGGACCGGAACGCCGGTGACGCTCTCGAACTCCGAAATGAGGCGGTGATACTGCGGGTTCTGGTCCGCTCGAACGGTTTGCGGGCGCGTCGAACCGTCCGACGGGTGAATAACGGCTTCGAGTTCGGCCGCCTTCTCGGGGCGGACGTCGAACGCGTCGACCATGAACGGTGCCGGCTGGCCGTCGACGAGGTACTCTTCGGCGGCTTCCTCGAGCATCGATGGGGCGAACGGTCGCCACTCCTCGCGATGTTTGACGAACCTGTTGACGCGGTCGCGCGAGGCGGCGGTCCGGGGGTCGGCGAGGATACTTCGCGACCCCAGCGCTCGTGGACCCATTTCCGTCCGTCCCCGAAACCAGCCGACCAGCGCCCCGTCCGCGAGTTGTTTGGCGACGTATCGCTCGAGGTGGTCGGGCTCTGCGTAGTCGATCTTGTTCATCTGCAGCTCCGATTCGATCTCCTCGCGGTCGTAGCCGGGCCCGAGGTAGACGGTCGACAGCCGCTCGACCGAAGACGGCTTCTGATCGGACCAGCCCGCACCGAGCGCCAGTCCGGCGTCGTTTGCGACGGGTTGAATAAAGGTCTCGTCGACGACGGTCGCCTCGCGAATCCGTTTGTTGAGCTTGCAGTTGAGCGCGACGCCGCCGGCGAGGGCGACGTTTCCGGAATTCACCGTTCCGACGTACGCTCGGACGATGTCCAGGACGATCTCCTCGAGGAGTTTCTGTGCCGTGTACGCCAGGTCTTTTTCCCACTGGTCGAACTCCCCCGGCGTCTCCTTTCGCGGTCGATCGAAGGCGTCCTCCAGCAACTCGATGCCGTGGCCGGTGCCCCAGCGTTTCGTGAGCGACGTTACGTCGTAGTCCGCGCCGCTATCGACGAACGTCCGAAGCGTGCGCTCGATATCGGGGTTCTCCTCGCCGTAGGGTGCCAGCCCCATCACCTTCCCCTCTCCGTTGAACATCCGGTAGCCGAGATACTCCGTAATAATTGCAAAGAACAGCCCGAGACTGTTCGGGTGTTCGTACGTTCGCACTCGCGTGAGCCCCCTGCTGTCGCCGCGCCAGACGACCGTCGAATCGTACTCCCCTTTTGCGTCGAGCGTTAGCACGAGCGCGTCGTCGAACCCCGACGGGTGGAACGCGCTCGCGGCGTGACAGCGGTGATGAGCGCGCAGTTCGATCGGCGGAACCGGGGTGTCGATCTCCGCGAGGCGACGCTCGACCTGTCGCGTCGGTGCAAACCGGCTCTGACACTCCGAGACGACCGTCTCCTCGAGCGCGGACAGCTTTCTCGCGAGCCCCGGCGCTTGGAGGGCGTCGGTGACGTAGTGCGAGCGAATCCGAGACCGGAGGCTGGGGTCGTACGGCAGCAAGATCGTTTCGATGTCGGTGAACTCGAGGTCTCGGAACTCGAGACAGGCCTCGATCGCTCCCGTCGGAAACGTCTCGGGAGCGTGCTTCTCCCGCGTCAACCGTTCTGCTTCGATACCGAAGACTGGCGTTCCGTCCTCGAACAGGACAGCACTGGGATCGTGCTGACCGTACAGACCGATCGCTGGTTTGAACGCGAGTCGATAGTCACTCATCTTCCTGGTATCTCCTTCCCCACCGGTTGATACTATGAGGCTATTAAACGCCACACCGAGTGGCTGCGCGAAAAGGGGCCCCGTATCAACAGTTGTTACAGTTACGGTACACCGGTTGGATGGGAGACGCGTTACGTGATAACGGACCGGCACATCGGCGTGTGGACACGCTGGTGACACGAGCGTTCGTAGCCGATACCGGGCGTACCGGTCACGCCGCACGGATCGTTCATGCGGATGAAACGATCTTAATAGCCGTATAGTGAACCGCAGAGCTACGAACAATTATCATAATGCAACGAAGCGTGTGGTACAAGAGCCCGCTTCGACAGTGTGCTCTGGCCCAACTATGCGTCCAGCCGCCGCCAGCGGGGCCATCGCCCCCGACGGCGCGAACGCAAACGATCAGTTCCGATCGGTTGGCTACCGCGGCGTCAGAATCGGTGGAAACGTCATCCGACGTGATGGCGAGCGTATCGCCAGACGAACACTAGATCTCAAAGACAACTATGCGTCGTAATGTTCAACAGGAGCGGGCGGAGACGCGATCGATTCAGACGAGTATCCAGATACTGCTTACTCTCAGCGGCGTCGTGTTGTTAGCCGCCGGCCTCGTGCTCGCTGCGAGTGGCGCATCGATAGGCGGCGCGATCGGCGCTGTCAGCGACGAGTTGGGGGGATCACAACCGGCTGACGACGATCCCGGTACTACCGGCGACGATGGAGCGAACGGGGGTGATGAAACCGACGGCAACGACAGCAGCAGCGATGACAGCGACGGAGATAGCTCCGGCGACGACGGGAGTAACTCCGGTAGCGATGATAGCGGCTCCGATGACGGGAGCGGGTCCGATGATGGCGATAGCAACTCTGGAGACGATGGTAGCGGCTCCGATGACGGGAGCGGATCCGGTGATGGCGATGACGGCTCTGATGACGGCGATAACGGGTCCGGTGGCGACGGGGGTGACGGGAGCGATAACGACAGTGGTGGGACGAATACGGTAACGGCTACCGTCGAAGACGACAGCGGTGATCCGATCGAAGGAGTCATCGTCGAAGTGGACGACTTCGGCGTCAGCGAAACGGGCACCACCGACGACGACGGCGAGGTCGAATTCGATCTCGAGGACGGCGAGTACACGATCACCGCCTCCACGGACGGCTACGAAACGGCCGAGAACGACGTCACGGTCGACGGCGACGACGAGACGGTCACGCTAACGCTCGAGGAAGAAGCGGACGACGGGACACACACGCTGACGACCGTCGTCGAAGACGGTAACGGCGACCCGATCGAAGACGCCGACGTCACCGTCGAGGAGGACGCCGGCTTCTTCGGCACGGGCGACACCTGGGACGGATCGACCGACGACGACGGCGAGACCGAGTTCGATCTCGAGGACGGCGACTACACGATCGCCGCCTCCGCGGACGGGTACGAAACGGCCGAAAACGACGTCGAGATCGACGGTGACGACGACACGATCACGCTGACGATCGAGGAAGACAACTAGCGTCGCTTTCACCCCGATCCGGCCAACGGAATCGATATCGTCGACCGCTCTCGTTCGCGCGGTTCGTCGAGTACGTGCCGACGACCTGCTTACTGACTTTCCGACTGTGGATCCCGAGCGCGTAGCTCGGCGCGTAACACCTCGTACTCGAATCGCGGCGGATCGTTCCCTCGTACGTAGATCGAAGTATCGTCTCGAGTCTCGTCACTGACGCGGCCCGGCTGACGACCGTTCTGGCGACGAGCGCCGATTTTCGATATTTGCCGATGGAGTAGATGGTCATAAAATAATATATTTGTATCTATCGTGCGTTGTCCTTCACAGGATGCTCACTTAGCAGACGGTCGTCCTACGTGAGGAAGAAGAGGCCGTCCTCGCGTGTCAAGCGGCACTACCAAAGACGGATGTTTTCCGAAGAAATCCTGTACGGCAGCATAGCGGTGCTGCATCTATAGCGTGGCTTCGAATCAACGGTCACGGGAAACCACAGATTCGAAACGCGGACCGCTATCTTTTGTTCCTCAGCCACTGGACTAACGAGTCGGATTCTCGACCGACTTCCGAGCCACTGCACTGTCGTTCGAAGTTCCGATGTGCACGTGATCGCCATCTTTCGCTGCAACTCGCCTTCTCAGAGCATCCTGAAGCTAGCACTCGAGGGGGATCACCAAGAGCCAAGAATCGATATGAACAGACGCCAACCTACGACCGATCCAGCAGTACAGCAGACTACCCAAATTACCCGCCAGAGCTCCCTTGATATCCAGCGTATCCAGTACGGAGCGAACCGATGACAAACGACAACATCACAGCAGGCGAAGACGTCGCGGCAGCCCTCATTAATGCGTTTCCCGAGCGAGAGATTGAGAAAGTGCTTCCCGCGGGACCGTCTTGGAACGACCGAAACGAGGCGGTGCGTGTCGAGTTCGCCGACGGCAAACCGGTGTTTCTAAAGATCGCCGCAGATAGTGATGGGGCTCGAATCACTCGGGAATGTGCTGTTATCGACTACGTCGGTACACACTGTAATGTAGTTGTGCCAACAGTGGTTACAAGCGGGACCACCGGTGAACCCCCGTATCTCGTTACGGCACCGATGCGCGAGCGGAGTCTCGCAGCTCAATGGCAGAGTTGAGCAAAACTAAACGAACGACCGTTCTCCAACAAATCGGGATCGCCCTCGCAGACGTTAATTCTCAGGAGTTCGAGCAACACAGTCACATCGTGGGTGGTGATGCGGACGGGTTGATCCTCGATACCGGATCGTGGACCACTATCCTCGTTGAGCGAATCGAGATGATGCGAGAACTGGCGTCTTCGGATCGCTTTGAGCATTATTATGACGAGGTGATCGAGGGTGTCAAAGCAAATCAAGAGCGTCTCGACCTCGCACCTGCGACTCTCGTCCACGGCGATCCGGCCATGCCAAACTCCTTCCGGAGCGAAACGACGCTCGGCTTCATCGATTGGGAAATTGCGCATATCGGCGACCCCGCCAGGGAGCTCCACAGAGCGCAAAACCAGCTACTCGAATCGAGAGACCTTGGAGATGACGAACGGCTCGTGACTGCACTCCACGACGGGTACCGACAACGCGCTGGGTCCTTACCAGTCGGACTAGATGAGCGTGCGTCAATTTATGATGCAGTTCGATTCCTCGGGACGGCTGGATTCTTCGACAAAGTCGTTGAGTTCTCCGACGAGTCGCCTGAAGAAGTTGCGACGTGGATTGAAGCAGAGATGACCGAACGCCTTACCGCCATTCAATAAGTAGACGATGGACAACAAAGATCGGCAGCCGAACGGGTCATACTGCTTCCTACGGGCCGACAGCGAGGAACGGTGGTCGTTCATTCAGCAGTATCTCGAAAACTCCCATCGAAGCGCTCTGGATATCGGCTATGCACAACTCGATTTTACCTATAAGAGACGTCGTTGTCTACGTGATCAGATGGCCGCGAGACGATCAGCGTGTCACTCGGTTCGGCTAGTACTACTGTGGCGTATCCACCGCGTCGGAGACGCGTCAAAAAGTCACTTGGTCCCGTTCGCGCCGATCATTCGACGGTGACGCTCTTTGCGAGGTTGCGCGGCTTGTCGATCGGCCGACCGAGCAGGTTCGCGGCGTGATAGGAGAGCAACTGGAGCTGAACGTTCGCGAGCAGCCCCGCCCAGACGGGATGAGTGTCCGGAACCGACAGGTGCGTATCGGCGACGTCGACGAGCGGGTGTTCGTCCGGACCGATGGCGACGATCGGCGCACCGCGCGACTGGGCCTCGATCGCGTTCGTCTTCGTCTTCTTGTCGTCACCGGTCGCGACCGCAAACAGCGGCGTCTGCTCGGTGACGAGCGCGAGCGGCCCGTGTTTGAGTTCGCCGGACGCAAAGCCCTCCGCGTGCTCGTAGG
Organism: Natronorubrum halophilum; assembly: GCF_003670115.1. Classification (NCBI taxonomy): domain Archaea; kingdom Methanobacteriati; phylum Methanobacteriota; class Halobacteria; order Halobacteriales; family Natrialbaceae; genus Natronorubrum; species Natronorubrum halophilum. The sequence goes on from NZ_QQTY01000002.1 coordinate 670,303, forward strand.
TGATCTCCTTGAACTTCAACGCCCCCTCGAGCGCCACCGAGTGGCCGAGCCCGTTACCGATAAAGAAGTACGACTCGCTGTCGACGGTCTCCCGGGCGAGCGCCTCGGCCTGACTCGTCTCGAGAACGGTTTCGACGTGCTGTGGAAGGTTTTCGAGGTCCTCGAGCATCGCGGCTCGATCCTCGGCGGGCGTCGCGTCCGGCACATCGGCGGCGATGCGCTGGGTGAGCAATGCGAGCGTAACGGCCTGCGAGGAGAACGTCTTCGTCGCGGCGACGCCGACCTCCGGGCCGGCCCGAATGTAGACCGCGTCGTCCGCCGTACGGGCAGCCGTCGAGCCGACGACGTTGGTGACGGCGAGCGATTGTGCGCCGCCGTCCGTCGCTCTTCGGACCGCATCGAGCGTGTCCGCAGTCTCGCCGCTCTGGGTGACCGCGACGACGAGCGTGTTTTCGTCGACCGGTCCGGACATGGACTCGTACTCGCTCGCGCGGATGACCTCCGTACGAACGCCGGCCGTCCGCAGGAGCTGTGCGCCGTACATCGCCGCGTGGTAGGACGTTCCACAGGCGACGAACTGCACGGTCTCGATGTCCTCGAACGAGTCGGCGGGGAGGGTTTCGAAGGCGACGTCACCGTCCTCGACTCGGCCCTCGATCGTGTTCGAGAGCGCCGTCGGCTGGGTGTTGATCTCCTTGAGCATGTAGTGGTCGTACTCGCCTTTCCCCGCGTCCTCGGGGTCCCAGTCGACGGTGTCGACCGGTCGGTCGACCGGCGATCCCTCGAGATCGGTGATCCGATAGGAGTCGGGGTTGAGGACGACGATATCGCCGTCTTCGAGGTAGATCACTTCGTCCGTGTAATCGAGGAACGCCGGGACGTCGCTGGCAAGGAACCACTCCTCGTCGTTGAGTCCGAGAACAAGAGGTGACCCCTTCCGTGCGGCGTACACCGCGTTCTCGCCGTCGACGATCGCGGCGATCGCGTAGCTTCCCTCGAGCGTGTCGACGGCTCGACGGACGGCGAGTTCGGTGTCGCCGGTTTCCGTCCGGTACTCGTCGATGAGGTGTGGGATCACTTCCGTGTCGGTGTCGCTTTCGAACTCGTGGCCGTTCGCTTTGAGATCCGCCTTGAGCTCGTCGTAGTTGTCGATGACACCGTTGTGGACGACCGCGACGTCGCCGACCGTATCCGTGTGGGGGTGGGCGTTCTCGTCAGTCGGCGGCCCGTGCGTGCTCCAGCGGGTATGCCCGATCCCCATGTTTCCGTTCGGATGGACGTCAAGGGTCGATTTGAGGTCGGACACTTCGCCCGAGCACTTGTGGACTTTGACTCCGGATCCGTTCTGGACGGCGATCCCCGCCGAGTCGTACCCTCTGTACTCGAGATTCTCGAGGCCCGAAAGCAGCGTCTCCGCCGCATCGTCGTGGCCGATCCGCGCGATAATCCCGCACATCAGCCGCTCACCCGCATTCGAGTGGCAGTTATCGGCCCTGGCACACTATTAGACGAGCGGTGTGTAACGGGGCGACTCGCGGCTGCGATGGTCGTGTCCAGTCGACTCGAGACGGCTGCCCGACGTACAGTGCTGTTGTGGTTCATTGTTGTTGTCTCCCCGTATTCGACGATTGCGAACGGGTCTGGTCTTCATCCGTCTCAACGCCAACTCGGGCCATTACTATACCACGAATAAGACGGTCACTATCGGTAGCATAATGCTGAGTTCGTTTGCACATTCTGCAATCTATGCTCCGTTCGACCCGTCGTGATGAGATATCATGACGTACGTCCGGTTCGACTCGTCTCGAAACGCGTGATCGGTGCAACTCTCCGGGAAGCCGTGCGGTGTCTCGGCCCGAAGGCCGTCGTCGGACGGTCTCACGAAACCGCGGATAGTCCGTGTGAGCGCCTTACTGGGATACTAAACGCTATCTCGACGAAGGCGGCGGACTCACAGAAAAACGTGTCTCGTCAGCGAACGCGTCCGAACCGGTCACGGGTTCACGAGTGCTTCCGAACCGGACTCGAGTATACGGCGGTGCGCGAGAACTGGATGCGCGATTACGGGAGCGGTCTTTCAGCGTCGTCCAACTGCGTCTCGTCGGTTGTCTCCCGATCGGACAGGGTAATGACGTTCTCTCGGCCGACCGACGTCTTCTCTATCGTGCCGTCGGAGTGCATCTGCGAACAGATCCTACTGACTTTCGACTTCGACCACCCGGTCTCTTCGGCGATCTGATGCTGTCGAATGCGACCGTGGTTTGCAACGAGCAGCCGAACCACCTCTCCCTCGTCGCTCAAGAGTTCGGGTGGTGTCTCGGGTGAGAGATACCGCTCGTACGAGTGGTGATCATCGGTAGGTGTGGTGTCCGTGCCTGTCGATTCGCTTTCACCTGCTGCGTTCGATACCAACGGGAGCGTGGATAACTCGATGTCACGTCTCGACACCGATTTGGTGAGACGAACACCGATGAGCCCGCCGATCAACAGAAACAACACCACGATCAGGGCCACTTCCGCGAACGCTGACGGACGGAGTAGCGACACCCAAGCTAACGGTCCACCGAATCGCTCGCCGAACGCAGGGAACGTCGATGCGATCGTGTGTGCGTCGAACTGGTGAATCGAAGCCAAAACCGTATCAGTCGAGACGGTGCTGTGAATCGACGTATGCGTGGTTTCGGCGCTGGTCTGGGAAGTGGACACCATGGGTTTCGGTTCTGAGGCGGCCGGTCCGTGGACTGAGCCACGTTGATCGTGGTTCGCCGACCGTAGCCGAATATCGGATCTACGGGGCCTTCATTATGGATCCGTATAATCCGGCTTAACAACGATTTAAACGCTCACGCCGGCGATTTCTCCATAACCGCCTGAGTCACCGGTATTCCCCCATAACGACCGGCGATTCTGTGAGATGCTACTGTTGCAACCGTTTATTCGAGCTATAGTAAACCGCCCGAGGCGACTTTGCCGATCTGAAGAACGTCCGTCGACTGCGAATCGAACAGTATCGGACAGTCACCGTCGCACTCCGCCGTGTGGCGGTCACACAACACCGTATCACCCATGACCACAACAATCAGCGACACGGAGAAGCGAGCGGACGAACGAGAGGACGAGCAGTACCCACTCCACTCGAGTGACAAAGGTACCACCCTCAGACACACCGAAGAGCAGTCCGCCCGAGAGGCGACGATCTGTGTCGTCGGGCTCGGCTACGTCGGATTACCGCTCGCGGTTGGCTTCGCACAATCGAACTACCGCGTCATCGGGTACGATGTCGACGAATCGACTGTCGACCAACTGCAGGAGGGTGTGGATACGACCGGTGACCTCTCCGACGAATCGATCCAGGACGGCGACATCTCGTATACGACCGACGCAACCGAAATCGCCGAGGCAGACTACGTCATCATCGCCGTTCCGACGCCGATCGACGAAGACGATCAGCCGGATCTGAGCTACGTCGAGAGCGCGGCGACTACCGTCGGCTCGAAGATGGAGCCCGGAACGACGGTCATCCTCGAGTCGACCGTCTACCCGGGGTCGACGCGAGAAGTCCTCATTCCGGAACTCGAGTCGGCGTCCGGGCTGTCCGCCGGAACGGACTTTTTCGTCGGCTATTCGCCCGAACGTGCGACGCCTGGCGATGCCGAACACGGGCTCAAAGACGTCGTCAAGGTCGTTGGCGGACAGACGGAAGAGGTGCTCGAGGACGTGGCCACCCTCTACGAGTCGGTCGTCGACGCGGGCGTCCATCGCGCCCCGTCGATAGAAGTCGCCGAAGCGTCCAAGGTCGTCGAAAACACCCAACGCGACCTCAACATCGCGTACGTCAACGAGCTCTCGATGGCGCTCGAGCGACTGGATATCGACGGGCAGGCGGTCCTCGAGGCTGCCGGCACGAAGTGGAACTTCCACGACTACCGGCCGGGACTGGTCGGCGGCCACTGCATCCCGGTCGACCCGTACTTCTTTACGTACCGGTCGGCCCGAGAAGGGTTCGATCCCGAACTGATGCGAATGAGTCGGAAGGTAAACGAGTCGGTCCCCGGCTACGTCGCCGACCTGACGATCAAAGCGCTCAACGAGTGTCACAAGACGCTCCGGGACAGTCGCGTGCTGGTTCTGGGACTGTCGTACAAGCCGGGCGTCGGTGACATTCGAAGTTCGAAGGTCACAAACGCCGTCGATACGCTTCAGGAGTACGATATCGATATCGAGGGATTCGACCCGTTCGCGGACAACGATGCGGTTCGAGAATCATTCGAAATCGAGGTTCAGGATCAACTCTCGTTCGAGGGCTTTGATGCCATTCTGCTCGCGACCCCGCACGCGGAGTTCGAGCAACTGGACCTCGAGGCCGTGGCAGGCGACCTCGCGGAGGATCCCGCGTTGATCGACGTGACGGGTGCCCTCGAGGAAGACGCGGCCGTCGAGGCCGGATTCGTCTACCGGAGGTTATGATGCAACTGGGTCACACACTCGACCGCCGGGACCTCGACACGATCGTGTCGGGGCTGTGGGGACCAGCGAGAGTCGTCCCTGGCCGAGACTTCGTCAGCGTCGCGGAGGTGACGTGAGGATGCAAGTTGTGATAACGATCCAGCATCCGGGACACGTCCACTTCTTTCGCCACCCCATCGACGAGCTTGAGTCCCGCGGCCACGAAGTCCACGTCTTCGCGCGCGAGAGCGACGTGGCGATCGAACTCCTCGAGGCGTACGGTATCGACCACGAGGTACTGGCCGGCGAGTCGGGATCGCTGCTCTCGCTGGCGACGGTCCAGGCGACCTACGAGATGCGACTGTTGCGTCGAGCACAGCGGATCGATCCCGACGTAATCACGGCTATCGGCGGCGTTGCCGCTGCCCACGTCGCCTCGGTGTTGGGCACGAAGAGCCTCGTCTTCTACGACACCGAGCACGCGACGCTCATCACGAAGCTCGCGTACCCGTTCGCGGACGTGATCTGTACGCCGTCGTGCTATCGGGAGGAGATCGGACCGAGCCAGGAGACCTACGACGGCTATCACGAACTCGCCTACCTCCATCCCGACCGGTTCGACCCCGACCCGTCCGTTCTCGAGGCGACCGACCTGTCGCCGTCGGACACCTTTGCCGTCGTTCGGCTCAGCAGCTGGGAGGCCTCCCACGACGTCGGCCACGGCGGGTTCGACGACCCTCGAGACCTCATCGAGAAACTCGAGGACGCGGGGGTTTCGGTCCTGCTCACGATAGAAGGGGAACCGCCGTCCGATCTCGAGTCCTACCAGTTTACGACGCCGCCGGAGAAGATGCACGACCTGCTCGCGTACGCGGACGTCGTCGTTAGCGAAGGGGCGACGACCGCCGCCGAAGCTGCGGTGCTCGGTACGCCGGCGGTTTACGTGAACCCGGCGTCCCTCGGCTACACGATCGAACTCGAGGACGAATACGGGCTGTTGTTCGGATTCAACGGGTCGGACCGCCACACTCGAGCGCTACAGAAGATCGACGATATCCTCGAGGAGCCGGACGAGACGTGGGAACGTCGTCGGAACCGCCTCCTCGAAGAGCGGATCGACGTGACCGAGTACGTCGTTCAGCGGATCGAGGCGCTCGCGCATACGCGCGCGATGAACCCAACTCCTGCAACCAATACGAGCTAACGATGAAGGTACTCCAGTTGGTCACCTCGCCGCGGCCGTTTTTCGACCAGCAGGTGTCCGTCCTCGAGGAGCGGGGCGTCGACTGCACCGTTCTCGGCGTCCCCGGAGCGCACAGCGGCGATTCGGGTCGGTCGGTGTCGGATTACGTCAAGTTCCATCCGAAGATCCTCTCAGCCGTTCGATCGACGGAGTACGATCTGGTCCACGCGAACTACGGTCTCGTCGCACCGTTCGCCCTCGCTCAACCCACCCGACCGGTGGTTGTGACGCTGTGGGGATCTGACCTGATGAGCGAGTTGGGTTGGCTTCGATCGCTCAGTCGATACGGTGCCCGCCGCTCGGACGCGGCGATCGTTCCGAGCCGAACGATGTCGCGCGCACTCGATACCGAGCACGAACTGATTCCCTTCGGCGTCGACACCGACCTGTTCAGGCCGATCCCGCGCCGGGAGGCCCGTGAGCACCTCGGTTGGGAGACCGACCGACCCGTCGCGCTCTTCCCGTACGATCGCGATCGATCCGTAAAGGACTTCCCGCGGGCTCGCCGGCTGGTCGAACGGGCCGACGCCGATATCGAACTGCGGACGATCACCGGCGTCGACCACGAGGAGATGCCCTACTACATGAGCGCGAGCGACGTCCTCCTCGTGACGTCGCGACGCGAGAGCGGCCCCATGGTCGTCAAGGAGGCCGCCGCGTGTAATCTCCCGATCGTCTCGACCGACGTCGGATTCGTCCGCGAGACGGTCGAGAACGTGACGAACTGTTTCGTCAGCGACGCCGACGGTGATCTGATCGCCGGACTCGAGACCGTCGTCGAAGCGGGCGGTCGTTCCAACGGCCGCGAAGAAATAGACGGGCTCAGCCTCGACACGCTCGGGGAAGCGCTCCTCGGCCTGTATCGACGAGTGCTCGATTCGAACGAACCGGCTGGCCAGCGAACGGGGGTAAGCCATGGGGTATAAGCGACTCTCGGAGCTGCGACCGCTACGCCTCGACACCGTCGCGGCGATCGGCGGTCTCCTGATCGCGCTGGCGCTGCTTCCGCTGCGGTTTTTCGCCTCGCAGATCTATCTCAAGACGGTTCCGATCGTTCTGGGGACCGCGTGTACGTTGTATCTCGTCTCGCTGTACCAACGGGAACACTCGAAAGCGTTCCCGAGGCTCCCCTCGGAAGTGTCGATGGCGCTTCCGAGCGTCGTCCTCGTCGGACTCTCGGCCCTCGTCCTGTTGACGGTGATCCAGGGCACGCGGACGATCGTCTTTTTCGGACTGGCGAGCGTCGTCGGGACGCTCGTGATCGGCCAGATCGTCTTCGCGAGCGAGCGGGATCTCAATCCGAAGCTGTTGTTGCTCCAGATCGTCCTCTTCGCGCTCATCTTCCGATTTACCGCGCTGTACGCGACCCCGGGATACATCGGAATCGACATCTGGACGCACGCGGAGCTGACGGAGGCGATCGTAACGGAACGGTCCGTCGGCGGAATCTCCGACGACAAACACTACGCCTCACCGTTTTATCACCTGTTAGTCGCCGCCTCGTCGCTGCTGTACGACGTTCCGCTGCGCGCCGCGTTGTATCTCTCCGTCGGAATCGTGATGCCCATCTCGGTTCTGCTCGTCTACGCGACCACGAACTTGCTCGTCTCACAGCGGTGGGCGACGCTTGCGGCCGCGCTCTTCGGCTTCGCCAACTACGTCGCGATGTGGGGGATGCATCTCATTCCGACGAGTCTGGGGTTGGTCTTCTTCCTCGCGATGTTGTACGCGTTGATCCGCGTGATGCGGATCGAGTACACGATGCGAGACTTCTCGTTGTTACTCCTGTTGAGCGTCGCCGTCATCCTTACCCACCAGGTGTCGACGTTCATCATGCTCGTGTTGTTGCTCGCGGCGTTCCTCGCGCAACTCGTCTTCGAGGTTGGCCCCCTCGGGTTAGCCCGATTCGACACGAGCGTCTTCCGAGCGAAGAAGCCGGTCAACCTCGTCGGACTCTTCGTCTTCGTCGTTGGCCTGACGATCTTCGTCTGGTCGCTGACGCCGTATCGCCAGCAGTCGTTCCTGGCGACCGTCCTGAGTTTCTTCACCGAAACGCTCGAGGAGAGCGCAGGCTTTCTCAACCTCGCGGGCGGGACGTCGGAAGAGGCCAGCGGGGCAGCCGAGGCCGCGCCGACGCTGCTCGAGCAGATCATCCCGTACGTGGATAACCTCGGCTTTCTCTTCTTGCTCGCCGCGACGTTCGCCGGCTGTCTGTACGTCGTCCACAGACGGCGTGCCGAACAGTCGGTGTTCACGCTCTTGCTGGCTGCGGCCTTCATGCTGGTGTTCGTGCTCGGATTGCCGATGTTCGGCATCAGGAACTTCATCCCGACGCGGTGGTTCGCGTTCCTCTTCGCGCCGATGGCGATCCTCGGCGCGATCGGCATTCGAACGATGGTTCGGGGACTCGAGCCGAGGATCGTCGTCTCCGTGCTCCTGGTGTTCGTCCTCATCTATCCGGGGGCGATGATATTCGCAGCCGAAAGCAACACCGATAACCCGGTCTTCAACGATCACCACGAACAGCTCGCGTACAACGAGGCCGAGCTCGCTGCGGTCGACCGGATCGGGGAGTTAACGGGTTCACCGAACGGAAGCGAGATCCGGCCCGATCAACGGTTCCACACGGATCACCCCTACCAGACGGTGATCTGGCGTACCGGTGCCTATCCGCGGTCGGGAACGGGGATCGCTGAAGTTCCCGACGGCGGCGCTGCCGACCACAACTACACGGTGTATCGGTCGACGCAGTCGACCGGTGCGACGTACTTCAACGACGCCGACGGAAACGGACGAATCAAGCAGATCTCTCAGGATCGACTCTGCAGTCCGGATCAGGCCACCATCTACACGAACGGGGACGTGACGATCTGTGCGGACTCGTCTGCATCCGGATAACGATTGGGAGAGGGCCCGTTTCGTCGGTTGATTTTCCGTGGAACTCGCAGCTACCAAGCAGCGCTCTACACACCGCCCCGCAACGATCGATCCAGTCGCTGTCGATCGGATCTGAGCGATAACGAGCCGATCGATGACACTACTCAAGGTCGTTACGAACGACGGTGAGCGACGGCTAAGAAGGTCTACGTTCCTCGCTGTCGGGACTCGTCGTCCCTGTCGTTAACTACTGCTACCATCGACGAGCGATGACCCGTTCGCGAACTGCGAAGCGTGAGCGGACCTCGAAGATCACCCAGCGGAGAACGTGGTCTCACGGGAGTCGAGCGCTTTCTCGAGTCGTGCGGACACCCCAGCCCCGCTGTCCCTCTCGGTTCCTGTAAGGAACGCTATGGAGATTCTCGGAACCCGAGGACAAAACGGGCACGACGATCCGAAAGCGGTTACGGGAGTCGCGTCAGCGGCTACGATAGCTATTCGAAATCACGGCCGGTGTTAGCTGCGGAGCCGCTCCGACGTCAGCAGTGATCGGCGCACCGCCGAACAGCCATAGCGGCGCTACCGCGATTCCCGCTACGAGTCGGATAAGCGGTCTGCGGCGACGTTCCGTCACTGAGAAGGAGGTTCGCATACCGGAGAGTAGACGAAGCAGGCGACAAAACCGCCGTGACCGTCCGTCGACCGCGATTCGAGTGCTCGGCCCGAGCAAAAGGGGTGAGCACGTCGGCAACGTGGTGAGAGAGATGCGAGCGAGAATGCACCGACGATAAGCCGGTTGCCGTTTCGGATAGCAATCGCGTACACGACGGGACGGACGACCGGCGCGACGAAAAACGAACGACAGAGCGCGTAGCCGGTCTCAGTGGTCCCGACCGTTCAGCGATTGGCTTATCGACGGGGTCGGGAAACGAAGAATCGATAGCGACGGCCGCGGCCTCACGACTCGAGGGAGCGCTCGGAAACCGCGTTCACAAACGGGAGTACAGTAGGCGGTAGTCGCGAGGCGTTCCCGCGACCACACCTACTCGAGCTCGATTGGCAGATTGATCGCACGGTATGCGTTCTCGGTTGTCGGATCCGACGGCGGATCGCCCTCGTAGAGGAGCACCGTCAGGCGGAACTCGTCGCCCTGCATCGATGGCGTGACGTTGAGCGTTTGCTGGTGCGTTTCGCCGTCAGCGACCGTTGTCGACTCTCTGACGAGTTCCTCCGTTTCGTGGACGGTCACGCCGTCATCCTCGTAGCTCACCTGCTCGAGCAGTACCACCGTCGTGTAGGTGCGCTCTTCGTTCTCCTGGTTGGTGATCGTCGTCTGCAATTCGTTGGGCTGGCCGGCAGTGTACGTCGACTCGTACATCGTATCGGTTTCGCCGGTCACGTCCTCGGTGTCGACTGAAAATTCAGTAAATCCGTCGTGTTCCGGCGAGTTGGCAACTGCAAAGCCGCCGCTCGCCACGAGAAGGATCAATGCGACAACGAGTGCGATGTTATACGGCCGCGGGTTCGTTCTCCTGAACGCGTTCTGTCGTTGCGTGAAAAACAGCGGTTCCGACGAGAGCCTCGGCACGAATCGTTGCTCCGGTGGACACCGATAGCGAGAACCGATCGCGATCAGTGATAGCGCGACGGTGAGTAACGCAATCCCGGAAAGCACCATTCCGAGCGTCAAACCCCTAGGGGTTGCGGACGCAATAAGGGCGGTCGCCGGAACGAGGGCGACACTAAACACCACTGACAGGACGAGCCGTTCGATCGTCTCGAGTCCTCCGGAAGCCAGCAGTGGATTTCCGAGTCCGGTTTTCTCCTCGTCGAACGACTGGTAGTTGTCGTTCGGTTTGTCGGGAAACATGGCCGAGACGAGCGCATACCCCGGAAGAAAGAGAACGAGCGGAATCGTTACCGCTATTCTTGTGATGCCGTCAACTCCGGAAAATACGCCGAACGTGAGGGTACCAGTGACCGCGATGACGACTGCCAGATCGAAAAACCACCAGTGGTTGTCGCTCATTTCGTGGATAATCGGTGTCAGGGTGGTTTATTATCACCCGAGTAAGCCCCGCGCAACCGGGTCGATCTGACGTCTGTCTGACCCCGATCTATAATCATCTCGATACTGGATCTGCTCTCGCCGCTTTCGATGGTCATCGACGGTTGCAAACAGCGAGATACTCACGGGTTCGTAGAGTATCTCGAGGAATATTTTCCGCCATCACTAGCGTAATAAACTTTGCACCAATACCGTATATTGCAGATAGAGAGTCCTAGAGGCGGAATTATTGGGTTATGAAATAACATAAAAAGTGATAAACTGCGATGAAACTATTGAAATCGTGTATTTCTGGGATGTGAGGACCAAACCCTTTATTACCCACTTCTGTTTAAGGGAGACTGGACCGATGAAATCGACACATATCAACTCGGAAGAACAGGATAGCCAGGAGATAGATACCGAGACGGACTGTCCTTCCGAAGCGTCTGCGTTCTCGAAAGACGAAATCTTTCATCTGCTGCAAAACGAACGCCGTCGGATGGTGCTCCGGTACCTACGCGGTACCGACGAACCCGTCCGCATGCGCGATATTGCGGAACAGGTTGCGGCCTGGGAACACGAGACCACCGTCAAAGAGCTCACGTCCACGCAGCGCCAGCGCGTTTACATTCCCCTCTATCAGTCTCACCTCTCGAAGCTCGATCAGGCAGGAATAATCGACTACCAGCAAAACCGCGGAATCGTCGAGCGAAAACCGCTCGCCGACCAGGTCGATCAGTACCTTCAGGTCGATCCGTCCATCGAATCGGTGAACGAGCAACGTAGCGACGAGGGGTGGGACGATTACTACATCGGCGCAACAGTCGTCTGTTACGTCTTCTTGCTCGGTGCAGTGATGGAACTGCCGTTTATGTCGTTCCTCTCGGGGATCGCACTGAGCGCGTTGATCCTGCTCCTCTTTACAGTGCTGACTATCAGCAGACTCATCAATTGAGAGCGTCGACGGACTAGATGAACGCCTGAAAGACCGAGATATCGAACGTCGTCGTCGCAACTGCGGCTATCACTCCGATTAGCAACATGGCAGCGATCAGTGCGATGAGCGTGTACAACACTTTCGCCCAGATTCTCCTGAGGCTGGCCAGCGAAAACCGCGACTCCGTTCTGGCATACGACGTCTGATACTCGACGAGACCGTCGTTCGTGTCGAACTCGATATCACCCGACGCGTCGAGTTCCGGAAGTCGGTCTTGATGGAGCCGTTCGTGAACGTTCGCCCAGGTATCGATCGGCGGTCGTGCCGGGTGAAGTAACTGATCCGTCACTTCATCGACGGTTGTTGGTGTCCCTACCTCGTCGAGCGCAGCTAACAGCTCGGTGTCGGACTCCGGGATAAAATTCGCCGCTCGCTGCGTATCCTCGGGATCACCCTCCTGGACGGTGTTCGGTGGGGCGTGATATATCGTAACCCCGGAAGTAGTATCCGAATTCTCGGATCGCTCCTCTGGGGAATCATCTGACGAAGAGCGAAGCCAAGACGGTGTCAGACGCATATTCCACGGTAAAACCCCTTGGCATATAAGTATTCTCACGGTTCTACAATCGCAAGCAATATATCTGGTTGTTAGCGCGGTTGCACCGATTTTTTACACAATTAACATCTGACAAATATCAAGGAAACAGACGGAAATTGGCAGCCAGCGAATGTGTTCTCTAACGTGCTATCCTACCGAGGACTCCGGCGGAGTCAACCACGGTAGCGGCTGCTTCTTCGGACCTAGCCCGCGCTCGAGCCAGCCACGAAGATCGGTAAGTCGCAGTTTATGTCTGGCCGGCAGTTGGTGGACGTACGCCATATCGGATAACAGCCGCTGGTCGAACCCGTACTGCTCGAAGAGCGTTTCACGATCCGGCCACGGGGGTTGGAACGCCGGGAGAAGCGGCGTCTTTCGACGGACGAATCCCTCGATCTCGTTGAGGAGGGTACTATCGTACGGTCGATCGGGTGGTCTGTATCGCAAGATTTCGTCGTCCAGTTGCTCACACGCTTGCAAGAAGGTGTCCGTCGTTCGGTGTGCTGGCGGCGTCTGTAGATGCCACTCGATCAGTTCGCGATCCGTCGCCAGAAACGACGTGATGAACTGATCCGAGAGGTGGTTGTGGAACGGAACCGACGGCTGGTTGGCGATCCCAACGCAGGTGAGCGTGTTCTGTATCGTCTCCGCGTGCGAGCGCCTCGAGTCGATTTCGTCGGCGAGTGCCTCCCTGACGAACGCTTCTGGATCGACGTCGAACGACGTTCGGTCGGCGAGTTCGAGGCTCGCCTCGCGGCTGTATCCGAACTTCTCGAGCAACACCTCGACCGGGTCCGGATCGGGATCGAGGCGACCGGTCGGAATGCGTTTATCGAGGACGTCGACGGTATCCTGTGCGGTAAAATGGCCCCGGAAGAAGGTGTCACTGAGGAGGCCGTGGTACATCGTGTCGACGTCGATCTCGTCCGTGTAGCCGGCGTGGTGGATGTGCAGCGATTCTTTGATCCCGTTCGAGTACCGTATCTTCGACTCGTCGGGACGGAGATACCGCTCGTCCGGCGGAAACGCGGTATGGCTCGCGCCGTACTGGTCGGCGAGCTGTTTCGCTCCCTGTACCTCCTGTGCGTTCGGTGCACCGACCGTGTAGCTGTGGTCGATATCGGTCACCTGCGAGAGGATGATCCGCGAATCGTATCCCGCCGAGAGGAGCACCCCCTTTCGTCCAGGGAGCACCGATCGCCGCTGAAGCGCTCGTTCGAGCCGATCGGCGAGCTCTCCCGCGTAGTCGAACTCGCGCGGTTGGTAGACGAAGCGATCGAGCGACTCGACTGATGCGGGCGTGAGCCGACTATCCAGCGGGAGACGATGCAGTTCCGTGATCGCCGTTTTTTCGCCGAGCGTCACACCCATGTGGAGGAACTCGAGGATTCCATTCCGGTTCACCGTCGGCTCGGTAATCGTGCGGCTGACCTCGGCGGCGTCGGTTCCGAAGACTCGAACCCCGGGTTCGTCGGTGTAGAAACACTCTCGAGATCGGACCGGATCCGTGGCGACGAACCCCCCGTCACTCGTCCCGTCGTCGAGAACGGCGACGTACGAGCCGTTGAGCGCCGATAGCGCGTCGCGTCCGTCCGTCTCGTAGCGCTCGAGGAGCCAGCGTGCGGCGTTAGCGCTGTCGTCGGGAGCGTATATCTCTCCCCAGATAACACAGTAACCGTCGTCGCTGGCGTACTGAGCGCTCCATCCTTGCGTTCCGAGATCGGCGTCCCTGATTCCGACCGTGATGGCCGGTCCAGTGAGCACCTCGTCGAACTCGTCACCGGATCTGAACCGCCCGAACGCCTCGATACCGCCGAATACGCCGAAGAGTTCCCTGTTCATGGTTGAAGAGTAGTTTGCAGACGATGTACGGTCGCGTCGTGAACCGGACGATTTCCGATCGCGATCCTCGCTCGCGTACGTCTCATTATCCTGTCTCCGGACGAGTCAACAATTACTATGGCATCGTTAAGGTCCGAAACAGCCGTACGAAAGCGGTCTTGACCGTTCACCGGTCCCGACTATAGGATCCATAATAATGGGTTCGCTGTCGGTAGTTTCGACCCGTCAATGTCACAGAAGCAACCAACGCGACGACGATTCCTCGCTCTGTCGAGTGCGGTTGGGATCGCCGGTATGGCCGGCTGTGCTGACCGACTCAACTCGGCGCTCGGCCGTTCTGACGGTGACTCCTCGGACGACCCCTCGGACGGTTCGGACGGGTCGACTGCGGCAGCGCTCGCGGACGGCGTCCCGCCGCTCGAAACCGAATACAATAGCCGAGAGCAGTACCGCCAGCCCGGAGACTCCTTCGACGATCTGAGTAACCTCGACGACTGGGAGGTCGTCCAGGGGTCGGGGGAAGCGGACCAGGACGTCGTCTTTGCGGGCGATCAGAGCCTCAAACTGCAGTCCAACGGCAGCGAGAACATCGTCGCGCAGCGATCCCTCTCGGGAGAGGACCTGACCGAGACGGACCTCTCCTTTGCGATTCGGACGACGACACCGCAGAGCCTCGCGGTCAATCTCCGACTCGTCGACCAGTTCGGGAGCGAGAAGGTGCACTCGCTCCGGGAGGTCACGTATCGAGCGCCGGACGTCGGCTGGTTCCGCTCGAGCCCCGGCGTCTTCCAACAGAGCGAGTACGAACCGGCGATGGATTCCCTCGACCGTCTCGAGATCCAGGTCCTGCACTCCATGGACGAGGCGGAGGTCTGGATCGACGACATACGCTCCCACGAGAAACCCGATCAGGGGTACGTCATGCTGACCTGGGACGACGGCAGTCTGGATTACTACGAGACGGCGTCGCCCCTGCACGACGAGTACGGATTTCAGACGGTTCAAGCTCCGATTCCACGGTGGACGGAGCAAGGTCGTGACGGAATCATGTCGGTCTCGGAACTTCAGGAGCGCCAGGACGAGGGCGATCAGATCGTCGTCCACGGCACGCACAACCCTATCCACGAGGAGGACGACGAAGAAGCAATGGAGGCTCGCCTTCGGCAGGACAAACAGTGGTACATCCAAAACGAGTTCGAGGGCGCGGATTACATCGTCTACCCGCACAACAGCTACAACAAGACCAGTCTCGAGTACACGACGGACTACCACTACTGTGGCGGCTTCAATCAGTCTGGCAACGTCAACACGACAAGCGTCTACGGCTTCGATCCGCTCGCGCTGCCGCGGACGATCGGCCACGACCTCGACATCTCGAAGCGCTGTGTCGACCTCGCCGCCGAACACAACCAGTGTACGATCTTGAACTTCCACACGTTCGAGGCGAACAACACGATGTCCGAGGGCGACTACGAGGACCTCCTCGAGCACATCGACAGCGCTGACGTCGAGGTCGTTACCTTCGACGGCCTCTGGAAGCTTCGGACGGACCAACACTACTAATTCTTCGCTACGCCCGCCGTCGACTCCTATCTCGACTCGTCGCAGGCGATTCTGCAGAGTGATGCCGGCGTTCACTCCGATAGCTACCGTGATACGTGACGGAAAAACAGCGGTGGAAACCGAATGATACGGCGTGATGTCCACGACCGAGCGCCCGAAAGCGCCGGTGACAAACTATTCCGTCGAGAGCGTGATCGAGTCGGTATCGGTCCGCCCGTCGTCGTCGACCACGCGCAGGACGACCGAGTCTCGAGCGTTCGCGCCGACCGTCACCGTAATCGTTTCACCGGTTTCGTCGAACTCACCGGTCTTGCCGACGTCCCACTCGTAGTCGACGATGTCACCGTCCGAGGCCGACGAGCACGAAGCGTTGAGTTCGATCGTCTGGCCCGACTCGAGGGCCCGTTCGTCGGCTCCCTCGGGAACCGTCTTGATCGTCGCGGTCGGCGACTCGGGTTCGTCTGCGTCGGCATCGTCGGACGCATCCTCGTCCGGTTTGTCCTCGTCAGGTTCCTCCGGCTCGTCCGGTTCCGCCTCTTCGGGCTCGTCGGGGGTGTTCCCGTCCTCGGGGAACAATCCGTCTGCAACCAGTTGCTCGGTGATTGCCAGGTGCCACTCGACGCGGGTTTCGAGGTCGACGTCGACCGAGAGCGTCTCCACCAGGAACGCGTCGGCACCCAGGTCTCGAGCGGCCTTGTGAACGAGCAGTCCCTGCGGGTCGTTGTCCGGCCTGGAGAACGGCCCAGTCTGGAACGCGCGCGTCGGATCGTCCACGTAGTTCCGAGTCACGTAGTCGGCGGTCTCCGCGGCGGCGTTGACGGCCTCGTCGTTGCTCGAGTGGAAGATCGCTTGTCCGACGCCGTCGACGGGATCGTCCGCGTAGATGCCCCTCGATTCGTGGAGATCGACGACGACATCGGGATCGTACTCGCTGATGACGGCCCAGATGGCCCGTGCGAGTTCCGTCTCCGGATCGTCGCCCTCGTGGAACTGCCGGTTGAGATCGACGCCCTCGTCGTCGGTTCGAGTCCCGCGATCGACCGCGACGGTATCCGCTCTGGGGATGGTGACGAGCGTCCCCACGTCGATCGCCCAGTCGGCGACCTCCTCTGCGGCCGCGTAGCCGGCGACTTCGTTGCCGTGGATGCCGCCGACGACGACGACCGTCGGACCGTCCGCGTCCGCAGTCGTGACGTGGACCGTCGTTTCCCGGTTCGTTCCGTCCATAATCGGGAACGAGTCTCGCGTGATACCCGCATCGTCCTCGTTCGATTCGTCGTCGTCCTGGCCGCTGACCGTGGCGATACCGATGCCCGCGAGCGCACAGCCAGCCGTAGTGGTTAGTACTGCTCTCCGCGAAATGTCATCACCTTGCATGTCAGTACGGAGTTTGAAACGGGTGATGTTTACTATCGCGAGTATAACCCAGGAACATTTTCCATTTCATTCGCGAAATGGTTAGCTCGTCGTCGATACGGCGGAATACGGCCTTTTAGCTCGCCTGCGACCGAAATCCGACGGAAGACAGGCTAACACACACCGTGTCGTTCGTAGAACTCCCGAACGCGGTCGTCCGTCAACAGCGGCCCGTGGACCTGGATCGACTTGAGACCGGGGTAGCTGTTCGCCTCGATGACCGAGAACTCCCCATCGTCGCCGGTGACGATGACGTCCCAGCCGATGTACGGCAGGAACGAGCAGGCGTCGGCCATCTCGAGTACGCCCGCTCGAATGCGGTCCCAGCCGGGAATTCGCACCCCTTCGACCGGCGTCCCGGTGTCCGGGTGGGTCGAGTGCCACCCGACGCGGTCGCCCTCGGGCGGCTGCGCACCGGGACCGAGTTCACCCGTCTCGAGGTCGATCTTCGCGGAGAGTCCGCCCTGCGTGAAGTTGTCCAAGGGGGCGGACCTCGTCGTCCCGATGCGCTGGATCGCCGCGGCGACGAACGGTTCGCCGGCCGCCTCGTCGTACATCGTGATGATTCGGAGGGTGTTCGGCGTCGACGGGTACAGGACGGCCGAGAACGAGCTCTGCGCGACGAACTCGCAGACGAGGTACTCATCGAGATCCGCGACCAGCGAACGGAGTTCCGCCTCGGTGTACTCGTCGCCGTTCACCCGGTAGCCGTCGTCGGTGTTCACACACAGGAGCACGTTGTGTCCGCCGCCGCCGTGAGCCCACTTGAGGACCAGTCGGTTCTCGTCCTCAAGTCGGTCGACGACTCGCTCGCCGGCGTCGTACGTTTCCGGCGCCTTCTCGCCGCCGGAACCGACCGCCGCCGTGGTGCTCGACCCGCCGTCCGTCAGCGGGAGATGGGACTCCGTCGCGTCGACCGAGTGGTACGTACCATCACGGACCATTCCGTAGACGGTCATTCGCCTGTCGTCGAACGGCTGCATCACCCGGTGAAAGAGGAGCTTGTTCGACAGCGCGACCGACCACGTTCCGTTAATCTTCTTCGTCCGCACGTACCGTTGATAGTCGCTCACGTAGTCCTGTGCCGTGGACTCCTCGAGGTCGTACACGGCGTCGGATTGGCTCACGAAGCCGCGACGCCAGAGCCAGAGCCGACGACGGAGCGATCGTGAAGCCGTCGACTCGCGTTCGGCCGCTGTGAATCCCTGCACTCCCCTGGCGGTGTGGTAGAGCGATCGGACGTTCATAGCCGATCCTGCCGTCCGGATCGTGTTAGTTACCGATCGGTAAAGATCGTTTCAGGTATGAGAGCGACGGGAGGGCGACGAGGTGGGGACGGATCCGCGAGGTGCCCTTGAGCGTTCGCCGACCGGTGCCGCCGGTGCGTTGCCCACCCGGTTGAAGCGCAGCTACTCGGTGAGAACGCGACGGGCGATCGAATACCGCCCCAGAACGGCCAGAACGGTCACGAGTGCGAGGACCGCAATCATTGCGACGATCGGAACCGGGCGACGCCGGACGCCGGTGCCGGCAGCCCAGCAGACGCCGGGAACATGTCGCGGCGACACCGACGCCTTTCGGCCGTGCCACGCGCCCCGCAGGAGACGCCCTTCGGCGAAGTACCGCTTCGCGAGGAGCAGTTCGTGCGTCGATCGAATGTCGTATCCCTCGGCCTCGAAGCGATCGACCGTTTCGTCGTACGCCGACAGGTACTGCTCGTCGGCGTCCCGGACGACGTCGGCCGGCGGGTGTCCCGTCTCCTCGCGGACGACGAGTTCCTCGTCGACGTACGCGAGTTTGCCAGCCTCGAGCACGCGCAGACAGAACTCGGGATCCTGGAACCGGTCGAGTTGTTCGTCGAATCCACCGATCTCGCTCGCGACGTCGGTTCGGACGAGCAGCGTCGAACCGGCCCCCGGTTGGACGTTGTCCGCCAGGATTTCGCCGATCAGTTCCTCACCCCCTTCCCTCGCGGGCTCCTCGTCCTCGCGAGCGAGCACGGCTGCGACGGCCGATCGGAGCCTGCCGCTCGCTCCCGACAGTTCGTACGCCGAGTCGCAGTACGCGCCGACCCACTCGCTCGAGCGATCCTCGAGGACGGCGAGTTGGCGCTCGAGTTTCTCGGGACGCCACTCGTCGTCCGAGTCGAGGAAGGCGACGTACTCGCCGCGGGCGTGTTCGATGCCCGTGTTCCGAGCGACGTTCGCCCCCTGGTTCGTCGCGTGGATGACCGGCCGAACTCGGGGATCGTCGTATCCGGCCAGTACCGAATCGGTGTCGTCGGTCGAGCCGTCGTCGACGACGACGACCTCCAGGTCGTCGACCGTTTGCTCGAGTGCGCTGTCGATCGCGCGAGGAAGCGTCGCCGCTCTGTTGTACGTCGGAATGATGACGCTGATACGAGTCATTTTTCGGTAGTAGTCGCTCGGATGGGATTATTATCGCGTGGGTAAACGCCGCGTCAGCGCACGTTCCCGCTTGCAGCGAGACGAGTTCTCGACGAGAGCAACACGAAACGACCCGATCACTACGCCCTGAGTGGGTGGCACCTCCTTCTAATAACTGTATAAGAAAGACCGAACGATTCGTGGCCGGTGTTAATGACGAACCGAAACCGACGAACGTTCATAACTACGGTTGCAGCGACCGGAACGCTCGGACTCGCCGGGTGCCTCTCGAGCATCCGCGAGTGGCGCGGCGGGGACGAGAAGTCGCCGTCTCAGCCGGGCGACGAGGACGACGAACCCGAGCCGAGCGATCTGCCCGATCTCCCCGGGGAGTCGATCGAGACTTTCGAGAACCTCGATGAGTGGGCATCGCTGATCGACGCCGGGGCGCTCGAGGCCGGAACGGACGATCCCTACGCGGGCTCTCAGTCCGCCCACCTCACAGCGGACGAGGAGACCGACTACGCGGCGATCTACAGGACGATCTCCGATGGGATGGACCTGCGGGATTCGAACCTCTCGCTCGCCGTCTCCTTCACCGGCCGCGACCAACTACGGCTCACCCTCGAGTTGTTCGCACCGAACTCGCGTAACGTGTACACGATGCGCCGGACGCTTACCGGACCCACCGACCGCTGGGTCCGCGTCGACTTCGGGACGACTCGCGTCGAAACCCAACCCGATCTCTCGGACGTTCGCGAGATTCGCCTGACAGCGCGGCGGCGCGGCAATCAAACCGGTTCGATCGACTGCCGAGTCGACGACCTCCGCACCGTCGACCGGCCCGAGACGGGACGGGTCATGTTGCTGTTCGACGGGACGCTCGAGAGCCACCGCACGAACGCGTTCGAGCGCATGCAAGAGTACGGCTTTTCGGGCGTCGAGGCAGTCATCCCCGAGGCCGTCGGTGAGCAGGGGAGGCTTACGATCGACGCGCTCAGCGAACTTGACGACGCCGGATGGGACATGGCGGCCCGTCCGCGAACGGGCGCACAATCCATCCACGAGTTCTCACCCGAAGAGCAAGAGGGGATGATCAGACGGACGAAAGCGTACCTCGAGAACCGCGGCTTCGCCGACGGTGCGAAACACTTCGTCACGCCCCGGAACGTGCTCGGGTCGGACACCATCGATCTCGTCAGGGAGTACCACGAGCAAGCGTTCCGGTTCGGCGGCGGTCCGAACGGCGTGCCGTTTACGGATCCCCACAACGTGGGATTCTTCTCCGGCGACGCGGGAGCGGAAACGGAGAGGTACGTCGATTACGCCGCCGAGTACGGCCAGCTCGCGGTGTTGCACTTCGAGTACATCGGGCAAGAGGGGCTGTCCGAACGAGCGTTCGATGACCTGCTCGAGTACATCGACGACGCCGACGTCGAGGTCGTCACCGCGACGGAACTGCTGGAGGGGTCATGACGGTGCGTACTCCCGACGCCGACACACCGGCTATCGAACGCGTTGACACGACGGAGGTGAGCTAATGTATCGAGACACTACCGTCGGCGTCGTGATGCCCGCCTACAACGAGGAGGGATTCGTCGGCGACGTGATCCGCGAGATGCCCGACTACGTCGATCGAATCTACGCGATCGACGATCAGTCGACGGACGGCACCTGGGAGGCGATTCACGAGGCGGCTCGCGAGGACGCGAGTTCGACGCCGACCGGCGACGTGGCGGGCGAAACCCAACTCGTGGCCGACGGCGGTGTGTCCACGCTCGCCGAGCGAGCGTCGGTCCTCGATAGCATCGGCCGCGTCGTCCCGATTCAACACCGTACGAATCTCGGTGCCGGCGGGGCGATCAAGACCGGCTACCTCGCCGCGCTCGAGGACGGCGTCGACGCGACGGTCACCGTCGACGCGGACGGGCAGATGGACCTCTCCCAGATGCCGCGGCTGCTCGATCCGATCGTCGACGGGAACGCCGACTACGCGAAGGGGAACCGACTCCTCTCGAAGGAGTATCGGGCGGCGATGCCCCGATTCCGGTTCGTCGGCAACGCGATCCTCTCGTTCCTGACGAAGATCGCCTCGGGCTACTGGAAGACCATGGACCCCCAGAACGGCTACACGGCCATCTCTCACGACGCGCTCGAGGCGATCGACGTCGACAACCTCTATGAGTACTACGGCTACTGCAACGACCTGCTGGTGAAGTTAAACGTCCAGGACATGCGCGTCGCCGACGTCGCGATGCCGGCCGTCTACGGCGACGAGGAGTCGAGCATCGAGTACTCCAGTTACATTCCGAAGGTCTCGACGATGCTGCTCGGGAACTTCCTGTGGCGGCTGAAGGCGAAGTACCTCGTCCTGGATTTCCACCCGCTCGCGCTGTTTTATTTCGTCGGGGCCGGGATGGCCGCGACGGGCGTACTCGGTGCGGGTCTGTCGGTGATCGCCGTCCTCGCGGGTCTTGGCTCCGCGTTCGTTCAGGGGTCGGCGAGCCTGTTGCTGTTCGTCGCCGGCATCACGCTGCTCCTGTTCGCGATGCTGTTCGACATGGCCGAGAGCGAACACCTCGAGAGCCAGGTGGAGTAACGTTCGCGTTCGTCGTAACGGCGAGCGTCCGACGACGGTCGCCGAGTTCGAGACTCGCGGTTCGAGACGTTTTTTCGCCGATGTGCTCCGCGTTCCGTCGTCAGTGCCCGTGGACCCGCCGTCGAGCCCGCTAACGAGGGCGTTGCGGTTAATTCTCCTCCAAGACTATCGCGCGCGAGATGCGCCAGTACCGACGTCTCAGGACACTCCTCGGGACGATCCATACGTCCCGAGACGCCGATCGGTCCCCTTGCTAACCGGACATCGAAGGGTGGGAAAACGAGACGGTCCGCCGAGCGCGGTCTTAGATCTCGGGACCCAGTATTCCGAGGGCGATTCCGGAGGCGAACAGCGCGATCCCG
The DNA here is from genome assembly GCF_003670115.1 of Natronorubrum halophilum. Classification (NCBI taxonomy): domain Archaea; kingdom Methanobacteriati; phylum Methanobacteriota; class Halobacteria; order Halobacteriales; family Natrialbaceae; genus Natronorubrum; species Natronorubrum halophilum. The sequence continues at coordinate 692,623 of NZ_QQTY01000002.1, forward strand.
GCAGCGAGGAGCAGCGTCTGTATCCAGCTTCGCGACGATTGGTCGTTCGTCCTCGCCTCGAGGCGCTCGTAGATCTCGTTCGCCCTCGAGCCGATCGGATCGGGGAATATCGACAGGATCTCGAACGGCTCCGCCGAGTCGAGAGCGCCGACGAAAATCGCGAAGGCGACGAAAACCAGGAACCCGACGGGCGGGACGATTGCGAGGGCGAGCCACTGATTCGTGATCACCGACGCGAGGGAGACGATGGGAATGCCGGCGAGGATAGCCGCGATCGCACCGCGACCGAGTCGCGCATCCGCGAGCGGATCGAATCCGATGACTCGAGCGCTCACGCAGTGGAAGGCGAACATCGATCCGTAGCCGATGCTGGTCGCGACGGCCGCGCCGCTCATCCCGTACCGCGGGATCAACACGGCGTTGAGGATGACGTTGATCACGGCTGCGATGCCGGTCGCTGCGACCGGGTACCGGAGGGTTCCGTTCCCCTGTGAAATGGCGAGGATCGGTCTGGCGAGTGCGAACCCGAGCGCTCCGGGGAGCAACAACAACAGCGGCTCGATCGCTGGTTTCGCTTCGGCACCGAAGTATACCGGCACGGCGACATCGGCCAGCGCCGCGAGACCGACGGCCATGATGGCGGTCACGAGGAACGTGTATCGCGTCGTCCGCGATGCGAGCTCCGTAATCTTTCGATGACGGTTCTGGGACCACAGCTCCGACGTGGAGTGAACGTACACCGTCTGGAGGGCGATCGGAACGAACCAGAGGAACTCGGCGAGCGTGAGCGCCGCCCGGTAGTTCCCGACCGACGCGCTGTCCCTGAACTGCTGGAGCATCACGATGTCGATGTGGTAGAGCGACATCAGCAGGAAGACGAGGACGATACTCATCGAGTTGAACGTGAACATCTCTCGGCGCGGAAAGTCGCTGGTCGGCTTGCTGAACACGCACGACAACGGGATCCGACGATTGACGAGGGCGAGTCCGACGGCGGCCACGAGTATGCTCGCGAACAGGTGACCCGCGAGGGCACCTAATACGCCGGCACCGAAGTACACGAGCGGAATCGAGACGACGACGAAGCCGACCTTATCGAGTACCTTCAGCGGCTCCGAATAGCGCTCGAGGCCGAATCCCATGAGCGTCTTCCGGGCGTAGTCGCGAAACTGTGCGGTGATCACGAGGAGCGTGAGGGCGTAGAAGTAGATCGACAACCCGTCACCGAACACGGAGCTGACGATCCCGGATTGGGCGGCGATCAGGAGCAACACCGCGCCACCGACGGCGAGGATGGCGGCGAGTCGGAAGTAAAAGCCGACGACGTGCTCGCTCCAGTTCGCCGCGGTACGGTCCTCGGCGAGAAATTTCCGGACGCCATCGGTAATGCCGGAGCTGACGAAGATCATGTAGATGGCAAACACCGACATCAGGAACGAGTAGTCGCCGAAGCCGGAGGCACCGAGAAATCGGTACAGCAACGGCATCGAGACGGCGGTGACGACGAGAACGACGACCTTCGTACTGACGACGGAGAAGACACCGCTCGCGATACTTCTATTCACGGTTTCACCCATGGACGATCGAACCACCGATCGGTTCCCCACAGCGGCGACGTTCGAGTAACGTCCGACGTACTCACAGTACTTCCACAGTGACAGCTTCGAGGCGTTATTATACGGGTGTTAAACCCCCGAAGAGGTGATCTATCGGCGGGTGAGAGTGCCCGACTCCGAGCGGATTTCCGGAGATTCGATTACTCGTACGTGTTGTTCCACGTCGTGACCTCGCTTGCGCCGAGGTCACGTATCCCATCGACCAGCTGATTCTTTTTGAATTCCGGATTTTCCGCCGACGAGTAGAGACAGACCGCCTCGTTTCCGTCTGTGGATTCGAGAACCGAGTCACGAACGAGCGCGTCGGAGCCGAGGTCGACGTACGGGTACTGACTCGCACGTAGCTCACTCCGATAGACGGTCAGGTTATCACCCATATTAACGATGGCATTTCGATCGACTCCATCGCGGCCGGGTTGTTCGATATCGACGTGACTGAGCCGACAGTTGTCCCGCTCGCAGCGAATGCCATCGCGGAACCCCCCCGCATCTCCCGCTCGTCCCGTGATTGTGAGGTTTTCGGCGAGCACCTGCTCGGGTCTGTCGCTGTCCCGAATCCACACTGGATAGCCGCCCGCAGTCTCGTGCGTGATCGACGTGTCGACGATGATGGTCTCCCCGCAGTCGGGAGAAACGACGATACCGTGGTTCACATCCGAACCGCTCATCCGAATCCTGGTGTTATCGATTCGAGCACTTTCGCATGTGTTCATCGCCGAAATCGCGTGACTGGTAGGCTTCGGCGAGGTAATTTCGATAGCCGCGCCGTAGATCTCGATATTGCGACCGTTCTCGATCCGGATCCCGCGCTGTGTTCGGTCCTCCGGCCGCGTGTCGTTGACTTGGACGGTCGGCCACCGGATCTCGCTGTTCCGTCCGCCGACGCGGACGTTTGCGCCGTTGCTGTTCCGGTAAAGGCCGCCGTGAACGACGATCTTCCCGTCGCCGCCGGCCGCGTAGAGACCGTTGTTCGGGAACGCACCGAGTCCACAGCGTCTGAACTCGAGCGTTCCCCGGTTCTGGTTCGCCTCGATTCCGATGGGGCCGCGCCAGCGGTTGCCGGCGTACAGCGTATTGTTGACCCATCTAGCGCCGTCCATCGCCCGAAACCGTTCGACGATTCCCCACCCGTCAGGGTCGGTGATATTGAACTGTCCGGGCCCCCACGTCCCGCTGTCGTGCTCGCCGCGGACGGTGATGTCGCGAACCTCGAGTCGGTCGGAGACGTTCGCTTCGATCGTTCGAATTCCCGTGTTGGGAGCCGTCTGGTCGATGTCGAATCCCTCGAACCGGAGCATTCGTCCGGGACGGTACGACACACCCAGACGGAACAATCGGTACTGTGGACCGTCGAAATCGCGGTAGTTCGCCGGGACCAGCGTCGCGTTGTCACCGACGACACCGAAGTTTTCGAATCCGGTGAATCTGAACTGTTCGTCCATATAGTACCGCCCCTCGGGAAAGACGAGCAACGTCTCGTCGGCACGGAGGTCCTCGAGAACGGGCGTTATCGATTCGTTGCCGGTGTTATCGGCACCGGCCTCCACGACGTCGATGACGTTCTCGTAGTCACCGTAGTACTGTGATGACGGCGTCGATGCCGCACTAACGGCCGACGTTAGTCCGATTCCGGCGGCGGCTACGGCTGACGCACCCCGCAAAAACGTCCGTCGTGACCGTTGCGAGCGAGACCGTCCCGCGAAAGAATACTGCTCGTCTGGTTGACAAGTCGACTGAGAACACGGAAAATTCCCACGATCCGAGTTCCGAATACCACTTCGTTCCGACATTGATAGTCACTCTGTTCTGGTAATGAAAGGGTCCAGTAGCTATGGATTCGGATGGCAAGCTTTTAAAACCGGTCGGATATCGTGAGTGTGCCGAAATGCTGATATACTAATATAATGACATCTTTGCGGAGCGTCGAATTCGATTTCGCTCGGATAGGGCATCCCACCGGTATCGTTCCCCTCGACGAACGCTTACCATCCGTCTAAACCCTCGAGAATGACCGGCAAGACTGAGGAAGACTGAGGGCGTCATTCGTACTCCATGGGCGTGCGATCGTTCTTGATCGTTCCCGCAATTAACTCCGAAACGGCACGACGAAGTCGCTGTGAAACTGCCGAATCCGAGATATCGAGGTGCTCGGCGAGGTCGTCTTGCGTGACCGAACGCGGCGTATCAAAGTAACCGGTATCGTATGCCAGCGTGAGGATATTGTGTTGTTGTTCGGTCAGAACGTACGTTCCGTCGTCGGATACCGTCGAGTCGTACAGCCGTGTCACGTGGAACGAGATGCCGTCCCCTCGGCAATACTCCCGGAACGTGGCCAGTGCGTCGCGGTCCGGCAGGTGGACGCGGGCGACCCACCCGTGGCCATCGCTCGTGATCGTAAAGACGAACAGACCACGCTCTGCACAACAGCTGGGGAGGATCTCGAGTTCGGTCTCGACCGCTACGCGATAGATCGTCCGATTCTCGAACGTCGCAATTCGCGTCGGGTTCGAGATCGTGTGATCCGCCTCCATCGCCTCCTCGAGCGCCGAATGTTTGTCATCGAACGCGGAGATGAACTGCAGACGCTTCCCGTCGGTTGGCACCTCGTATTCGTATCTGAGCGTGACGTCGGGATGTCGCTCGATCGTCGGTACTAACGCGAGATCGGCGTGAGAGAGATGGATTTCAGCGATAAAGCCCATAGCGTTGTTCGTGACCTACCACAGCGTCTGATTCGGGTACCTTATTTACCGTCTGGGTAGCCGACAGTTGCACCGTCCATAACGGTCGGGAATCCAGCCTGTCGGTGCACTCGAACGGCACCGCTACGATAGGTATCCCAGATCCGCCAGCCGGTCCGTGACTTCCTCGTCCGGCGCTGTTTGCTCCCCGGTATCCGTGTCGTCGTACGCCGGATACGACATCGAGTCGACCTGCTCGACGATCGGCACGACGCTCCCGTCCATTCGGTCGCTGTGGGGGACTCCCATCGCAGCCATGATCGTCGGTGCAACGTCGAAGATGTGGGCCCGATCGAGCGACTGCTCCTCGTCGATCCCCTCGCCCGTCGCCACGAACACGCCATCGATTTTGTGGTTCCACGGCTCGACCGGACCGAAGTAGTCGCAACCGGTTACCTGCTCGGAGAGCGTGTGTTCGAACCCGTTAGGGATCGTCACGATATCGACGGTGTCGTCGACGTACGCCCCGTGGAAGTAGCGCTCGCGCGGTGCGACCGTCTCGAAGAACGGCTCTCCGTCGGGCGTTTCGATGGACTGGAGCGTCCGGATGAGCTCCTCGCGGAACTCGTCGTACTCCTCGGGCGGAACGACGCCCGCCGGATCCCGCCCCTCGAGGTTGATCCTGACGCCGAGTTCGGTGCGCGCACGGACGTACGCCTTCGATTCTTCGAAGTCGACCTGCTGGTTTGCCGTCCGGGAAATACCGCCCGGTGCGTACTTTATGGCGAGGTCGGCGAGTCCGACTCGCTCGAGCGCGATTCTGAGTCGGCGAGCGGTGATGCCGAATTGGGCAGCGACTGCGGCGACGCGCGCCGCCGTTCCTGGCTCCCACGTGTCGTACTCTTCACCTTCGCGGAGTCGCCTCCGCATCGGCGTCCACGACGGCATCCCCTTTCCGCCCGTCGTCGTTTCGAGGTGGCCTTCATCGCGAAGGAACTCGTTGAGGCGGAACTCGTAGCCGTCGTACGGCCCCATCCCGTGATCGCTCACGAGGAAGATGCGGTCCGGATCACAGGTCTCGAGGATCGACGCGATCTGTGCGTCGGTCGCTTCGTACACGCGTTCGACGCTCGTTTCGTCGCCGTCGAACTCGTGGAACACCGTGTCCGTCTTCTGGAACTGCACGAACCCGAGGTCCGGTTCGAACTCGTCGACGAGGTAGCGAAACGCTCGCCCGCGCATCTCGACCAGGCTTCGATACTCCTCGATCTTCTCGGCGTCGGAAATGGTGTCGTCGTCGCGCGTGTACGACGGATACACGCGATACTCGCCGATCGCGTCACGAACCTCGTCCAGGAGGCCGACGGGGTGACAGTCCGGATCCTCCGGACCGAGAAAGCCCGGAATCACCGCACCGTCGAACTCCTCGGGCGGATGCGTCACCGGAGCGTTGACGACGACGCTCGAGCGGTCGTGTCGATCCAGCAACGTCCAGAACGGGTGTTCGTTGACGTCTTCGTTACTCGTTACGTGCCAGTCGTAGCCGTCGTACCCGACGAAGCCAATCGCGCCGTGTTTCCCCGGATTGACCCCGGTGTAGATCGACGGCCACGCGCTCGGCGTCCACGGCGGGATCTGTGACTCGAGCGGGGCGGTGACACCGTCCGAACAGAGCCGCTCGATGGTCGGAATCCGATCGTCCTCGAAGAGCCGCTCGAAAACCGGCAAACAGCCCGCGTCGATCCCGATAACCAGTGTCTCAAGCGAATCCGATCCGCTCGCATCGCTTGAAGTCGATGCAACGCTGTCACGGTTAGACGTCCCGGTCATCGTTGTACTGATTCTCGTTTCTGGCCACTATTTCCGTTTGACCACTGCCGAGAACGCAGCGGCAGCGGCGTCGTTCGTTGCAACACAGCAATCTATCTCCAGAGGGGGGAACAGAATACTTCATTATCATCCCGTTAAACCGGCCTCAGCGCGAAAAAACACCGTTCCCGGTGACTGTGTGGTCGAATGAGAGGATTCCGTTCGCCTCGACGTCTCGTTATCGGCGACGATCCTGCACATCTGATCGAACGACAACCGGACAATGAGTGCGTGAGTCGCGCTAACTGATGCGAACGCCGGCTCGTCTTTTTGGACCCCTCACAACGCGGTCACGGATTCGCTTCGGTCGCGTTCTCGAGGATCGCCACGGCATCGGCTGCTAGTTGCTCGGCCCGAGACTCGGTTCGCGCCTCGGCCGTGGCCCGTACGACCGGTTCGGTCCCGCTCGCACGCAGGAGGATCCACCCGTCATCCACGGTGATCGAAACGCCATCCAGCGTCTCGACGTCGTCGTATTGCTCGCGGACGCGGTCGCGAACTCGAGCCATTGCGGCGTCTTTCTCCTCGACCGCTACCGACGTTCGACGGATGGGGTACGTCTCGACGCTTTCGACGAGCGACGAGAGCGGTCCTCGATCGGCGACGAGTTCGACGAGTTTGCACGCGGCGAGCGGTCCGTCCGGACAGAGCGTTTCGGTAGGCCAGATCCACGCGCCGCTGGGTTCGCCACCGAAGACGACGTCGGACTGCGTCGCACGATTGGCCACGAATACATCGCCGACCGGCGTTCGAGTGACCGACGCACCGACGGCCGCGAGCGCGTCGTCGACGGACATACTCGTCCCGACCGGTGCGGCGACGACGTCACCTTCGGACGCCGTATCACGCGCGAACAGCGCGAACAGGACGTCTTTCGGGACGAACGTTCCGGTGTCGTCGACGGCCAGCATCCGATCGGCGTCTCCGTCGTGGGCGATGCCGAGTTGGGCGTCCGTCGATCCGACGACCGAGGAAAGCGCGGTGAGCGTCTCCCGAGTCGGCTCGCTCGGCCTCCCCGGAAAGCTCCCGTCCTGTTGCCCGTTCAACGTAATGACGTCACAGCCGAGGTCGGCGAGCACGCGGGCGGTGATCCCGCCGGTACCGTTCCCGACGTCGACGACGACGCTCGGCGGGTCGTCGAGCGAGACGGCGTCGGCCAGTTCCGCCGCGTGTCGATCGACCGCGCCCTCGAGTCGCTGGCTCGAGCCCTGTTCGGTCCAGGGCTGCAACTCGTACTCGTCGCGTTCGATGCGGGACGCGATGGCGTCGCATTGCTCAGGATCGAAGGCCTTCCCGGTCGCGGTCCAGAGTTTGAATCCGTTGTCCGGTGCGGGGTTGTGAGAGGCCGTGACGACAATGCCCGCATCTGCACCTTCTCGCGGGACGGCTCTCGCAACCGTCGGTGTCGGTGCGACGCCGGCCTCGAGGACGGTCGCACCACACTCCCGAAGCCCGGCGGTCACTGCGTCGACGAGAACCGCACCGCTCTCTCGAGCGTCTCGGCCGACGACGACCCGGTCGTAGCCATCGGATGCGACGGCACGACCCACGGAGAGTGCGAGTGCACCGGTCACATCGTCTCCAACTGTTCCGCGGATACCGCTGGTTCCGAACATGGATGAACGCTCGCCGAAACGCCGATTACTATAGGGCTGCTAAGCCCTCGTCCGTCTCCGCTGCTAACAGTTACTTGAGAGTAAACCACGAAAATCACTAACTATGCGTCACATATGGTACTGATCGGAGACCGACACGAGACGCAAACGCGTCGGCGGGAACGTGGACCGAATATTCGCTGGCCGCGGGCTCGAAGGTAATCGCTCGAGCGGCGGTGAGACGTGCCTTATCTTCCCCTTCGGTGTACTACACGGCGGGCGAGGCTACACGACGCTTCTCTCCCGCACGAATCAATGCGTCGAGCGCGTGTCGATTGACCGGTTCGATGAGCGTGAGGTCGTGACGGTCGTCGCGACTCTGGCCAGTACGAACAGGCCGACGATGAGCGTCCCGAGGGCCACTCCGGAGATTCGAACGAAACCACCCGCGAAGGCGGCTAACAGGCTAATACTCGCACAGATGGCCGGAACGTTGTAGTCCCCGGCAGCGCGCATGACGATGGAATGGGACAGTCCGGCCGCCCGCCGATCGATATCCTCGTTTGTCGCCTCGAGATAGGGACGAAACTTCTCGACCTCGTCGGTCGGTCGCACGATCCCGCGGGGCTTGTCGTACTCGATGAGTCCCTTCTCGTCGAGCTTCGAGAGGTGCGACTGGTACAGCGGAATGTAGACCCGCTGGCGCTGCGTGGAGGTGAGGTTCGCCACGGTGGTATCGTTTTCCTTTGCTGCGACGTGTTCGGCGATCTCCCCCATCTTGACCGGTCCTGATTTGTCGAGCAGGTAATCGATCACGTCCCTTCGCCGACTCGTCTGAAGAATGTGAAAAATCTCGTCTTGAGAGAGGGTCAACGCCTCATCGGACTGTGTACTGTTAGCGGGGTCGTCGGAACAGTCTAGCGGGCGATTAGTTGTGGGCGTCATACTCTGCATGCTGAGTCGGAATCTATACCCGTATAAACCTTCTGTTCTAGCAGACCTATATTAATATTTTGTATATATAATTGAAAATAGCAGTTACTAGTATCGATCGGTGTTCACCGAGAAGTTGGGCGACGATACCGTCCATCGGAGCGGCGGGGAGATCTCATAATCTTGATTTCTTGTACTCCGTGTTTTCTACTTCGGACGGAGCAATCCGATCCCAATAAGCGTAGTTCCAACAATATTTGGGACAACGAGGATGTATTGCATCGCTATCACCAGTGATGGCAGTCAAAAAGGCGTTCCACAGTAATATCGTGACGACTGGGTCGTTCGTGGTCACTTAAAATGAGCGTACCATCGTCGGAACCGCTGAGTGCAATACAGCGTGGGTCTCAGGAAGTATCTGGAAACGTGTTCGAAAAGGTATGTCCCCAGAGCGGATTCGAACTATTCGCTCCTCAGTCCGTCGCAGAATAGTCCCGGGCGGATTCGAACCGCCGTCATAGGCTGTCTTCCGTGACGGACCGAACCGAGCACGTCCAAAGGCCCATATGATTGGCCACTACACCACGGGACTTCTCACTTCGTTCGCCGCCCCGCGCAACTCGCAAATCCATACGGACCTGCTCGCCATCACGGGACTTCACTTATCGGATAGACCGCCGCCGCACAATAGTGTTACTTTTCGTCTCGAGACAAAACGGCTATTGTTCCCGCTTCAGCACGTCGATGGCAGCGCCGGCAGAGTGTGATGACGTTTTCCATCGAGTGTGCTTTCTCGGGCTGTTCGAACGACCGAACGGGCTTCAAGTGGTGCACGTCCGGATTCCGGTCGAGTTCATCTTTGTCCACACCGCAGTGTTGACACTCGTACTCATCACGCTCGAGCGCCTGCCGTCGAATCCGCCACCATCGTTTTCCATACGTGATCGAGCCACCCTCCCACTGATGATGGTCGGGGCCGACGACGTTCTCCGAAAGCCATTCGCCGTAGCATTCGAGCGTGCAGAAAACGCTGTAGCGGCGATCAATCGCTCGAGACGGCACGACTTCGAGTCCCGTTTCGCAGTACTGGCAGGTTACAGCCACTCGCTCGCCCGGATCTGACGGATTCTCAGGCAAGAGACCGTCAGCCGACCTAACGCACTCTGGACAGTACGTTCCGTCCTTGTTCGAGGGATAGTACGAGAAGGAGTCGCCACAGCTCGTACACGTTGCCGTTTCACTCGCATCGGACCAGTTGCCGTTGTGCTTGCCGGCGTTCGGATTACACTCTTCGCAGAATTTCCGCCGCGATTTCGGATCGTAAAACTCCGACTCGCAGCCCTTGCACGTCCGGTTCGGCAGGGGATCGCCGTGAACCTTCGTGTGGTGCTGGCGCATCCCCTGTTCCGTCGCCAGCGATTTCCCGCACGTCGGACAGTCCATGCCCGGTTTCGTCCCGTGATCGATTATAAACTCACGGGCAGGAGCGGTGGCGCGAGCGCTTCGAGTTGACGCTTACAGGTAGCCTTCCTCGGCCAGTCGCTCGATCCCTTCCTCGAGCCGCGCTTCGCTCGCGGCGTAGGAGATCCGCGCGTAGCCGGGCGTGCCGAACGCGCTGCCGGGAACGGTCGCGACGTGGGCGTCCTCGATCGCCCCCTCACACCACGCCTGATCGTCGTCCGCGACGGGGAGCATCATGTAGAACGCCCCCTCGGGAACGGCGACATCGACGTCGTGCTCGTCGAGCAGGTCGACGACGAGATCTCGGCGCTCCTCGAACGCCTCGGTCATCTCCGCGACGGCCTCGTCGGTGTTCTCGAGCGCGTCGATGCCGGCGTGCTGGACGAAGTTCACGGCGGAGGAAACCGAGTGGCTGTGGAGTTTGCCGGCCTGCTCGATCAGCTCCTCGGGACCGGCGAAGTAGCCGAGTCGCCAGCCGGTCATCGAGTAGGCCTTCGAGAAGCCGTTGACCGTGATCGTGCGATCGGCCATGCCCTCGAGCGTGCCGAGACTCGTCGGTTCGACGCCGTAGGTGATCTCCTTGTAGATCTCGTCGGAGATCACGGTGATGTCGTGTTCGACGGCGAGGTCGCGGACGCCCTCGAGCGCCGCGTCGGAGTAGACGGCACCGGTCGGGTTCGACGGCGAGTTGACGATCAGCAGTTCCGTGTCGTCGGAAACGGCGTCCGCGAGGTCGTCGAGAGCGGGCTCGAGCTGGAACGCCGAATCGGAGAGATCGACGCGGGTGAGGTCGCCGCCAGCCATCTTGACCATCGCCTCGTAGGAGACCCACGCAGGGTCGAGGAGCACGACCTCGTCGCCCTCCTGAATGAGCGCTTGCACGATCTCGTAGAGGGCTTGCTTCGCGCCCGGCGTGACGATGATGTTCTCGGGGCCGTGGTCGAGGCCGTCGGCGGCCAGTTTGTCGGCGATCGCCTCGCGGAGTTCGAGGATGCCGGCGGAGGTGGTGTAGCCGGTGTGGCCGGCGTCCATCGCGTCCTGGCCGGCGTCGATGATGTTCTGTGGCGTCGGGAAGTCGGGTTCGCCGACGGAGAGGTCGACGACGTCTGCGCCGTCGGCCTCGAGTTCGGTGGCGAGCGCGGAGATGGCGAGCGTTGCGGACGGTTCGACTCGGGTCAGGCGGTCGGTAAATTCCATCGTCATTGTGAGGCTGAATCGGTATCTGGATCGGGAAGTTGTTCGACGAGGTCGAGCGCCCCGTCGACGGCTTTCGCCGCGTTTGCGACGCGCTCGCGCGCTTCGGCGGCGGACATGCCGGGGCCAGTCACGCCGAGTGTGACAGGGGTGTCACGCTCGAGACACACATCGGAGAGTCGCTGAGCGGTCGCGTCGGTGATCACCTGATCGTGATCGGTGTCGCCGGTGATGACCGTCCCGATGACGGCCACGGCGTCGACGGCCTCGAGGCGGGCGAGTCGGTCCGCCGCGAGGGGCGCGTCGTACACGCCCGGAACGGTGACCGTCTCGTACACCTCGGCACCCGCGGCGTTGGCGGCCTCGAGGGCGGCGTCTTCCATCTGCTCGGTGATCGGACGGTTGAATTCCGCGACCACCAGTCCGAGCGTGGTCATACGCGAGCGGTAGAGAGGGTGGGTAAAAGAGGTACCGTTCTCGATGGACGACGTAACTCGCCGCGAATATCTCGAGCCGGTTGTATCGGTTCGTCGGACTGTCTAGGAGATGCCAGATAAGAGTTTACCAGCGTGTCCACCGTATACCCGTTCACAGCAATTCACCATGAGCAAAGACAACCCCCACCAGAACCTGGCTATTATCGGTCACGTCGACCACGGGAAGAGCACGCTCGTGGGGCGACTCCTCTACGAGACGGGGAGCGTACCCGAGCACGTCATCGAACAGCACCGCGAGGAAGCGGAAGAGAAGGGCAAGGGCGGCTTCGAATTCGCCTACGTCATGGACAACCTCGCCGAAGAGCGAGAGCGGGGTGTCACCATCGACATCGCCCATCAGGAGTTCGATACCGACGAGTACGATTTCACCATCGTGGATACGCCCGGTCACCGGGACTTCGTCAAGAACATGATCACCGGGGCGAGTCAGGCCGACCACGCCGTCCTCGTCGTCGCGGCCGACGACGGTGTCGCACCCCAGACCCAGGAGCACGTCTTCCTGGCCCGAACCCTCGGTATCGACGAACTCATCGTCGCCGTCAACAAGATGGACATCGTCGACTACTCGGAGGAGACCTACAGGGAGGTCGTCGAAGAGGTCACCCAACTACTCAATCAGGTCCAGTTCAATACCGAGGACGCCTCGTTCATCCCGGTATCGGCGTTCGAGGGCGACAACGTCGCGGAACACTCCGAGAACACGCCGTGGTACGACGGCGAGATCCTGCTCGAGGCGCTGAACAGCCTTCCCGAGCCGCAGCCGCCGACGGACGCACCGCTTCGAGTCCCCATTCAGGACGTCTACACGATTTCGGGGATCGGTACCGTTCCGGTCGGACGCATCGAGACCGGTATCATGAACATCGGCGACAGCGTCTCCTTTCAGCCCAGCGACGTGGGCGGCGAAGTGAAGACGATCGAGATGCACCACGAAGAGGTGCCACAGGCAGCGCCCGGCGACAACGTCGGATTCAACGTCCGCGGCCTCGGCAAGGACGACATCCGCCGCGGCGACGTCTGCGGCCCGGCCGACGACCCGCCGAGCGTCGCCGAGACGTTCCAGGCCCAGATCGTCGTCATGCAGCACCCGTCCGTGATCACGGCCGGTTACACGCCGGTCTTCCACGCGCACACGGCCCAGGTCGCCTGTACGATCGAGTCCATCGACAGGAAGATGGATCCCTCGAGCGGCGAGGTCGACGAGGAGAACCCCGACTTCATCCAGTCGGGCGACGCCGCCGTGGTCACCATCCGACCACAAAAGCCACTCAGTATCGAGCCATCGAGCGAGATCCCCGAACTCGGGAGCTTCGCCATCCGCGACATGGGTCAGACAATCGCTGCCGGGAAGGTCCTCGAGGTCCACGAACGGGAGTAATACGTCCAATCCGACGGTGGAACGCCGTCCGCACTCCCGATTTGTCAGCCCCGTTCGAGACGTCCGAAAACCGGGGAAGCCGAGAGGAAGCAGCCGACTAGATGCCGGTTGTCGAGCCCGATCACCGATTACCAATTCTTAAGCGCAATCGCCGTCAACCGGCGCGCAATGACAACGATACGGACACCAGGGCCGACGCTCGGGGTCGTCGGCGGCGGACAACTCGGACGAATGCTCGCCGAAGCGGCGTCGCCGCTCGGCGTCGAAGTCGTCGTGCTCGATCCGACGCCCGACTGCCCGGCCGCGCCCGTCGTCCGCGATCAGATCGTCGCCGACTTCGACGACGAAGCCGGGATCCGCGAACTCGCCGCGCGCGCGGACGTTCTCACGTTCGAGATCGAACTCGCTGACCAGAACGTTCTCGAGCGCGTCAGCGAGGACTCGGGGACGCCGGTCCACCCGAAGCCGTCGACGCTGGAGACGATCCACGACAAACTCGTCCAGAAGCGCGACCTCGAGGCCGCCGGGATTCCGGTCCCGCCGTTTCGCGAGGTCGAGGACGCCGACGACATCCGCGACGCCATCGACGACTACGGCGCGCCGGTGATGCTCAAAGCCCGCACGGGCGGCTACGACGGCCGCGGGAACGTTCCCGTCGAGTCGAAAGACGAAGCAGCGGAGGCCCTCGAGTCGGTCGCCGGCCCCGCGATGGTCGAAGCGTTCGTCGAGTTCGAACGGGAGATCTCGGTGATCGCCGTCAAGGGCGAGGACGAGATCGCTACCTTCCCCGTCGGCGAGAACATTCACGAAGACGAGATCCTTCGGGAGACGGTCGTCCCCGCGCGCTCGAGCGCGGCCGCGACGGAGCGAGCCTACGAGGTCGCGCGCGACGTTCTCGAGGTCATGGACGGGCGCGGTGTGTACGGAATCGAACTCTTCGAGTCCGATGAAGAGATCCTGCTCAACGAGATCGCCCCGCGCCCGCACAACTCCGGCCACTGGACCATCGAGGGCGCACACAGTTCCCAGTTCGAACAGCACGCGCGGGCTGTCCTCGGCTGGCCGCTCGGCTCGACCGAACTCCGCTCGCCGACGGCCCTGGCGAACCTGCTGGCCGACGTCGAGGAAACCCAGGACGCACAACTGAGCGATATCGACCGCGTGCTCGAGACGCCCGGCGCGCACCTCCACTGGTACGGCAAACGGCAGGCCCGTCCGGGACGCAAGATGGGGCACGTGACGGTTTCGGCGGACGATTCGGACGCGGACGTCGAGACGCTCCTCGAGACCGCGCGCGAACTCGAGGGTGCGGTGACGTTCCGGTCGTAGCGTAGGTAGTGGCAGAGCAGTAGCCCTACTGTACCGTTATTGCGATCCATTGCGGCCCATTGAAGTCACCCGCGCGAGCATCATCAGCTATGAGCGACAGCGTTTCCGACCTGATCGACCGGCTACACCGGGAGGCCGAACAGGACCGTCCGACCGAAGAGACGCCCGACGTGGGCATCGTCATGGGGAGCGACTCCGACCTCGAGGTCATGTTGACCGGCGGGAAGCGGGGCGGGGCCTACGACGCCTTCATCGACGAACTCGGCTTCGGCGAACAGACGGACTACGAGAACGCGCCCGACGAGCGGTTCACGTTCGAGACGTACGTCACCTCCGCCCACCGCACGCCCGACTTAATGACGGCTTACGCCGAGACGGCCGAGGAGCGGGGGCTCGAGGTTATCATCGCCGGTGCCGGCGGCAAGTCGGCGGACCTGCCGAATATGACCGCCTCGATCGCCTATCCGCTACCGGTGATCGGCGTCCCGGTTCAGGAGAAGTCCGTCGACAGCGTTATCGGAATGCCCACCGGCGCGCCGCTCGTCGCGGTCGACGCCGGAAAATCGTTCAACGCCGCGCTCTCTGCGGCCCAGATCCTCGCCCGCCAACACGAATCGGTCCGCGACCGGCTCGTCGCCTATCACGACGGCCTCCGCGAGAGCGTCGGCACCGTCTCTCGAGAGCTTCACGACCGCGGGACAGAATCGTTTTCGAACGAGTAACAACTCGTTCTCGGGGTATTTATCGGCTATTACCGGCTGTGAACTCGCGATCGTTTTCGCCGCGGAACGGTCGATCCGGCGATAGTGGGTTGAAAAAGTGCTCGAGCGGTCGGAGTTTCGGACGTCTCCGGGAGATGTTCTCGATCGAGAATCGGTCGTTCGACTACCGATCGCAGCCGGATGTAACGAGATGCTACCGGTGTATTCACCCCTCGCTGGGCGATCTGTAATATCCAGGGAGGATTCAACTGCATGATTTGTCGCGGAAGACGGCGCTGTGTCCGCTATTTCGCCGAAAAACGAACAATCAACCCTTATATGCGTGCGGTTTGAACCCTCGAACGTTACGGAGATGAATGATTGGATCGCTATCGGGGCATTGGCGCTCGTCGGATTGCTGATACCGCTCGGAATGATGGCGGTATCGTACCTCCTTCGACCGTCCGTCCCCGAAACGAGTAAACGTGCCACCTACGAGAGTGGCGAGATTCCGACCGGTGGAACACGCATCCGGTTCAACATCCAATACTACATGGTTGCGCTTCTGTTCGTCGTTTTCGATATCGAAACCGTCCTCCTGTTCCCGTGGGCGGTCGTCTACCTGGATGCCGTCGAATCGGATACCGTCTCGCTGCTCGGGATTCTCGGACCCATGCTGTTGTTCGTCGCCATCCTACTGGTCGGACTCGCGTGGGCGTGGCGCAACGGTGCAGTACAGTGGGCACAGACACCGCGTCAGGCAGCGTCCGACACTGATCGACAATGAGTAGCAACAATCCACGACAATCGATCCACGATAGCACCGCCCCGTCGACGGATACCCGCGACTCGCGGATCGGCGAAGGACCCGACGACCGGTTCAACTCCAAGCTTCGGGAGGCCTTCGGCTCGACGCCGTTCATCCTCACGAAGTTCGACAAGTTCATGAACTGGGTACGGGGGAACTCGATGTTCATGCTGCAGTTCGGGATCGCCTGTTGCAGCATCGAGATGATGCACACGTACGCGATCAAACACGACCTCGATCGCTTCGGTGCCGGCGTTCCTCGCGCCTCACCGCGACAGGCCGATGTGATGATCGTTCCGGGGACGATCGTCTCGAAGTTCGGCCCCCGCATGAAACGCGTCTACGACCAGATGCCCGAGCCCAAGTTCGTCGTCGGTATGGGCTCGTGTACGATCTCCGGCGGCCCCTTCCAGGAGGGCTACAACGTCGTCAAGGGTGCCGAGGAGATCATCCCGATCGACATCCACGTTCCTGGCTGTCCGCCCCGACCGGAGGCGCTCATCTACGGCGTCGCCAAACTCCAAGAGCGGATCCAGAACGGCGAATCGTCACCGGTCGTCGTCAAACCCTACGAACTCGAGCAGTTCGGCGACCTTCCGAAGGACGAACTCGTCCAGAAACTCGCGAGCGAAATCGACGAAGACGACCTCGTCATGCGCTACAACTGGGCTGATTCGCCATGAGCACGGGACTCACGCGACGGTCACAGCCGCCGATCGAAGTCAGCGAGGACGAACTCGAGGCGCTGATCGGTGATCGCGCGCTCGCACGCGACGATCACCTGAACGCTCCTGGTTTCGTTATTCGACCGGACGCCGTTCAGGACGTTCTCACGGACCTCAGAGACGAGGCAGGGTTCGATCACCTCTCCTGTCTCACCGCCCAGGAGTACGCGGATCGGTACGAATCGATCTACCACATGAAGAAGTACGCCGATCCGACCCAGGAGGTCTCGATCGTCGTCCCGACGTCGACAGACGACCCGGTTAGCCAGTCGGCCGAACCGGTGTTCCGGACCGCGGACTGGCACGAACGCGAGGCGTTCGATCTCGTCGGCATCGACTACGAGGGCCATCCGGATCCGCGCCGGATCCTCCTGCCCGAGACGTGGCAGGGCCATCCGCTCTCGCGGGGATACGATCAGGAAAAGCCGCAGGTCGTCACCCTCACGGAGCACGCGAACCCGATCCAGCCCGATCACCACGAGGCCGAGTCGGACACGATGTTCTTGAACATCGGACCCCACCACCCGGCGACCCACGGCGTGCTCCACATCAAGACGGTGCTCGACGGCGAGACCGTCGTCGACGTCGATCCCGACATCGGCTATCTCCACCGCTGTGAGGAACAGATGTGCCAAAACGGCACGTATCGCCACCAGATCATGCCCTATCCCGACCGCTGGGATTACGTCTCGGCGGGGCTGTTAAACGAGTGGGCCTACGCTCGCGCAGCCGAGGATCTGGCCGATATCGACGTCCCCGAGTACGCCCAGATCATCCGCACGATGGGCGCTGAGCTGTGCCGGATCGCATCGCACATGCTCGCGCTGGCCACGTTCGCACTGGACGTCTACGGCGACTTCACCGCGGTGTTCCAGTACGGGATGCGCGACCGCGAGGTCATTCAGGACATCCTCGAGGATCTGACCGGACAGCGGCTGATGTTCAACTACTTCCGGCTCGGCGGGGTCGCCTGGGATCTGCCCGAACCCCGCGAGGAGTTCGTCGCGAAGACGCGTGACTTCCTCGACGAACTGCCGGCGAAGGTCGACGAGTACAACGCTCTCATCACCGGCAACGAGATCTTCCAGGTCCGGTGTCACGACACCGGGATCCTAGAACCCGAGATGGCCAAGGAGTACGGCTGTACCGGCCCCGTCGCCCGCGGCTCGGGGATCGACTACGATCTCCGACGCGACGACCCCTACGGTTACTACGAGAACCTCGAGTGGGACGTCGTCACCGAAGACGGCTGCGACAACTACAGTCGCGTCCTCGTGCGCATGCAGGAAGTCGAGGAATCGGCCAAGATCATCGAGCAGTGTCTCGACTTGCTCGAGGAGTGGCCCGAAGACGAACGGGAGGTTCAGGCGAACGTGCCACGAACCCTGAAACCCGATGCCGACACCGAAGTCTACCGCGCCGTGGAAGGCGCGAAGGGCGAACTCGGAATCTACATGCGGTCCGACGGGACGGACAAACCCGGTCGGTTCAAGATTCGGAGCCCGTGTTTCCACAACCTCTCGGCGCTCGAGGTCATGTCCGAAGGGGAGTACATTCCCGATCTGATCGCCTCGCTCGGTAGTCTCGATATCGTTCTTGGGGAGGTGGATCGGTAAGTATGGTCGGTGGAGTAACAGCAGTTCCGTTACAAAACGACGAGACCGTCCTGCTTCCCGAGCGAATCGGCGACCTGACGGGATTGGATGGGCTCGGCGTCGGCGGCGAACTGCTCGCGACGTTCCTCGCGGCCTTTCTCATCGGCAACCTGATGTTGGCGATGACCGGTATCGCCGGCCCGTGGGCGAAGCGAAAGATCACCGCCGCGTTCACCGACCGAATCGCGGTCAACCGGCTCGGACCGGCCGGGTTGTTTATCATCGTTGCCGACGCCGTACGACTGCTCTCGAAGGAACTCGTCATTCCCGAGAACGCGGATCGACCGGCCTACGATCTCGCGCCGATCGTCGTCGCGTCGTCGGCGCTCCTCGGGTTCGCCGTTATTCCGATGGGGAGCGGCATCCAGCTCGCCGATCCCGAAGTCGGACTGGCGTACGTCTTTGCGGTCGCCGGTATCGCCAGTCTCGGACTGGTGATGGCCGGCTACGCGTCGGCGAACAAGTACTCGATGCTCGGCGGGCTTCGTGCGGTGGCACAGAACATCGCCTACGAAATCCCGCTGGTCGTCACCGGGATGTCGGTCGTCATCTTCGCCGGCTCCCTGCAGATGAGTACGATCGTCGACACGCAGGCGGCGACCCTCGTTTCGCTCGGCGGACTCGACATTCCGGCGTGGTACGCGCTCGTCAACCCGTTCGCGTTCGCCCTCTTTCTCGTTGCGAACTTCGCGGAGGTCGGCCGGAACCCATTCGACACGCCAGAGGCACCGACCGAGATCGTCGCCGGCTACCAGACCGAGTACTCCTCCGTCTACTTCGTGTTGATCTACCTCGGGGAGTTCCTCCACATCTTCCTCGGCGGGGCGATCATCGCGACGATCTTCCTCGGCGGCCCGGCTGGACCCGGTCCGGCAGCGCTTGGGATCGTCTGGTTCCTCATCAAGATCTGGGCGGTGTTCTTGCTGACCCAGTGGCTCCGTTCGGCGGTGCCGCGCGTCAGAATCGACCAACTGATCGAGATCGGCTGGAAGGGACTGCTCGTCCTCTCCTTTGCGAATCTCGTGCTCACCGCGGTTATTGTGGGGCTGATAGCATGATCGGACTACTCAAATCCATGGCTACGACGATGAAACACGCACTGGATGGCTCGACGTTCACCGTCGAGTATCCGGAGACCGCACCGGACGTCTCGCCGCGGTTCAGGGGCGTCCACAAGTTCAGCCAGGAGCGCTGTATCTGGTGTCGACAGTGCGAGAACGTCTGTCCGAACGACACCATCCAGATCGTGATGGACGACCAGCGCAACGGCGAACAGTACAACCTCCACATCGGACAGTGCATTTACTGCCGGCTCTGCGAGGAGGTCTGTCCCGTCGACGCCATCTTGCTCACCCAGAACTTCGAGTTCACGGGTGACACCAAACACGATCTGGTCTACAACAAAGAGCAACTGAAGGCCGTCCCGTGGTACAAGGATATCGACCCGCTCGAGTCGCGCGAACCCGACCGTGGTGCGTGGATCGGCGAGGGTGACGGGGAGGTTGATTACCAGTAACAATGTTGTATACGATCGCATTTGCGGCGTTTGCGTTCGTGACGCTCGCCAGCGCAGTGGGTGTTGTCCTCCTACAAGATCCCTGGCACTCGGCGCTCATGCTCGGCGTCTCGCTACTGAGCATCGCGGTTCACTTCGTGATGCTGGCAGCCGAGTTCGTGGCGATGATGCAGATCCTCGTCTACGTCGGCGGGGTGCTCGTCCTCATCACGTTCGCCGTGATGCTCACCCAGCGCGAGGAGCCGGCGTCCGAAGAGGTGGTACAGACATGACGGACGGACCGAAACTCAGACTCGGACCGTCGTTGCTTCCGGGCGTGCTCGCCGTCGCCCTGTTCGGGCTGATGGCGCTGGTCGTCCTCAACACGCCGTTCGAGTCGATGGCGGACGGCGGCTTCCCGGGGGTCGAATCGATCACCGCCGGGATCGGTTACGCGCTGTTCAATCTCGAGGCGCTCCAGGAGGCAAACGGCGTCCCGGGAACCGAGCTGTTCCTCGCCGCGTTCTTCCTGGTCGCGCTCGCGCTCGACGCTGCACTCGACGCCTCGCTCGTCCTCGCGAAACGCGAGGAGGACGGCGAACCGGTCTCTGCGCTCGAGAGCACGAGTCCCGGCGACACCGCGGCACCCGACTCGAGCGGTTTTGGCCGCTCCGAACCGACGGTGACGGACGGCGGTTCCGCCGATACCGAGACGGAATCGACCGGCGATACCGCTGCCACCGAAACGGAGTCAGCGGACGGCGCGGCCGACACCGAGTCGGCCGGGGGTGAGGATCGATGAGTGTCGGCGTCGAGTACTACGTGTTACTGTCGATGGCCCTGTTCTGTATCGGGCTCTTCGGCGTGCTGACGCGTCGCAACGCACTGATGTTCCTGATGTCCGTCGAGCTCATGCTGAACGCGGCGAACATCAACCTGATCGCCTTCGCGTTCTACCACGGCAATCTCACGGGGCAGATCTTCGCGCTGTTTACGATGGCGCTGGCTGCCGCGGAGGTCGCCGTCGGGCTCGGGATCATCCTCGTGTTGTACCGCAACTTCCGTGATATCGACGTCACGGTTCCGACGACGATGAGGTGGTAAGATGGCAGGAACAGGCGCATTTGGCTACGCACCGGTAATCGCAGTGTTCCCGCTCGTGGCGTTCGTCGTGACCCTCACGTTCGGCAAGTACTTGCCGAAGAAGGGCGCGATTCCGGGTATCTTCGCGACGGCAGGCTCGTTGCTGTTCTCGCTGTGGATGCTCGCGACCGTCGCTGGCGGCGAAGTGTATCACGAGACGTTGTACGAGTGGACGGCCGGCGACGCCGCGAGTGAGGTCGGGACGGAGGGAATCGCGTTTACCTTCGGGCTCCTGATCGATCCGCTCTCGGCGCTCATGCTGGTCATCGTTTCACTCGTCGCCGTCCTCGTCCACGTGTTCAGTCTCGGCTACATGAACGCGGAGGGCGAAACGGGGCTGCCCCGGTACTACGCCGGACTCGGCCTCTTTACGTTCAGCATGCTCGCCTTCGTCTACGCGGACAACCTGCTGATGGCGTTCATGTTCTTCGAACTCGTCGGCCTCTGTTCGTACCTGCTGATCGGGTTCTGGTTCCGCACGCGCAGTGCCCCCTCGGCCGCGAAGAAGGCGTTCCTCGTCACCCGCTTCGGTGACTACTTCTTCCTGATCGGGGTCGTCGCGATCGCAGCGACGTTCGGCACGGTCGCGTTCGCCGGCGACGACTCGTTCGTCGTGGCCGCCGAGACCGCGATCGACGACGGTAACACGCTGTTCGGGTTCGACGCCCGGACGTGGGTGACGATCACCGGGCTGCTCGTGCTGGGCGGCGTGCTGGGTAAATCCGCCCAGTTCCCGTTCCACACCTGGCTGCCCGACGCCATGGAGGGTCCGACGACCGTCTCCGCGCTCATTCACGCGGCGACGATGGTCGCGGCCGGCGTCTACCTGGTCGCCCGCATGTTCGGCTACTACGCGCTCTCCCCGACGGCACTCGCGATCATCGCGTTCGTCGGCGGCTTCACCGCGCTGTTCGCCGCGACGATGGCCGTCGTCAAGGACGACATCAAGCAGGTGCTGGCGTACTCGACGATCAGCCAGTACGGCTACATGATGCTCGGACTCGGCGTCGGCGGCTACGTCGCCGGCGTCTTCCACCTCATGAATCACGCCTTCTTCAAGGCGCTACTGTTCCTCGGTGCCGGGGCCGTCATCCTCCTCATGCACCACGAACAGAACATGTGGAAGATGGGGGGACTCAAGGACAAAGCGCCCGTCACTTACTACACGTTCCTCGCCGGCGCGCTCGCGCTCGCGGGAATCGTCCCCTTCTCCGGCTTCTGGTCGAAAGACGAGGTGCTGTTCGACGCGCTCATCGTCGGCTTAGAGCAGCCGGTCATCCTCCTCGCGTACGCGATGGGGCTCATCGCCGTCTTCTTCACCGGCTTCTACACCTTCCGGATGGTCTTCCTGACCTTCCACGGCGAGCCGCGGTCCGAAGCGGCCGAGGAGCCACACGGGGTCGGCTGGCCGATCAAGCTCCCGCTCGTCGCCCTCGGAATCCTGGCGACCGTCGCTGGGCTCGCGAACCTCGCACCAATCGCTAAGCTCGCGGGCGCGGACATCACGTTCCTCGAGTTCTGGCTCGACGGGGAGTACGGTGCCGTCGACGGGCTGACCTACCACGCCTATCACGAGATGGTCGCCTTCGAAGAGGGCTACATCGGCTCCGAGACGGTCACCATGTTGCTCGGTGCGGGACTCTCGCTCGGACTGGCACTCGCCGGCGCGTTCACGGCGCACACGCTCTACAACGTGCCCGAGCCGACGCGTCACATGACGAAACTCGGTGGCGCGTACGACGTCTTGCGAAGTAACTACTACCAGGACGAGTACCAAGTCTGGCTCGCGGAACGAGTCACGGTCCCGCTCGCACGCGCGGCGGATCGATTCGATCAGACGGTCATCGACGGTACCGTCAACGGCGTCTCGAGCGTCAGCCTGTTCAGCAGTAGCTGGATAAAGCGCATCCAGACGGGGATCGTGACGAACTATGCGGCACTGCTGGTGGCCGGATTCATCGGCTTACTGGTCGTTCTCGGGTTCTATGGAGGGTGGTTCCTATGATGATCGAAGCACTGATCGCAGTTGCACTGGTCGGCGCGCTCGTCACGTTCGTCGCGCCGAATCGCGTCGCGGGAAAACTGGCCTTCGCGATCAGCCTCGTTCCCGCTGCACTCAGCCTGTGGATGTTCACCGCGTTCGACGGCAGCGGGAACGCCCTCCTGAACGGAACGCTCGCCTTCGAATCCCACCTCGAGTGGATTCAACTGGCCGACTACTCGATTTCGTGGTTCGTCGGCGTCGACGGAATTAGCCTGCCCCTCGTCGTCTTGACGACGATCCTCACGTCGCTCGCCATCATGAGCTCGTGGACGCCGATCGACGACCGCGAGTCCCAGTTCTACGGACTCGTCCTCTTCATCGAGGCGAACCTGATCGGCGTCTTCACGGCGCTGGATTTCTTCCTCTGGTTCATCTTCTGGGAGGCCGTGTTGATCCCGATGTACCTGCTGATCGGTATCTGGGGCGGCCCCGACCGGAAGTACGCCGCCATCAAGTTCTTCGTCTACACGAACGTGGCGTCGCTGCTGATGTTCGGCGCGTTCATCGCGCTCGTCTTCGGCCTCGGCGACTCCGTCTCGAGCTTTGCACTCCCCGAAATCGCGGATGCGATGCTCACCGGTGGCCCAGAAGGACTGTTCGGACTCGAGGGAACCACCCTTGCGTCGGTCGTGTTCGTCGCGATGTTCCTCGGTTTCGCGGTGAAAGTACCGGTCGTGCCGTTCCACACGTGGCTGCCCGACGCTCACGTGCAGGCACCGACACCCGCGTCGGTGCTCCTGGCCGGCGTGCTGTTGAAGATGGGGACCTACGCCCTGCTCCGGTTCAACTTCACGATGTTCCCGGATCAGGTCGAGACGTACGCGGTTCCGATCGCCGCCATCGCGGTGGTCAGCGTCATCTACGGCGCGATGCTCGCGCTCGCTCAAACCGACCTGAAACGGATCGTCGCCTACTCCTCGGTGTCGTCGATGGGGTACGTCATCCTCGGATTGGTCGCCTACACCCAGTTCGGGATCGGCGGCGCGACCTTCCAGATGGTCTCTCACGGCCTCATCTCGGGGCTGATGTTCATGGCCGTCGGCGTCATCTACAACGCGACCCACACCCGACTCGTCACGGATATGTCCGGGATGGCGGATCGGATGCCCGTCGCCGTGGGCATCCTCGTCGCCGGCGCGTTCGGCTACATGGGACTGCCGCTGATGAGCGGCTTCGCAGCGGAGTACTTCATCTTCTTCGGCGCGTTCGGTGCCGGCTTCGACTACGCTCCGCTGTTCACGGCGCTGGCGATGTTCGGCATCGTCATCGTCGCCGGTTACCTACTCTTTGCGCTCCAGCGGGCGGTCTTCGGTCCGTACAACCTGGAAACCGACTACGAGGTGGGTCGCGCGCCGCTGCACGACATCGCACCGATGTTCGTGTTGCTGGGTATCATTATCGCCCTCGGCGTGGCTCCCGATCTGATCTTCGAGATGATAACCGACGCAGTCGATCCGATCCTGACCGGAGGTGAGCTGTGATGGAACCGTACCAACTGCCCGAGTGGGCCGCACTCGCGCCGGCGCTGATCATGGCGGCGACCGCGATGGCGCTGTTCATCTTCGACAGCATCTCGCCGCGGTCGACTAACCGCTCGCTGCTGGCCACGGTCGCAGCCGGCGGTTCGCTCGCTTCGCTCGCCGTCGCCGTTTGGTTCATCTTCGCCGGCGTCGGCACGCCGACCGTCGACGGCGGACTCGGCGTCGTTGATATTCTCGGGGGCCAACTCGTCGTCGACCAGCTCGCGCTGTACTTCATGATCGTCGTCTCGATCGTGACGGCCCTGGTCGCCGTCGCGAGCTACGACTACCTGGTCGATCACGCCTACCAGGCGGAGTACTACTCCCTCGTCGTCCTCGCCGCGACCGGCATGTCGATGATGGCCGCGTCGAACAGCCTCGTGACGGTCTTCATCGCCCTCGAGCTGGCGAGTCTCCCATCGTACGCCCTCGTGGCGATCCTCAAGGACAATCGCGGCAGCGTCGAGGCCGGTCTGAAGTACTTCCTGATCGGCGCGCTGTCCTCGGCGATCTTCGTCTACGGGATCTCGCTGGTCTACGGCGCGACCGGCCACCTGCAACTCGAAAACATCGCAGCGGTCATCGAAACCGGGGAGGCGGATCAGTACGGCGGTCTGCTCGGTCTCGGCATCCTCATGCTGATCGGCGGCTTCGCGTTCAAGACTGCGAGCGTCCCGTTCCACTTCTGGGCACCCGAGGCGTACGAAGGGGCTCCCGCGCCGATCAGCGCGTTCCTCTCCTCGGCCTCGAAGGCCGCCGGCTTCGTGATCGCATTCCGCGTGTTTACGGAAGCGTTCCCGCTCGCCGCCACGGCCGACGTGATCGGCCTCGACTGGACGGTCGCGTTCATCATCCTCGCGATCGTCACCATGACGGTCGGGAACTTCGCGGCGGCGACCCAGAACAACGTCAAGCGGATGCTCGCCTACTCCTCGATCGGCCACGCCGGCTACGCGCTGATCGGCCTGGCGGGGCTCTCCGCCGAAGGCGGCGAGTTGGTGATGGGTGCCGCGATGATGCACCTGCTCGTCTACGGCTTCATGAACACGGGCGCGTTCCTGTTCGTCGCGCTGGCCGAACACTGGGGCGTCGGCCGCACCTTCGAGGACTACAACGGCCTCTCGACGCAGGCGCCCGTCGCCTGCGCCGCGATGGCCGTCTTCCTGTTCAGTCTCGCTGGCGTCCCGCCTTTCGGCGGCTTCTTCAGCAAGTTCTTCCTGTTCACGGGGGCTATCGAAGCGGCGTCAGCCAACACCGCGATGCTCGCCGTCGCCGCCGCGCTCGTAGTCAACAGCGCGCTCTCGCTGTACTACTACTCGCGGCTGGTCAAGGCGCTCTGGATCGAGGAGCCCGCCGCGACTCGAGACCGACTCGCCCAGCCCACCGGGCTCTACGCGGCGATCATCGTCGCCGCCGTGATGACGATCGTCATCCTCCCCGGCTTCGGTCCGGTCGCCGACGCCGCGCTCGATGCTGCGGCGTCGGTCGTCGGCTGAGGCGGACAACCCGGTAGCTTTTCCCCGTCGGGGCTGCAAACCGCGATATATGCTTTTTCGGCTCGTGCTCGGCTGTGGAACCGTCGGCCGCCAGGTCGCCGAGCAGTGCCCCGAGCGCGACGGTGACGACCGCGAGCGACTCCTCGTCGTGACCGACGACGAGACCGTCGTCGAGGCGCTTCGGGACGAGAGCATTCCCGCCCGTTGTGCCGACCCGACCGATCCGTCGGTGATCGCGAACACCGACACGCCGGACGTGATTTTCGTCGGCAGCGATCGAACCGACGTCAACCGAACCGCACTCGGACACGCCCGGGAACGCTTCCCGCGGGCGTCGATCGTCGCCTATCTGGGCGGGAACGCGACGCCAGCGGACCGGGCGACCTTCGACGAACTCGCGGATCACGTCGTCGACGCGGAAACGGCGATGGTCGAGCACGTACTCGACGGCGTGGCCCGACCGTCGGCCGACGCCGCCATCGGGCTCCGGAAACAGCTGGCAACGATCGACGACCGACTGGCCGTCGTCATGCACGACAATCCCGATCCCGACGCGATCGCCAGCGCCGTTGCGCTGGTTGACATCGCCGAGGAAGTGGGCGTCGGCGCCGACGCGTGTTACTTCGGGGACATCTCTCACCAGGAGAACCGCGCGATGGTCAACCTGCTCGAGCTCGATCTCAGAAACCTGTCGCCGACCGATTCGCTCGAGGAGTACGACGCGTTCGCGCTGGTCGATCACTCCCGTCCGGGCGTCAACGATCAGCTACCCGAGGAGCTTCACGTCGATATCGTCATCGACCACCACCCGCCCCGCGGACCGGTCCCCGGCGACTTCGTGGATTTGCGCGAACACGCCGGCGCGACGAGTACCGTCATGACCGACTACCTCGATCGATTCGGCCTCGAGCCCAGACGGGCGACGGCGACGGCGTTACTGTACGGTATCCGGATCGATACGAACGACTTCACTCGAGAGGTTTCGCCGTCGGATTTCGACGCCGCATCGATCCTCTGGCCCCACGTCGATACGTCCGTCATGAGCCTGATCGAGCAGCCGACGGTCGAAGGCGAGACGTTAGAGACGATCGCTCGAGCCATCAAGAACCGTATCCAGCGCGGTTCGGTCGCCGTCGCGAGCGTGGGTCGGGTTAGCAATCGCGACGCCTTACCGCAGGCGGCCGATCAGTTGCTGTCGATGGAGGGTGTCGAGACGACTCTGGTCTTTGGCTTCCGGGAGCAGATGGTGTTTCTCTCGGCACGATCGCGAGCGGGTGACGTCGACCTCGGCGAGACGCTCAGGGACGCGTTCGATCGGATCGGCAGCGCCGGCGGTCACGCCGATATGGCCGGCGCGCAACTCGAGATCGGTATTTTAGGGAGCGCCGACCACGAGGACGAGGTCGAGTCGATCGTCAGCGTGGTCGAGGAAGTGATCACGAACCGGTTTTTCGAAGC
Organism: Natronorubrum halophilum; assembly: GCF_003670115.1. Classification (NCBI taxonomy): domain Archaea; kingdom Methanobacteriati; phylum Methanobacteriota; class Halobacteria; order Halobacteriales; family Natrialbaceae; genus Natronorubrum; species Natronorubrum halophilum. The sequence continues at coordinate 720,221 of NZ_QQTY01000002.1, forward strand.
GATCGACACCCGACCGGGGGCACCGGTCGGAGCGTACACCCAGACCAGCGAGTGGCTGTTTTCGCTCGATCAGGACGGCGGGTCCGCGTAAGTACCAGGTTCGGCCCGTAAACGGGAAGACAGTCTTTTCCACGCGGAGGCCCTCGTCTCCACCATGGAGGTCGCGTCGGACAGGAACAAACCGCAGGTCAAAGACTACATGACACGCGACGTCGTGACGGTCGCCCCCGACGAAACCGTCGGCGGCGTCGCGACGCGGATCGCCGAGAGCGACGAACACAGCGGGTTTCCCGTCTGCGAGCGTCGCCGCGTCGAGGGCTTCATCAGCGCCCGCGATCTGTTGTTGGCCGACGAGGACGACCTCATCTTCAAGGTGATGGCGACGGATCTGCTCGTCGCCCATCCGGACATGAAGGTGACCGACGCGGCCCGCGTCATCCTCCGATCCGGCATCCAGAAACTACCCGTGGTCGACGACGCCGGCAACCTGGTGGGGATCATCTCCAACGCCGACGTCATCCGCAGTCAGATCGAGCGCGCGACGCCCGAGAAGGTCGGAAAGCTGATGCGGACGCTCGAGCAGATTCACGGGATCGAACTCGAACAGGAACGACGGACGGTCTCGCTCGCGGCGCTGACACCGACGCAGGGCCGGGTCTACGCCGACGAACTCGAGGGGCGGCGGTACGAACTCGAGCACGGACTGGCGGAGCCGCTGGTCGTCATCGACAACAACGGAACGCTCTTGCTCGCGGACGGGCACCACCGCGTGCTCGCATCTGACCGACTCGGGATCGACGAGATGGACGCCTACGTCATCGTGATCGACCAGCAGATCGAACTCGGGATGGCCGAAACCGCGCGAAAAGAAGAACTCGAGCGGATCGACGATATCGACGTCGTCGACTACGCCCGGCACCCGCTCGTCCAGACGACGAAGCGACTCCAGTCGGACGACTAACCGGAAGACGACCGCGTTCGTTCCGGATCCGTAGCACCGTCGTGTCCGCGTTGTGACCGCGAGCGGGACTGTCGCGTCCGTTGATTACTGGTGAAGATTATCCGTATCCGGACAGTATCTCGGTCGATGACCGACACTGGATCCCGACCAGCGACAGCCGAACGCATACTCATCGCCGGAGCGAGCGGTGATACCGGGCACGAACTGCTGTCCGTCCTGCGACCGACCGATCTGACCGTTCGCGCGACGACGCGCTCCTATGCGAACGTCGATACGTTAGAGCGACTCGGAGCCGACGAAGTGATCGTCGCCGACTTCTTCGAGTCTGCCGACGCCGTCGCTGCGGTCGAGGACTGCGATATCGTCTACTGTGCGCTCGGTACGCCGCCGAGCCTGCGGCACACGATCGGCGGCAAACTGGTCGACCGAACCGGGGTTATCAATCTCGTGACGGCCGCGATGGGCGCAACTGCGTCGTATTTCGTCCTCGAGAGCGCGATCGGCGTCGGAAGTTCGAAGGCCGGGCTGTCGCTGCCCGCGCGACTCTTGATCCGCGGCTCGCTGCGTGCCAAACGGGACGCCGAGACGGCCCTCCGCCGCTCGGGACTGGCGTACACGATCATCCGACCCGGGAAACTCACCACCGGCCCGCCGACCAACGACCCCGTCGTCGGCGAGGGAGGGAACTCCGTGTCGGGATCGATCCCGCGAGCCGACGTCGCACAGCTGATGGCCGCTGCACCGTTCACCGACGAGGCAGCCGGCCGGACGCTCGAGGTCGTCAGTCGGAGCGGCCTGGCCGAGACGTCACGGAACACGGTCGACATCGACTGGGAACTCGACCGGCTCAACGGCCCCGAAACGACCGAGCGGGATCACACGCACCGCTGAGCGGCGCGACGCTGCATCGCCGAAATCGTTACTTTTGCGGTCGAAAAATAGTTCGCCTATGGACGAGGAGGATCTCGAGGTGATCCGTCGGGCCACGGACGCGTGGGAGCGGGACCCCTCGAACCGACACTTTCGTGCCAGTGGTACTCCCGCCGCTGTTGCAAGCCTCACTTACGGTCACGCCGCCCTCCGCCGGCCCGGTCGGCCACAGTTAAGTAATACCAGGAGAATACTGGAATATGACCGAACGAGCAGCCGACTCCGATCCTGCGCCTGTGGTCGACGACGATCCGATCGTCGGGACGGAGCGCATCCTCCACGTCGGCCGTGATCGACCGATCAGGATCAGCGCTGGTCACCGGATTCTCCACCACGACGGGAAGTGTGCGCGACCGCACGGTCACAACTACGAGGTCGCCGTCACCGTCACCGGCGAACTGACTGCCGAAGGGTGGGTTGCCGACAAGGGCGAGATCACCGACGTGATCGACGACTGGGATCACATGTTCCTGCTCGAGGAGGGCGATCCCCTCGTCGACGCCTTCGAGGCCGCGGGCGACGACGACGGCGTCGTCGTCCTCGAGCACCCGCCGACGGCGGAAGTGATGAGCGTCCTTCTGGAGCGCAAACTCGAGGCCGCGCTGCCCGCAAACGTCACCGACGTTGCGGTCCAGGTCAACGAGACGAGCGAACTCTGTGGCGGGAGTCGGTTCTGAGATGCCAGTCTCGAACTCGGTCGATCGGGACGGCGGCACGGACGAGGTCGCGGGCGACGGCCTCCCGATCAACGAACTGTTCTACTCGCTCCAGGGGGAGGGAACGCTCGCCGGCGTTCCCTCGGTGTTCGTCCGCACGAGCGGTTGTAACCTCCGTTGTTGGTTCTGTGACTCCTATCACACGTCCTGGGAACCCACCCACGCCTGGATGGATCTCGAGGCGATTCTGGCGGAGATCGAGTCGTACGAAGCGGCGGACCACGTCGTTCTCACCGGCGGCGAACCGATGCTGCACGAGGCGTGCGTCGACCTGCTCGAGGCCCTCGACGAGCGAGGTTATCACACGACCGTCGAGACCAACGGGACGATCTATCGGGACGCGCCGATCGATCTCGCCTCGGTGAGTCCGAAACTCGAGAGCAGTACGCCGACGCCGGAGCGCGCGCCGGACGACGCCGACGCGGGCCAGTGGGAAGACCGCCACGAGAACGATCGGATCGATCTCGAGGCACTCGCTCGCCTCGTCGAGACCTACGAGTTCCAACTGAAGTTCGTCGTCACCGACGGCGACGATCTGCCGGAGGTCCTCGAGTTGCTCGCGAGCCTTCGCGAGGCGGCCGCCGTCCCGATCCGGGACGACGACGTTCTCCTGATGCCCGAGGGAGCGACCCGGGAGCGACTCGAGGAGACTCGCGACCGCGTCGCACGACTGGCGATGGACCACGGCTTTCGGTACACGCCGCGACTTCACGTCGACCTCTGGAACGACGCCCCCGAAACGTGATTCGACCATGACCGAGACGACACACTCCACGACCGACGAACCGACCGACAAACGCGCCGTCGTCCTCCTCTCCGGCGGGATGGACAGCGCCACCGCCGCCGTCGAGGCCCGCGAGCGCGGCTACGAGATCTACGCCTTACACACCTCCTACGGCCAGCGAACCGAGGACCGCGAACTCGAATGCGCCCGCCGACTCGCCGACGAACTCGACGCGGCGGAGTTCCTGCGGATCGAGACGGGCCACCTCGCCGAAATCGGGGCCTCGAGTCTCACCGACGACGAGATGACCGTCGACGACGCGGACATGGAGAGCGACGAGATCCCCACGTCGTACGTCCCGTTCCGGAACGCGAACCTGCTCTCGATGGCCGTCTCCTACGCCGAGGCCAACGACTGCGAGGGGGTGTTCATCGGCGCACACAGCGAGGACTTTTCGGGGTATCCCGACTGTCGACCCGAGTTCTTCGACGCCTTCGAACGGGTGGTCGACGTCGGGACGAAACCGGACACGGAGATCACCATCGAAGCGCCCTTCGTCGAGTACTCGAAGACCGACATCGCCGAGCACGGAGTCGACCTTGAGGTCCCGTACGAACACACGTGGAGCTGTTACCGCGAGAACGAACCCGCCTGTGGAACCTGCGACTCGTGTGCGTTCCGCCTGCAAGCGTTCCAGAACATCGGCGTTCGCGATCCGATCGAGTACGCCGAACGGCCGTCGTACATCGACGCGTAGCACTTCCAGCAGCGATCGCTCGATCGAACGTTACTCTTTCCGTTCTCCGTCTCCCTCGTCGGCAACGGCTCGCCGGCGGAGCCACTCGAGGGAGAGTGCGCCGCCGGCGACGCCGACGCCCGTGGTGAATCCGGGCGTGCCGTCGGTACCGTCGTCGGATTCGGTCGCTCCGCTTTCGGGTGCGGTCTCGCTCTCGTTTTCGGCTGCGGTCGTCTCGTCTCCGGAGGAGTTTCTCTCCCCCTCTTGGGCTGCGGGCGTCTCGTTTCCGGACGAGTTGTCCGTCCCGTCTTGGACTGTGGTAGTCTCGTTTTCGGAGGGGTTTACGCCTCCGTCTTCGGTCGTATCGTTTTCGACGGGGCTCTCCGCTTCGTCTTCGGTTGTGGTGGACTCGTCTTCGGGGGCGTCCTCGTTTCCGCCTCCAGCCGCGCTGCGAATCGCGTGCAGGGCATCGCCGCTCGCGTAGACGGTTTCGTCGATGACCGCCACCTGATTCGGACGCGCATCGATGTTGATTTTCCACCGTTGGTCCCCGTTCGCGTGGTTGAACGCGACGACGCCGGTCTCCGTCGCCGTCTCTTCGAAACCGACGTAGACGGATTTGTCGTCAACGGCCACCGTACCGAGTGAAAGCGCACGTACCGATCGAAGCCAGATACCGTCTCCCGTTTTTCGGTCGTAGCCGGTGATAACCCTGTGCTCGTCGTCGTCACGGGTATCGTCTTTACGAACGGTGTAGATGCGGTCGTCGGTGAGAGCATCGACCGAGTGGCCGGGAACGGTCGCCCGTTCGGTGCCAGTGTCCGTCTCGAAAATCGTCACGGTGTCGGCTTTGACGACGGCGACGAACCCGTCTGCGGCGACCGCCGGCCCGGAGAACGTACTGGCTGCCCAGTTCTCCCGAATCGTGTCCGTCCACCGTTCGTCCCCGGTTTCGACGTCCCGTGCGAACAGCCGATTGTTGCTCAGGACGAAGACCGTCCCATCCGCGACGGCAACCGGGTTTCTCTGGAGTGGATCGTCGTGTTCCCGATCGTCGTCGAACGTCGCCGGTTCCGGCTCGAAGCTCCATTGTTTCTCACCGGTATGCGCGTCGAGGCAGTACAGGACCCTATCAGCGACGAGAAAGACTCGCTCGTCCGCGACGATGGGTGCCAGATTCGTCTCGTAGCCGAGGTCTCCGAGCTGCCAGCGGATTTCCCCGGTCGCAGCGTCGAGGGCGGTCAGGTCCGGATCCCCCCGCTCGCCGCTGACGTACACGGTATCGTACGCCACCGCCGGTGACCCCGCCGCCGCCATCGGTTCCGCGTGCTCCTCCCTCGTGACTCCGTTTTTCCACTCGAGGGAGCCGTCGGTTGCGTCGACCGCGTGTACCTGACCGTCGGCCGTGAGATAGATCGTCCCGTCGACGACGGCGAACGGACCGCCGTGGTCGTACTCCCAGGCGGTCGTCACCGGCGGTTCCGGTCCCGTTGCCCGCGAAACGTAGCCGGTGTTCCCCGCGTTCCCGCGAGTGGATACCCACCCGTTCGAATCGCTGGATACCGCCGTCCCGTCGTCGCCTTCTTCGGCGGCGGTTTCGTTGGCAGTTACTACGCCCCACGCGGGGGCGGTCCCGGCGGCTATCGCGAGTCCGGTACCCTTCAACACGTCCCGTCTCTCGTACTCGGTCATGGTCCTACTCGAAGACAGGCATCGAGGGGGGTTACTTATCGATCCGATAGGACTGTTTCACCGAGGAACACGGTTCGAAAAAATCGATTATCCAGTTCGATAGTCGACGACGGCGGTTCGACGACGCGCGTTCCTAGGGGTGTCCGGAGGTTACCACGCTCGCTCGAGGATTCCCTCGAGATCCTCGAGCGAGGGATCGAGTCTCGGCGGCGCGTTCGGCATGAAGTGATCTGCCAGCACCCACTCGGCGACGACGGGGAACTCGTCGGGCTCGGGTCCGTCGACGTCGCGCAGTCGCGACGGGAGGCCGAGTCCGTCTCGGATCTCGGTGACCGCCTCGATGACCGCAGCGCCGTGATCCGCGGCGTTGCCGACGCCGAGTGCGTTCGCGAGCGTCCCCGCTCGAGCGTCCACGCCGTCCTGTTCGAAGAGGTACTCGAGGACGTGCGGAACGATGACGGCGTGGGCGGTTCCCTGTTGTACGTCGTACGTCCGCGTGAGTCCGTGCCCGAAGGCGTGGACGATCGAGAGCATCGTCTCGCCGGGTCGAGAGATGCCGTACTGAACCAGCACGATCCCCTCGAGGACCGTTTCGAACGTCTCGGTATCGCGCTCGCCGTCGCCGAACGCGCGGAGGCCGTCTTCGAGTTTCTCGAGGCCGTGTCCGGCCGTGGCGTCGGTCACCGGTGTCGACGTGGCGGCGTAGATCGCCTCGAGTCCCTTGTCGAAGCCGTTCATGGCCGACCCGGCGAGGATCGAGTCGGGGGTGGTCGCGACCAGTTCCGGATCGTAAACCGCAGCGGCGGGCATGAGGCCCGGATCGGAGATCCCGCCGCTGACGTCCGCTTCTACCAGCCCCGAATCGGGTGTCGCGGTGATCCCCGCACCCATGGAGAGATCGGCACCGGCGAGGGTCGTCGGAATCGCCACGATCGGGATCAGTCCCGAATCGGGAACGGTGATCGTGCCCGTCTCGGCGAACGCTGCACCGATATCCGCTGGCTCCCGGTCGCTCGCTGCGAGCACGCTGATCGCCTTCGCGACGTCGAGGCTGCTGCCGCCGCCGAGGCTGACGAGCGCGTCGGCCCCCGCGTCCTCGAGGCGGGCGAGCCCGTCGAACGCGGTTTCCAGACGCTTCTTCGGCGTCGTTTCGTCGAACACGCCACCGAGCCGATCGCCGAGCCCCGCCGTGACCGGATCGATCACCTCGGGCGTGCTCCCGACCGTCGACCCGCAGACGACGAGTCCTCGCTCGAGACCCTGCGCCTCGAGTTCGGTCTCGAGGTCGTCGACGCAGCCGGATCCGAACCTGATCGTCGACGGCTCGTACTCGAATCGAAAGGACGGATCTCGGTTTCGGCGACGGTTGCTCGACCGTGGTGGAGTCATGCTCGTCCGTACGGAGCGAGGGGTGTTAAAAGCGAGAACATCGGCGATCGACGGTTGATTCGTTCGAGCGATACGCTGTCGGGAGACCCGGTTACGGGAGCCGCCGTCACCGTCCGGCGATGCCACCGCACTGCCGACTCGTCGACGGTATCGCGAGCAGTGAGAAACCAGGAGCGGTGACCGTGAACGGATATGATAGAACTCCTATAGATTGATAGTTATTGACTACCAAGGGCCAACTATGGACCGTCGAAGGTTCATCACCCACGTAGGAGCGGGACTTGGGGCCGCTGGCTACGGGGGCACGACGGTTAGCGCACAGGGCGACGATCCGGCGCTGTTCGAAGTGACGTTCGTCGGGACGAACTCGCCCGTCGGTGGGGGCGAACTGCTCGAGGTGGACGCGACCATCGAGAACGTCGGCGGCGAGACGGGGAGGACGGATATCGAACTCGTCGTCGGGTACAGTCCGGAAGTCGAGGACAGCGAGATGTTGACGCTCGGACCGGGCGACAGTCAGACGATCACTCTCGTATTCCGGGCGGGACAGCCCTCGGGCGGTCGTGAGGAGTTCCCCGTCCGGGTCGACACCGGCGCGCACACGGTCACTGAAATGGTCGTCGTCACGGACGAGCAAAACGGAACGGCGGATCCGGCGCTGTTCGAGGCGACGAACTTACAGACGAACTCGCCCGTCGGCGGCGGTGAACTGCTCGAGGTAGACGCGATCATCGAGAACGTCGGCGGCGAGACGGGGAGGACGGATATCGAACTCGTCGTCGGCTACAGTCCGGAGGTCGAGGACAGCGAGATGCTGACGCTCGGACCGGGCGACAGTCGGGCGATTACCCTCACGTTCCGGGCAGGACAACCCTCGGGTGGTCGCGAATCGTTCCCCGTCCGGGTCGACACCGGCGCGCACACGGTCAGCGAGATGGTCACCGTCACGTGAGTGCGCTCACAACCGAACGCATCGACTCGAGAAAACCGATTTTTCGCCCGATCAGTCCTCGACGGTCGGTCCGTCGAACGGCGGTAACTGCGCCTCGATCCGCTCGCGCTCGTCCTCGAGCCACTCGGGCAGCGCTAGGCTCGATCCCAGTTCCTCGCGGTCTTCGTCGGCGGTAAAGCCCGGTTCCGTCGTCGCCATCTCGAAGAGGACGCCGCCCGGTTCGCGCGTATAGACCGACTGGAAGTACGTGCGATCGATGACTTCCGAGGGGGACAGTCCGTGCTCGCCGTACGCCTCGCGCCAGCGCCGCTGTTCCTCGAGGTTTCGAGCCGTGAACGCGACGTGATGGACCGTCCCGACGCCCATTCGCCCGCGACCCGCGTCAGTTTCGACCAGATCGACGATCGAACCCGGCCCGCCCGCCGCGCTCCGGTACCGGTGCCGGCCGTCGGCTTCGGTCTCGAGGTCGTAGCCGAGGACGTCGGTCAGGACGGTCGCCGTCGGTTCAATTTCGGCGACGGCCAGCGTCACGTTGTAAAAGCCCTGTAGCTGGTGGTCCCGCGGGACCGGACTGTCGTCCCACGGCGTGGCGACCGGACCGTCGCTCGCCGCGGTATCCTCCGCTGCGTCGTCCGGGTTTCCGTGTGCCCGCTCGTCGTCGGCCGCGACGAGTTCGAGACCGATTCCGTCGGGATCCGCGAATCGAAGGATCGTTTCGCCGAAGCGCTCGTCTTCCTCGACGTCGACGCCATTCGATTCGAGGCGATCGAGCCAGTAGTCGACCGACCCCTCGGGGATTCGATAGGCGGTGGTCCGCGTCTGACCGGCGCCGAACTGCCCCTCGCGACCCTGCTCGGTCCACGGGAAGAACGTGATGTTCGTGCCGGGAGTTCCCCGCTCGTCGCCGAAGTAGAAGTGGTAGGTTCCCGTATCGTCGTGGTTGACGGTTTTCTTGACGAACCGCAACCCGAGCGTCCCGACGTAGAAGTCGGCGTTGCGCTGTGGATCGCCCGCGATCGCCGTCACGTGGTGGAGCCCTGGCGTGTTCGGTGACATACCGGTACTACGGGCTCGCGACTTAGGACGTTTTGCTCACGGTGATGTCACCCGGGGACGTTCGGGTTACCGTCGCCCGAGGCGCTTCGGTGCGAGAAAAATCGGATGGCTACAGTCGGCCGTCGGGATCGAATCTCGCCGCTCACGGACCGTTTCGTCCCCCGTGCTAACCCGAGGCCACCACGGCGTTCGAGCCTCGCGTTAGTCGTCCGTCGCGACGTCTTCTTCGTCGACGTCGACCGCGGTCGCTTCCTCTTCGGCGACTTCCTCGGGGTGGGCCTCGAGCGTCGTCTTCTGGATCTCGACGCGGCGAAGCGGGTAGATCGTCTTGGCTTCGCCGTAGATGCCGGAGGAGAGTCGGCCTTCGACGACGCTGTCGATGAGCTCCTCGAAGTCGCGTTCGGCGGCGGCCTCCTCGATCATCTGGACCATCTGTTCGCGGATGGCCTTCTCCTGACTCGCGTCGGCCTTCTTGGTCGTGAACGCGACGGGCTGGATCTGAACGCGGTAGTCGTCCGTCGTGAGGACGGTGACGTAGGCCTCGATCTTCGAGGCACCGCGTCGGACCAGCGAACGCAGGTAGTCGCGGGTCAGCGAGTGTTCGACGAACTCCGTGTACGCCGAGTCGCTGCCGACGTCGTCGATCTTGAAGGTCAGCTTGGTGTTGTTCTCGCTCGCGTTGTTGGTCAGGTCGCCGAGCGTCGTTTCGATCGTTCGGCCGTAGACTTTCTCCGGTTCGTCAGCGGGGGTTTCGCCGAGCTCCTTCCGGTCGAACTGCTCCGGTGCAAGCACGGTGTACCACCGCTTCTCCTGTTTTGCGCGTGAAACTGATCGTTCACTCATTGTGTGTTGTGTGTTCTGGATTGTGGTCGGACACAGGTCCCGTGTCCGTCGGTTGATCGTGCTGTCCGGCTCGTGCCTGCGCGGCGACGTCGACCGCGACCTCGAGGTTGACGACGTAGTCGTCGACCGTCGAGTGGAGCCCGCCGGTCGAGTCGCGGTCGATCCGCGTGACGACCGCATCGCCGTCGTCGGCAACGACGGTCTCCATCTCGTCGGTGTTGTCCGGGCGCAGCGCCCGTGCGACGAGCGCCGGATCGTCGTGCTCCGTCCGGATCGTCGCTCGTCGACTCACAGTAGGTCCCTCACTGTCGCGATGATCGTCGATTCGTCCCTCCCCGTGTCGTACCGAAGGTAGCCGCGGCGGCGACCGCTGTCGTACGCGATGGTTCCCTCGTGGCTCGGTTCCGAGTCCGCGTTCGAGTCCGCGTCGGCGGCGGTCTCGAGTTCCCGCGCAACGGCCTCGACGGTCGCGCCGAGAGCGTCGTCGTTGCGGGTCGCGATCGCGGACTCACCGGTACCGATGGCGAGGACGACCGGTTCCGGCGATCGAAACGCGACGGCGAGACGGGCGACCGCCTCGACCGGTCCGTCGTCGACGCCGACGACGAACAGCCCGTCGTACCGCCCGGTCGAGCCGGCCTCGAGTGCCAGCTGCGCGCGACGGCCGTACTCGCGCCACGCTTCGAGCGCGGGTTCGTGGGCGTCGTGGCCCATCGCGAGCGCGGCGCCCGTCCCGGCTTCGGCCCGGGCGGTCGCCTCGAGGACGTCGGCGTAGCCGCCGACCGTCGCGAACGCGTGCTCCGGCGTCGCGTACGGGCGAAGCGCCCGCTGAACCGTCTCCGCCGCGCCCGCGTCCGCTCCGTCGGCACCGACGACGTCGAGCGCGACGGCGGAACCGATCGCTCGATGGTCGTCCGCGTCGAAGGATTCGGGCTCGTCGAGGTCGACGGCGACACCGGCGAGAGCGTCGCGGGCGGCGTCGATATCGCCCGACCACGACGCACAGAGGCGCGTCGAGTGGGCGACGCCGTCGACCGGGTCCGCGGTCGGAACCGCGACACCCGGACGGCGCTCGACGAGACCGCGTTCGCGTGCGGTCTCGAGAACCCACTCGCTCTCGCCGGCACCCGGTTCGACGTCGGCGGCAACGAGGCCGGCGAGTGCGAGTACGGGATCCGGTGTCGTACCGAGTTCGCGAGCGAACTCGAGCGCGGCGAGCGTGGCCGGCCGATCGTCCGCGTCGAGTCGGGTCACGTCCGCATCGACGGCGCCGACGCCGATCGTTACGTCGTCCGCTGCCGGTTCTCGAGCCCGAACGCGTGCGGTTCGATCCGCGACGGTCCGATCGACGCTCACCTGAAACGGCGTCCCGCGTTCGGCCAGCGCCCTCGCGAGGAGGCCGCTCGCGGCGAGTGCGTCACCGTCGGCTCGGGCGACGATATGGACGAAGCCGGCGCTCTCGAGTCTCCTCGAGGCGGCGGACGGCGACTCGGCGGAACGACCCTCGGTTGCCATTGTGTACAGGGATGGGGGCGCTTACTCCTCGAGGAGTTCCAGCGCGACGTCGTAGGAGTACTGGAAGTCCGCCTCGAGTTCGTTGCCGCGGTAGTAGTTGGCCAGTCGGCGCACTTTCGACTCCGTGTTCTGCAGGGCGCGCTTGTTCTGGTAGTCCTGTGGGTTCTGCTGGATGTGCTCGCGCAGACGCACGGCACGGACCATCAGGTTCCGCAGGTCCTCGGGAAGGTCGTTGTCCGCGTCGTTTTCCTCGAGGATTTCGGTGAGCTTCTTGCCGGTCGCCAGCTTGACGTCCGGAATCGGCGTGCCCGTGACACCCTCGTCACGCAGCTTCATGCCGATCTGGCTCGGTTCGTAGCCTTGCTCTGCTAGTTCGACGACTCGGTCTTCGATCTTGTCCGAGTCGACGTCGCTCCACTCCGGCGGTTCGTCTGCCGCTGGCTTGTCCGAACCGGACGAGCCTCGGCGGCGGGTGTGCATTCGTGCCATTGGCTGAGGATAGGAATCGCACTGACCGCTCGAGTTACTCAACAGTCGGACCACCCGGCTGTCGTGCACTTCCGCAATCCCAAGCCATCCGAAACAGTGGATGGCACAGTCAGATTTGCGGCCGTGCGCTTCCCAGGGAACGGTTCCGGTCGGACGGACTAAAGGGTTTCTAGACCGGCCCGTGGTCCCGCCTGCGTGCGAGTCGGCCGAGCGATACGGTCTTGAGACGGCTGTGGTTCTACAGCAGCGTTCGAATTCTCGCGGATGCTCGACGGTCAGCCACACGGATTCACGTGATGCGCGTGCATCTTCTCTCGTGACGGGTGCTAGCAGCGGTTCGTCGCTCACGGCTATTTCAACGCCTGTCCTCGCGACGGGTCGGAGCCGCAGATCTGTGCGTGTCTCGTCTGAATCGTACTGTCTAGCTACTGGCTGTTGATTTGCGGGTTCGGAGCCGTTTTGAGGGGACCCTCGAGACGGACCCGACCATGTGAGTCACAAGCAGGGATGGCTCGAGAGTTTCGAGGGGTTTATCTATTCCCGAGGGAAATCAACGAATGCGAACGAGGGCTCGTAGATCAGCGGTAGATCACTCCCTTGGCATGGGAGAGGCCGCGGGTTCAAATCCCGCCGAGTCCACTCGAAATTAAACGTTTCCCGAGGGTTCCTACATTTCGAGTAGAAGCGCTGTTCTCCGTAGGATCGTCCGAATCGCTATTTGAGGTATCTCCATCTACAGGAGAGTTCAACGGGTTCCCTTGCGCGGGTCCCTACCGTCCTGTGGCTCGCAGAGGGAGGTGGTCGGCGTGACGATCGCCCCGTGGCCGTCTGCCAGCACCGAATCGACGTGCCGTCACTGCGGCGCGTACGTCACGGACCAGTTCTGCCGCGTCTACGGTGACAACGACGATCGGATCCACCGTTACGGCGAGTGCGACAGCTACCGACGGCTGACCCGCGGCTCCGCCACCGGTGTCGATTTCTCGATTCCCGACCCCGAGACGTCGCCCGGTCGTCACAGAGGTGAGGCCGATGTGTAACGATCTGTTCGTCCCGGCGAGTCGGCTGTACAACGTCGACAGTCGGACGCCCATAGCCCATCAAGTGAGTGACGCCGACGTTCGGCGCGCGCTCGAGCAGCGAGAGATTCGGGCCGATGGCGGTAACGTCTCGAGCGGTACTGTTCACTCTTCGGTCAACTCACTGGAAGCAGATTCGTCGTCAACATCTTCAATTAGACGAAACTCGGTTGACCCACAGTCGCAGGTCTCGCTTCCGATCGGCTGGATGTCGCCAGTAGGCAATTGGCGAGCCGCGTATGCAGAACCGCATTCGGCACACTCAGCTAATTCCCTCTCTATGTCATCCCTATCTGCCATACTTTGCCGTCTAAGAGGGCCTGCGTATCGAATTAATTTTTCTATTCAAAAAAGTGCCAGCCGATGTTCACTACAGCCGGATACTGAACTCGACGACGAGGGTTCGCGATGAATCGCCTCGTCGAGTCTGACGAGGAACGGTGCGGCGATCGTATCGACGGACTCCGCCGACTGTGTTCCGACTGCACGCGCGACGTTCGCGACGCGCGGGAGGGACCGCTATGTGTTCGCGGACGTCCGCCCTCGAGAGTTCGAAGGCCAGCGCTGACGCCGATCGTGACCTCAAGGCCGAACTCTCGAGTTCGGCAGCTGGCCAGACTGGAATTCCCGTCGATGCAATCTGCGTGGGCTGTGGGCGAACGCACGTCAAACGCGCCCGTCCCGAGGAGATGGACCAGGCCCCGCACGTCGATCCGACGACCCTCGAGGCGGCGGACTGCACGTCGTTCAAACACGTCTGCTACCCGTTCCAGGGGGCGACGTGGTGGAATCCGGTGGCTGTACTGACCGAATTGCTCGAGTCGGAGGACGGTGAGTAGTTGTGTCGCAAATCGAGACGACGCCTCACGAGATCGAGGGGAGCCGTTTGAGGGGTATCTCGAACTGAATATCGAGGTCGACGGCGAGCCCTGGCTCTTCGAGTTCGGTACAGCAAGTCCGGGTTCGCGCTGCGGCTGTCGGACGGGATAAACGCTGAATGGCTATACGAATGGAATATCGTAGGTCGCGGACGAGGTGAACGAAAGGCGTCGTTCAATATCTCGCCGCGGTTTCCGAATATGCGCCACTGGGAAACCGGCGGCCCGATACAGCTTCCCTGGGAGAATCAGGTGGGCGAGGTCGATGCATCTCAAGCGGTAAGTACAGATGCTTACTGACCGATTCAGAGACTGACTGAGGTTTAACACTCTGACCGATAGATGCCAAATTGCGGCTCATTAGTGTCGTCTGGCTGGATTGTGAACCGATATGCTCTGCAATCCGCATCTGTATTAGCAGCCCGAGCCCAGAATTCACCTTCCGTATCTTCAGGTCGTCGAGCGAGGTTGAAGTATATATCATATACACCGGGGGCTTCGGGGAGGTCTTCGACTTCCCGGACGGTAGGTGGCTCGCCGTCCGCTGGTGGAACCGCCGTAAATTCACCGTACACTTGTTCGCCGTCATCCTCGACGATTACCAACACCGATTGTTCGTCCGTCGTGTAATTATGGAACTCAACGGTACCTATCCTCGCCTCCTGTTGTTCAGACCACGCCACCTCAAAACACCCAGCTAAACCCATACTACAGATCATACTCCCGCTTTGGAGGAACCGACGACGAGAACTCAGGGACATAGGTAGATGTATTTTCACCTTGATAAATATCTTATCATAGACAGGAAACACCCTGTCCGGTCGCACTGTAAACTCCCTGTACTGAACGCGAGATCCATAGAACCCCGAGAAACCAGATTTCGATACGAATCCTTGGTTGCACGCCGATAGATCCGGTTTCCCAAATATGCACACGAGATCGGAAATGCCGTGTGCATATTGTGTGACGATCGCCGCGAGGAACCCCGGAACAACTCTGAAAGAGTGATAGAAACACCCCGATTATGGGCTATGGGCGGCGTTGAGTGAGTCGAAAAAACTAGGATTCGGGGGTTCGTGTGTACGAGTATGCGAATCCGAACCGACGACTATGCACACCGAATGGACGCAATTGAACGAGCAGCCCGCTTCTATGACTGTAACAAGACTCGAGCAGTGGTGAGTGCCTGCGACGACGTGCCTCATCTGGTTGCAGCTGCCGCCAGGTCCTCGAGCGACGACTTTCGAGGTCGAGCGTACGGTACTGGTCGACCGAGGGTCGACCGAGAGTAGACCGAAACTGCGATTCGAATCGCCAGTAGGCTTTTGCAATTAGACCGGCAATCGTTCTGTGTGAGCCTCACAACCGACGACTTCGCCGAATTCATGGCTGGTGACCCTGAGGATGACGAAGACGTTCCACTCGGTGACGCGCTTCGAGAGTTGGCTGTCGACGAGGAAGTTGATTCTGTTGAAGCGGTCCGAGATGTTCGCGAGCGCCTATGAAGCTCAAACGTTATGTTGCAGCTGTTACGAAGGATACAGACCGTTCTGACACTGCTGTTCGTGTTCTCAACGACTCCGGTGAGACCTATACCTCGGTGCTAAATCTCATGGAACTACGAACTGTACTCACAAAAAAGAAAAAGTTCGAACGCGAACGCGTTGAGCAAATCGAGCAGCGAGTTAGTTCCAGAACGACTGTAACGTTTCCCGATGCCTCGGACATGGTGAACGCAAACCAACTTCAAGACGAGACGTTGCTCTATCCGATGGATGCTATCGTGTTGGCTGCCTCGAACGCCGTCGATGCAACTCTTGTTTCGTTTGACGGCGAACTACGAGACCACGGTGCAGAACGTCCGCAAGATCTCGTCTAAGCGGACTGATCCTCAGAAGATATCCGTAATTGCGATTTTTGCTTGCTCGGTTCCGCGGTGATCGCCGCCCCCGTACCACCGGAACAGCGGGAGATCGCCCGCTCGAACCATCTTGTCCTTGACGACCGTGCAGCCGGAGCGCCCATGTGGCCGATAGCCGACGAAGCAACACCAGCCGTCCGCTCGCCGAAGCTTTTCGTGATAGGCTTTGTAGACCTTGAAGTTGCCCGGCTGGCCGTCGGCCTGCTCGAGCATCGTACTCTTAACTTGACGGGCGTTCCGTTTCCGAACCTGACGTCGTGCCAGCTGGCTCGCTCGAGTTTGAAGCATCGCTTCTTGTCCATCCGTTTCTCGCAGGCTGTTCCGAAGTGGTTCGTTCGCTTCGATCAACTCCGAGTCATGGCTGACGAATCGAGCCAGGAACGTACTTCTACGGGAGGCTAAGTGCCATACAAGCACCCGTTTCCCCGCCCTGACGAAAAGGTCAGGGAAACCAAGGTTCACCGACCGTTATACCAAGGCAGGTTGCCGCCAGTCGCATGGCGCTGAACAAACTCAGACAGTTAGGCCAGAACTCTGCCGGGATTACGCTGCCGAACGACGATCTCCGAATTGAGGGCCTGCTCGACGAGAACGGGAGCGTCGACGATGAATATCACTTCCACGTTCGTCATATCGGTGACAGTGAGTGGACGCTCGAACTCGTTGAAGGGATTGATACATGATGAGGCCATGATGACGGAAATTTCATATCCGAAATCCAATTATTGCCGAAGTGTAGGTGTTAGTCAAATCCCTGAACATTAATATCGATGCTAGATCTATATTATATGAGTGTAGGATCACACCATATATTGCTACATAAACTCTTGTAGAAACACCCAGAAAGAAGACCGAAAAAGAAAGGGTTAGGGTTCGTGTTCGGCGATGATATTCGATGTATCGTCGCTTTCCCATACGATGGTTACTTTATCAATTGCAGTCCCAGAGCTATGGGAGTACGAACTTCCAGTTATCGTAGTTGGTGTCCCATCGAATGTAACCTCCACCTCGTCAGCAGATCCAGTGGCAGTAGTGATATCTATCGTATCTCCAGCAGTGTATTCTCCGCTACCACTGCCGATGACACCACTTTCTGTGTTCCCATCTACAGTAACCCTAATTGTAAGATCACTCATACTAATGTCATCGCCACTGGTGTGTGATACAGCGAAGTCGGACCCACTACTTTCCCATTCGTACTGCGCACTAGGTGCACTTTCGTCAAGATTGCCCATAGCCAGTACGAACGCCGCAATCACGGCTGCGAGAATTACAGTGATTGTCACCATCAATATCACGCCAATAACTGGCGATACGGCTCACTGTTCTTCACTACCAATGAGTTTTCTGCGATACTTTTTAAAATCCATTGTTTAGTATGATTCCTCAGCGATAACACTTGAGGAGCCATCTCCTTCCCACACGATTTGGAAGTCACCAGAATCGGTGTCGTAGACGAATGTTTCGCCTGCAGTCCAAGTATCTCCGGATACACTCACATCGGAATTGGCATCTTCGCCTCCACCGTTGAACGCAAGATTGTCCGTTTCGATATCATCTCCGCTAGTCAGTGTAACTGTGACTCTGTCGTCTGTACCGAAAGTTTGTACTTCCCATTCGTATTGTGCATTGGGTGCACTTCCGTCAAGATCACCCATATCCAGCACGAATGCCGCGATCACAGCCGCGAGAATGACGGTAATCGCAACCATCAAAATCACGCCAATAACTGGTGATACTGCCCGTTCGTCTTCGCTTCCGATCAGCTTGTTTCGGTATTTGCTTAGATCCATAGTTGGATTTCTGTTTACCACGCACCCTTCGACGGTGAGAACGCTTCTTTGGGGAGTGTGGTAGCGCCCCGGTGACGCTCGAGGGGGATTGGAAACCGCACCACCTCGGCGTCGCCTTCTCGTCGTCGTCGGGTTAATCTCACCGAGAGAATTCGGGGTATATATAATTAGTTGATAGTGAGAAGGTTCTTGACAAATAGAATAAACGACACGGTTTCAATGCTGATAATTAGGTGGGTACAGAAGAGCTACAGTAGTGTCTTGAAGCCACGCAGTCATGCGATATCAAATGTGAGACCGTAGACGGTACCATTTTTCCATCTCGATGTAAACTTCGCCTCTGGAGTGGGACGCCCCGTTGATCGCCGAGCGCGACCTCGCGCGCACCTACGACGGCGGTGCGTACAGCGACCCGTGGACCGCCGTTCTCGACTACCAGGCGGTGCTTCGCTACGCGAGCCAGCATCCGAACAAGGGTTCGCACGCGATCGCGACCACACTCGAGATCCGCGGCCTCGAGGTAAACCCTGTTACGTGAGTCGTTCCACAACCGATGACGATCGATTGAATTTCTGCCTCTAAGTCATCTCTCCGAATCCCTTATACCCGTCAATCCGAATCATCACCCTATGGGAAGCGGATCATCGGAGGCGGTAATACTGTTAGTAGAAGACAACCCCGGTGATGTTCGCCTTATCGAAGAAGCCTTCACAGACGGCAACATCGAAAACACGCTCAACACCGTCACTGACGGCCAAGCGGCGCTCGATTTCATCTATCGACGCGGAACGTACGAGGACGCTCCTCGACCGGATATCGTACTGCTCGACCTGAAACTGCCGAAAGTGAACGGCGAAGACGTCCTACACGAAATCAAACACCACCCCGAACTGGATCACGTTCCAGTGATCGTCCTCACCGGGATGGACGAAGACCTGATCGAATCCCGCGACCTCGATCACGATGCGGACGAAGATGCAATCCTCGAGAAGCCGATTGATCCCGGCGAGTTCGTTTCGATAATTCGGTCGTTCGAGCAGTTCCGGTTGGCAGTTATGCGAGAGGACTGATGGGGAGCGCGTCGATGGTGTCTGTTACTGTGCGAACCGATACGTGTGCTCTCCGTACCTATCGCCGAGAGCACCGAGCCTCTCAATTCAGGGGCGAGCCACCGTGTCCAGTCACCCACAGAATCACTGGATAGGGACCTAACAGCTATCGTATTCCCGGTCATAGACGTACTGATGGACGACGTAGTCGGCATTACGCTGGTCTGCAACGAAGAGTACGGAGCGCAGTTCGAAGACGGATTATTCGAAAACACGGTGGGAATTACTATCGAGGGAATCGTAGACCCATCCACAGTTCGGGACGGTTGGGACCCGTCAGGGACAGGTTGTGTAATCAGCGTCGATACTCGGCACGAACCACCGATAGAGCCGATCTACGAGTATCTCCGCGAAAATTGGCAGGAACAGCCCGTTATCGTCGCATCGGACGAAGGTGAGGACGTTGAGTTGATCAGTAAACTCGTCAACGACGAGAAGGGGGACTACGTTTTTCTACCGGAGGGAGACATTCCGTTCGGATTGCTCTCAGCCCGGTGCAAACGGCTTACCACGGACGAGGAACGCAACAGCACGGAATGAGAAGACATCGCCGATCGGGATGGTCGCTTGCTCGACTCCGCGGTGATCAACCGGCGAAAACCCGTGGACCGCGGTACTCGATTATCAGGCGGTCATGCGGTGCGCGAGCGAGCAAGTCGAACGCGGGTTCGCACGCGACCGCGACAGCCCTCGAACTCCGCTTTGCGCGTCCACAGCTACTCACTCTCGAGCCCGCTCTGCCCGCGCTCGAGCGTCCGTAATCTTCCCATCTAACTTCTTCAGCACAGTGTATTTGAACTCGTCGGGCATCTGGCCGTAGGTCACGTCGACGGTAAGCATCGCGTCGCAGTCGTCGACGATTTCGGGAGCCCACTTGCCGCGGGCGAGCTTCGACTCCTCCGTCACGACCAGGTCGCCGTCCTCGAGATCGAGAAACGCGGTCACGATGGTCCAGATCTGGGGATCGCTCGTGGTCGCCTCGTCGAACAGGGTTTCGAGCCGCGAGTCCTTGATCGGGTTCTCCGCCACTTCGTCGCGCAGGTCCTCGAGCGCGTCGGCCAGGGCCTCGTACTCGGCGGCAGTGCCGTCCGACTCGTCGAGAATCATCGACGCCACCCCGCGTCGTCGGTGTTGGTACGCATCTGTACGAAGAGGTTGTGACTGGATCCCTAAGACTCCCGTCCTTCGGTCGGCACGGACGACTGCGGTGCCGGTCCGCCACCGGTCGGCGCTCTCGAGCGGGAACCGCCGCTCGAGTCACGACCGGAGCGAGTTCACTCCACTCCGGTGTCGACGGCTGGATCCTCGTCGGAATCGGATACGACTTCGAACGAACTCCCGCCACACGAGCACCCGCGTAACGCCGTCTTTGTGTGCCATCCCCACTGGCCGGAGAACACGAACTGCAGGAGAGAAGCGTTCTACTTCGAAACCGCGTGCCGGATGAGAAATCTCGATTCGAGTCCGGTGTGAGCAGAACGGTCGGGACGCATTCCACGCAGATCGATGACCGATCCGTCGGCCTCCGTGACAGTCACTGCGCTCTCGAGGAGATGGGGGCCCAGATAAAACAACGACCGTCCGAATCGGTCAGGAGCGACGTACACGAACGGACGGTATCGTTCTATCAAACGTAGTGACAACCTATTTAATATTGGTCCTGTCCACGGGATTCGTGTGACGCTGATCGATCAGTTTCGGGGAGTGTGTTCGGGGTGTGCGCTGGTAGTCGAGAGTCATCGGCCGTTGATCCGAGCGCCGGCAGTCACGACCGGCGACGGGATAGTGGCCTCGAACTCAGTCGGTCACGCTCGAGGATCGTGGGTCCGGTCGGCAGCGCACCCGGATCGAACGAAACGACGGGCGTACGCGGGCGTCGAAGCCGCGAGACGCTAAGTCACAGCAAGGAATTCGCTCATGGATATCCATCACTCGAGGCCGAATCGACGGATGTCGGCGCAGCAGTATCAGGACGGGATTATCCTCGACGTCGTTGAGGCACTGGCCGAGGCCGATCGACTCGATCTCGAGGAAGTCGAGTACACCCTCTACGAGTACATCAATCCGGAGGTCCTGACGCAACTGGCCGACGACCGGGGGAGCACGTGGGAGTTTACGTTCGAGGTCGCCGACCACGAGGTAACGATCACGAGCGACGGCCGACTGTTCGTCGACGGCATCCTCTGTCGGACCGACCTGACACTGAACCGATTCTCGTCGGGTTGCGCGTACAGCTGACGCTGGGCGTGGGTACGGCGATCCGTCCAGCGACTACGTCGAGTGTACCGTTCTACGAGCTCGACGACGAGCGACGGCAGTAGCGGGCGGCGGTCGATTCGGAGTTCCGACCGCTGCGGTGTGTTCGGTCCCGTTACCGGTCGCGCTACCGGCAGTCGCTTACAGCAGGAACGAGACGACCGCGAGGACCAGGAAGAGTATCACGAGCCACTTCGCGATGGTCATGGTGATGCCGGCGACGCCAGTCGCGCCGAGTGCGCCGGCGATGATTGCGATCACGAAGAACAGCAGTGCGAGTTCTAACATACATGTTGTGACGACAGTCCGAGTGAAGTGAATTCGGCCTGAATACGCCACGTAGCGGTCGTGTATTCGCTGTGAAAGGATCTGTTCGCCGGACTACTTCGCGACGGCTGCGGCCGTAGACGACGTCGAAGCGAACGCTCGAACCGTCGGTTAGGGGTCCGGTTTCGAACGGCGGCCGAAAAGCGGACAGGTCACGTGCTCACACGCAGCACACTGTACTCGACGAGCCGAACTCGTTACTCGTTGAGGTGGGAGCGGTACCCCTTCGGCTCGAAGCCGCGCCGGCAGACGACTCGTTTTCGACCGACCGTGATCGCACTGACCTGCCCGTCGTCTTCCATCCCGCTGATGACGTCCGCGAGATGCTCGTCCGACCAGCCGGTTTCCTGGCGGACGGTCGCTCGATCGACGCGGCCGCCGCGTTTGACCAGTAATCTGAGAATCTTGTCTTCGTCCGGCAGTTCCTGTTCGTTGACTCCGTACTCGATCTCCTCGGCGTAACTCAGTGTTTCCTCGTCGACGCCGTCCGATTCCTCACTCGAGGACTCGTCGCCCGATCCTTCGTTCGTCGAGCCGTTCGACCAGAGAGACGAAAGACGGGCCCAGAGTGCGTTAAATACCATTGTTGATCACCGTATGCGGAACCGATCGTTTGTTGAACGCGCATCTACCGTGAGTGTATATTTCATTTGTTATGTATTCCTGTCGCTGTTAGGTACGGTATGACTATCATAATGCTTCCGTTGGCGAATAGCGACGGCCTTGCGACCCGCAAGTCAGTTATCAGTTCGCCGACCCGACTCGGTCGTCGCTCGAGGCCGGAACTCATACTCGATCACGAACCCGTCGGACGATTTCGTCGACGTCGTACGATTCCTCGCTCTTCTCGAAGACCACCTCGTCATCGACGCGAACCGCGAAGACACCGTTTGCACCCGTAACGAGCGTCACCGCCTCGAGTTGTTCGCCGAACGTCGACAAAAGCGCGTGCTGGAGGTCCTCGGCGCGCTCGAGGAATCCACACGGCACGCAGTATTCGATTTCGACCCTCGCCATGGCTGACGGTTCATCACCCCGATACAAATCAGTTCGGTAGCAGGTGCATTCTCGCTGACGTATCGGCCCTAGCACCGGTCCAGTGATTCGGCGGGGCCCGGATAGCCTTTCGCGAGCGCCGTCAGCGCCTCGGCGTGGGTCGTCGTGTGGGGAGCAGTGAGCGGAGAGACGCTGATGCGGCCCTCGACGACGGCTCGGCGGTCGGTTCCCTCGGGATCGGGGAGGGTTTCGGGATCCATCCGCTCCCAGACGCGGTCCGTAAGGTGAATGCGAGCGCCGTCGCGTTCGGCGTCCATGGCGTAGCGTTTCGACGGGTCGGTGATCTCGATCGGCGCGGGCTCGCCATCGGGAAGGGGGACGTTGACGTTGAGGTACGCGGCGTGTTCGAAGACGCCGGCCTCGAGGGCGCGCTCGACCAGGTAGGACGTTACGCGGGTCGCTTCGGCATAGTCCTCGATGGCGAGGTTGATCTCGCTCAGCGGCGTCCCGTCGACGGGGATGTACATCGACGTTGCGATCGCGGGAACGTCGAAGAAGGCGGCCTCGACGGCGGCGCTGACCGTCCCGGACCGGCCGAGAACGTACTCGCCGAGGTTCGCTCCCTTGTTACAGCCCGCGACGACGACGTCCGGCTCCGGGCCGAGTTCGGCCAGTCCGGCGACGACGCAGTCGGAGGGGGTGCCGAAGACGGCGTAGCCCAGTTCGCGCTCTTCGACGTCGACCTCGTGCGACATCGATCGGCCGCAGGCGCTCCGGTCGGTTGCGGGGGCGACGACGGTCACGTTGGCGCGTTCGGCGAGGGCGTCGTGTAGTGCCCGAATACCGGTGCTATCGATCCCGTCGTCGTTGGTCAGCAGGATCTCGAGGGGATCGCTCATATCAATCGGGTCGGAAGCCGGTGCGAAAAGCCCACCGCTTCGGCGAGTTACCCGATCCGGTCGACGACCGTCTGCTCGTCGACGACCAGGTTGTAGGCCCCCTCGTCGTCGTTCCAGAGCGCGAGGATCTGCTCGAACGAGCAGACCTCGCCGTACTCGGCCTCGAGCAGCGGGCGGTTGAGCGAAGTCTCGCTCGTGAGGACGGCGTAGTGGTCGATGGTCTCGCTCCCGTCGCTGATCTTGAACAGGGGGTTCGAACCGCTCGAGCGGCCGCCGTCGGAGCCGCCATCGCTCAGCGAGCGGCTGAGTTTGGCCGCGACGAGATCGATCCGGTTGGTGACGTGTCCCTCCATGTCGGCCATCCTCGCCCAGTCGGCGGTCTCGAGCGAGAGGTCAATTCGCCGCGTTCCGTCGAGTCGCAACAGGGAGTAGGAGAACTGCACGTCGACGTTGACGAACTCGTTGGGGTCGTGTTCGTCGTCGTCGGCCGGCGTCGCGTCCTCGAGTTTTCGCTGGAAGGAGGGAACGTCGATATCGGGCCTGACGTCGAACGACCAGCCCCGATCCGATGGACGGGCGTCCGGCCAGAGTCGGACGGCGGGGCCGTATATCGTTACCCGCCCGAGTCTGTCGTCGGCGTCTCCTGCGGTCTCGGTACCGTCGTCGGCCCCCTTCCCGCCCAGCTCCGCCGGCGTCCACACCCGCTCGTCCTCGAGTTCGCGTTCGACCTCGCGAAGCTGGATGCTGGTGTTCTTGTCCGCGGGGGCCATCGCGAGCAGCGTCCCGTCCGGCGCGAGCATCTCGAGCGCCGAGCGGAGGACGGCCGTCGGGTCCTCGAGTTCGCTCACGACGTTCGCGGCGATGATGAGGTCGAAGCCGTCGTCGGGTGCGGTCGGCTCGAACCCGTCTCCGCCGGTACCCGCGTCGGCGACGACTCCCGGGTCGAACGCCTCCGCGGTCGTCCGGTGGATCGTCGGGTGGACGTTCCGGCCCGTCTCCGCGAGCAGTTCCTCGAGAACGTCCGCGGCCGCGCTGGGTTCGACCGCGTGGTAGTCGAGCAGGGAGTCCTGTGGCAGGAAGTCGGAAAGGCCCAGCGCGGGGCCGCCGACGCCGGCTCCGATATCGAGTACGCGCAGGTTTCGACCGAGGAGGCCGCGCTGGGCGAGATCGTTCAGGGCGTACTGGACGGCGGCGTAGTAGCCCGGCAGGTGATAGATCGCGTAGCCCGCGGCGACGTCCTCGTCGTAGTCGACCGGTCGCCGGTCAAGGTACTCGGCCTTGAATCGCCGGATGGTCGACCGCAGGAGGTCGCCGGTCGCGTCTTTGTGCCAGTCGACGCCGTAGCGTTCGACCAGCAGGTCCTCGAGTCGCCTTTCGTAGGCGGTCGGGAACTGCCGGACGGAGCCCTGCATTGGCGGAACCGGCTCGTCGTCGACGGGGACGAATGTGCCGTCGTCGCGCTCGAGCAAGCCGAGATCCGGGGCCGCCTCGCGGAGGTGCTGGCGAACGACGGCCGGGTGGGGGGTCTCCTCGATGTAGTCACAGACTTCTTCGGGGTCGATCGGTCTGACGTTGCGCAGGTACTTGGCGTTCGAGCGGACGGCCTCTCGGTGATCACTCATTCAGTGGGGTCTCCCTCGGTTGGTTCTTCGGTCGCGTCGTCGTCGATACGTTCGTCGGTATCGGTCGGCTCGGTACGACTCGCACGCTCGTCGGTACCGTTCCCGTCCGGCTGCCACTGACGGGCCGCGTCTCTGTACAGCGACTCGAATTCGTCGGCGTCGGCGTCGGCGATCGCCGCGGCGGCGTCGGCGACCGCGTCGGCTCCCCCGAACGTCCGCTGGATATCGGCGTAGACGCGCGGCGTTCCCTCGGTCATTTTCTCGGCCAGCGCCCCGAGTCCCTTGTAGATCGGCGTCTCGAATCCCTCCGGCACCGACTCCGCGGCGAGGGCGAACGAGAGGACGGCGGCGTGGGTCGCCGCCTGAACCGTCTCCATCGACTCGTCGTGTTCCGCCGCCGTCGTCTCGAGACAGTCGTTGCCCCGGGCCGCGAACTGCTCGAGCAACGCGTCGATCGTCGGCCCCGCCTCGTCGCGGACGACGGCGATCGAGCCGGGCGCTCGTTCGGGCGCGAAGAGCGGGTGGAGGCTCGCTCGCTCGAGGCCCGGTGCGTGTTCCGCCATCGCCTCGAGCGGGGGTTCCATCACGCCCGAGACGTCGACGATCGCTCGTTCGGCCCGGTCGGCGTGGTCGGCGATCGCGTCGACCACGTAGGGCATCGGTACGGCGAGACAGACGACGTCGTAGCTGTCTTCGCCTTCGAGGGCGGCGGTTCCGGCGTCGCCCCCGACTGCGCCGGCTGCCGTGGTTGCGGCGTCGGCATCCACGTCGGCGAACGCGACCGTGGCGTCCGTGGCTCGGCCGAACCACGTCCCCATCGATCCCGCGCCGACGATCAGTACGTCCATCGACGTCATCTACCCCCCGGCGTTGCAAAAGGCGTTCGATCGCCCCGACTCGAGCGATCGTTCGCCCGCTCGAGGTGCCGTCGCGACGGTTGCGTGATCGATTTCATCGCCCCGTTTCGTGTCACTTGGTAGCAATAGACAAGCTCTAAATCCTCATTTTCCGTACGTGCGGTATGGGAGCGACTGAACGACCGACGTTTGCAACCGACGCCAGCAGGCGTCTCTACGAGTACGTCGAGCGCAACGGGACCGTCGAACGGCACAAGTTACTGGACGTCGTCTCGCTCTCGTCCGAGGAGTTTCAGTCCCACCTCGAGCGGTTGAAAGCGGACGGCTATCTGACAGAGGAGGACGGAACGCTGCGGATCGAACTCGAGTTCGGTGCGGTGACGGCGTACGATATCGACGACCTCCGATTCGTCGTTCGCCCCGGCCGCCAATCCGATTTTGACGGCCTTATCGAGACGATACGGGACGTCACGTCGGCCGAGACGTACGTCGTCGCGGAGACCATCGCCGAGGAACTGCTCTACGAACACGCCGTCACCAGACACAACACCGTGAAATCGCGGATGTTCTTCGTCGCGACGGTCGACGGCGACGTCGTCGGCTGGACCCACCTCGATCTCCCGCAGACAGAGCGGCTGCAGGGGACTGCACAGCAGACCGTCGGCGTCCGGGAGGCGTACCAAGGGAACGGAGTCGGGAACAAGCTCCTCCAGCGCGGCGTTGAGTGGGCCGAAGCCAACGGCTACCGGAAGGTGTACAACAGCGTTCCGATCACCAACGACCGGGCGCTCGAGTTCCTGACGGTTCACGGCTGGGACACCGAGGCGATCCACAAAAACCACTACGCGATCGACGGCGAGTACGTCGACGAAGTGGTGATGGCGCGCGAGCTGTAGCCGTCGCGGTCGGCGGGAACCGGGTCGGACGCCGTCGGCCCGCACGGTCGGTGCCGGGATACTTGGGCGGCCGGCCCGTGTATCGACTATGGTACGAATCGGTATCGTCGGCGCCGGCGTGGCCGCCGCAGCCGCGGCGCATGCGCTCGAAACCGCGCTCGAGAACCCGTCGGTGACGGTCCTCGAGAAATCCCGCGGGCTGGGTGGGCGGGCGGCCACGCGACGCCGCGGCGACGCGCGCTACGATTACGGGGCGAATTACGTCAGGTCCGATGACCAGCGGGTGGTCGACCTCCTGACGGAGACGCTCGAGACCGAGGGGCTCGTCGACATCGTCGAACCGGTTTGGACGTTCGATAACGCGGGTGAGGTTTCGGAGGGCCGGGACGCCGACGACCACAAGTGGACCTACGAGTCAGGGCTGACCCAACTCGCGAAGCGACTCTTCGCCCGGACCGACGCGACGATTCGCCGCGAAACGCGCGTGGAGACGCTGCTCCGGGATTCCGAGGCCGGGACGTGGCGACTCGAGGACGCCGCCGGCGATCGGTGGGGTCCCTTCGATGCGGTGTTGCTAACCCCGCCGGCTCCACAGACCGCCGAACTGTTGCGATCGGCAGAGTGGGACAGCGACGTTCGACGATCGCTCGTCGCAGCCGTCGGGACCGTCCCCTATCGAACGATCTGGACGGGGGTCTTTCATTACCCGTTCGAACTCGAGGTGCCCTACTACGCGCTGGTCAACACTGACAAGGCCCACGAGATCGGCTGGATCTCCCGCGAGGAGTGTAAACGCGGCCACGTCCCCAGCGGCGAGTCGCTCCTGATCGTCCAGGCCAACCACGAGTGGTCCGTCGATCGCTTCGACGAGGATCCCGCGGACACTCTCGAGGAACTCGCCGAACTGACCGCGGACGTGATCGGTGACGACCGGCTGCTCGAGCCCGACTGGACGGACCACCAGGGCTGGCGGTACGCGCTACCGGAGGCGGGTGTCGACCGAGAACCGCTCGAGCGAGCCGAAGCCGAAGGCCTGTACTGTCTCGGCGACTGGGTCGCCGGCGAGGGTCGGTTACACGTCGCGTTACGGCGCGGTCTCGAGGTCGGTGAACGCGTTTCGACCGAAAAATAAGTTCGATGTCCAGTGCGGTACACTTCGAGATGTTCGCTGCTCACACTGGCAGCAGGGATTTCCACGTCCTCCCCAACCGATTCGCTCGTTCCCGGTAGTCACTCGCTCATCCCTCGCGGTTCGAATCGCGGTTCGCTGGCGCTGAACCGCGATTCAGCGCGCCACTCGAAACCGAACCGTAACCGATTGTTACTCGCTCTTGGGCTCGAGTCCGACCCGGTACTCCGTCAGGTTCTCGTAGCCGTCCTCGGTGACGACGACCAGATCCTCGATCCGAACGCCGCCGACCGCGGGGTCGTAGATGCCGGGTTCGATCGAGATCACGTGGCCGGCCTCGAGTTCGCCGCCGGACGGCGAAACGCTTGGCTCTTCGTGGATGTCCAGGCCGACGCCGTGGCCGGTGCTGTGGATGAACCCCGTCTCGGTGCTCGGGTCGCTCCGCAGGGTGGCGTAGCCGGCGTCCTCGATCACGTCGCAGGCCACCCCGTGGACGTCCGCGCCGGTGACCCCCGCTTCGACGGCCTCGAGGGCGGCCTCGTAGGCGTTCTTCGTCACGTCGTACCGTCGCCGAGCTTCCTCGCCGGGGTCGCCGCGAGCGAAGGTGCGCGTCATGTCCGCGAAGTAGCCCGTCTCCTTGTTCCGCGGGAAGATATCGATCACGATCAGTTCGTCGGCCTCGAGCGGGCCGCTCCCTCGGTCGTGGGGGTCGGCACCGTCGGCTCCGCAGGCGACGATCGTGTCGTCGAGTCCGCAGCCGTGGCGGAGAAGCGTGATCTCGATCTCCGTCTTGACGCGCTCGCTGGTGAGCGGCTCGCCGTCCCGGAGGAGCGTTCCGTCTTCGACGGCCGCGGTCGCGATCAGTTCCTCGGCGGTCGCCATCGCCGCCTCGTTGGCCCGTTGGCTCGCCCGAATCTGCTCGAGTTCCCAGTCGGTTTTCGTCGCGCGGATCCTCTCGATGATCCCCTCGGGTTCGACCGTTACCGAGACGTCCTGCTCTCGGAGTCCGTCCGCGGTTCCGGTCGGGAAGCTGCGCGGGACGGCGATCGAATCGACGCCGTGGTCGTCCAGAAACGCCGCGAGCATCCGGTACCTCGCCTCGGAGGAGCCGTACTCCGCGACGAGTTCCTGGTAGTCGTAGGCGGAGTAGCGCGTCACCGAATCGGCGCTCGAGTCCGTGCTCGCACGCCCGTACTCGAGCCCCGAGACGAGCAGATGGATCCCGTCCCGGGTAACGAGCGTCTGATAGGGATCCGGCGCGGTAAAGCCGGAGACGTACCGCTGATCCGAATCCGACGCGTCGTCGTCGATCAGGTAGCCGTCCAGTTCGTTCGCCTCGAGGGACTCGTACAACGGAGTGAGATCGACGTCGACGCTCATACGGTGGTGTGTGGGGACCGACCACATAATTCCGACGAGTTCACTCCGTCGAGGACCACGCTCGTGAGGTCGCTGGCAGAATCCGTTCGGATCCACAAGATTATCAATAAAAGAGGTACTCGAATGCGTATGAACCGTCGACGGGTTCTGGTGACGGGGGTCGCAGTCACGCTAGCCGGTTGTGTCAGTTATCCTGACGGCGAAACGGACGGACCGACCGGCGACGAACTCGTCGCGGACGCGATCGACACGCGCCGCCGGATGAGCGATCTTACGGCCCGTCGAATCGTGACGGTCAAAACGCCGGCGGACACGATCAAGCGCACGGAACGCGTCGTTCGCGAACCGCCGGCCAAACAGCGCATCGAGGTGCTCGAGTCGACCGACGAGAGCGTGCCGGTCGGCTCGATCAGCGTCACGAACCGGGAACGGACGTGGGAGTACAACCCGGCAACTGAGGTCGTCGACCTGCAGAACCACCCGAACAAGGTCGACACTGACCGGACGCTGAACGTCCTCGAATCCCTCCTCGAAGACTACCGACTCGGGTACGAGGGGACGGCGACCGTCGATGGACGCGACGTCCACGTCGTCGAGACGGAGCCGCCGATCGACGAGAGCCGGATGGGGATCGATCTCGTCGTCGGGGACACGACGTACGTTATTCCGCTGGACTCGAGCGACGACCTCGAGGAACTCGACGTCTCTCGAACGGTCTGGATCGACGACGAGCATCGGTATCCCGTCAGGGAGGAGAACGCGGTCAGCGACGACGGCGAGACGCTCCATCGTGTCACGGTCACGTACGAGGACCTCGAGATTGATACGGGGGTCGACTC
Source organism: Natronorubrum halophilum (assembly GCF_003670115.1). Classification (NCBI taxonomy): domain Archaea; kingdom Methanobacteriati; phylum Methanobacteriota; class Halobacteria; order Halobacteriales; family Natrialbaceae; genus Natronorubrum; species Natronorubrum halophilum. Next base: position 750,205 of record NZ_QQTY01000002.1, read on the forward strand.
GGAGACGTTCACCTACGTGCCGCCGGCGGATACGACCGTCGTTACCGACGGACCGAAACCCGACGGCGTCTTCGAAACGATTGGCGACGCGACGGCGGTCGCACCGTACGAGCTACCGGAGCCGGATACCCCGGAGCCGTACGTACTCGATCGGGTCACCGTCGTCGATCAGGGCGACCGGTTCGGGACGACGACGACGTTGTGGTACGACGACCCCAACGTTGTCGCACGCGAACTCTACGTGACCGTTCGAGAGGTCCAGCGATTCAGTCCGGACGTCCTCGAGAAGATCGAAATCGACGACCGGCCGGCGTACTACCGCGACGGCCGAATCCAGAGCGTCTTCTGGGCCTGCGACGAGTTGAACTACGAGGTTTCGAGTCTGACCGAGGGAGAGCCCCTGCGCGAGATCGCGGCGTCGATCGGCTGTTCGTGAGGCGTCCTGCTCGATAGCCGCCGTCTCACGCCACGGGGAGAATTTCCGTACTACTACAAGTCGGCTAACCCACATCGGACGCGGCTGCAATACTGCGAGTATCGGTATCGGTAAGGCGGGGCCAGCCGACAGATCGACCATGAACGTCACGATCACGCCCTCGAGCGTCGAGGGATCGGCGCGGGCACCGCCCTCGAAGAGCTACACGCACCGGGCGATCCTCGCCGCGGGCTACGCGAACCGAACGACCGTTCGAGACGGCCTCTGGAGCGCGGACACGCGGGCAACCGCCCGCGCGGTCGAACTGTTCGGCGGCGACGTCGAGCGACGCGAGGACGGGACCCTCGAGATCGACGGCTTCGACGGACGGCCGAACGTCCCCGCGGACGTCATCGACTGTGATAACAGCGGGACGACGATGCGCCTGGTCACCGCGACGGCGGCGCTAGCCGACGGCACGTCGGTGCTCACCGGAGACGAGTCCCTGCGCTCGCGGCCGCAGGGGCCGCTGCTCGAGGCGATCACCGATCTCGGCGGCGGCGCGTTCAGTACTCGCGGAAACGGCCAGGCTCCGCTGGTCGTCACCGGACCCCTCGCGGGCGGCGAGGTCTCCATTCCGGGCGACGTCTCCTCGCAGTACATCACCGCCCTGCTGATGGCCGGTGCGGTCACCGACGAGGGGATCGACGTCGTCCTCGAGACGGAACTCAAGTCCGCGCCCTACGTCGACGTGACGCTCGAGGTGCTCGCCGACTTCGGCGTCGACGCGCGCCAGACCGAGGACGGGTTCGCGGTCGACGGCGGACAGTCCTACGAACCGGTCGGCGGCGAGTACGCCGTCCCGGGTGACTTCTCGTCGATTTCCTACCCGCTGGCGGCGGGTGCGATCGCCGGTGCTGACGGTGAGGAAGTGCGCATCGAGGGGGCGAATCCGAGCGCGCAGGGCGACACGGCCATCGTCGACATCGTCGATCGAATGGGAGCCGACGTCGAGTGGAATCGGGAGGCGGGCGTGATCGAGGTCTCGAGGGCTCCGCTCTCGGGGATCGAGGTCTCCGTCGAGGACACGCCGGACCTGTTGCCGACGATCGCGACGCTCGGTGCCGTCGCCGACGGCGACACGCACATCGCGAACGCCGAGCACGTCCGCTACAAGGAAACCGACCGCGTGAGCGCGATGGCCGAAGAGCTCGGAAAGATGGGCGTCGAAACGACCGAAGAACGCGATTCGTTGACGGTCCATGGGAGTGACTCGAGCCTCTCGGGCGCGACCGTTCGCGGACGGAACGATCACCGCATCATCATGGCGCTCGCGCTCGCCGGACTGGTCGCCGACGGCGAGACGACCGTCGAAGGGGCCGACCACGTCGACGTCTCCTTTCCCGGGTTCTTCGCCATGCTCGAGGAGTTTGGCGTTTCGCTCGAGCGCGACAACGGGGAGTAGCGACGGGGTGATGTCTCGTCCGAGAACGCCCGCGCGATCACCGCGCTCGAGGACGGTGACGGATCACTCCGGGATCTGAAACCGGTCGAGAATGATGTAGTGTTCGTCCTCCGGTCCCCGCCACGCGATCCCGAGGTACTCACCGGGGTCGGCGCTCGGCACCTCGACCTCGAGCGAATCACCGACGCCGACCTCGCTGGAGAACTGGTCCTCGGAGACGCCGGCCTCGAATTCTACCTGAACGTTGTCGCCCTGAAACGACGGACCGCCCTCGTGGACGATCGTCACCGTCTTCGCGTCGGGATCGTACGCGAACGAGAACTCGACCATCGGCGCCGGGTCGTCCTCGTCCACCTCGTCGTAGTCCGGACTCGGCGGGCCGACTCGAGCGATGCTCGTCGCGGCACCGCGTATCGACTCCGCTTCCTCCAACGCCGACTCGTCCCACTCCCTGTTCGTGAGGAACACCTGTTTCGACCGGTCGAAGTCCTCGCTTTCGGGCGTCTCGCCGTACTCGAGCGTCGCGCGGTAGACGCCGTCGTGGTGTTCGGTGAATTCCGCGTCGCGTCCGCGGACCGACTGCTCCTCGTCCGATTCGGCGTAGAACCGACCGATCCAGAACTGATGGGTCTCTCTCCCCTCATAGTAGGCCTCGTCAGCGTAGGCGTGGATCTCCCACTGTTCGCCGTCGGCGTCGTACACTGGGGCCAGAAAGAGGTGCGCTGCGTCGTCGGTCGTGTCAATGACCGGATCGACTGTTAATTCGGGAGTCGACTCGTCCGATTCGGTCGACGGGTCGAACTCGAGAACGCGTTCGTACCACCAGACGACTTCGGAACCGCCGGCGTAGGTGAGCGTCTGGTCGTCGTCGAACGACACCGATCGATCGCTGACGGCGTCGACGTCGACCCGATAGACGCCGTCGGCCGTGGACTCCAGATCCGACGGAACGTCCTCGTCGCCGTTTTCGGCGGATTCCGCGGACGGATCGTCGTCGGTTCCGTTATCGTCGGAGGGATCGTCGCTCACGCAGCCTGCGGTACCGGCCGATCCGGCGACGAGCGTCGCGAGTAGAATCTGACGGCGGTGGACCATGTCGGATAGTTGTCAACGAATCTAATAAGTTCTGCGGTGCGACACGTGTCGAAACGACGTTCACACTCGTGGGGCCGATCGTCGACGGCGAGACGGTCGAGGACTGCGACGCGGTCGCCGTCCCTTTCCCCGGCTTTTACGGGAGGCTCGAGGTGCGGGACGCGATCGCGACTCGCGCGTAACCGGGTCGCGCCGCTCGAGCGGATCGTGCGCCGCGGTACCGAACACGACCTTTTACGGCCGTCGCCGCCGATCCACCAGCCATGCTTCAATCGGGTATCGAGGACCGACTGCGCGAGACGCACCTCCGGGACGGCTCCCTCTACCCGGCGTACGACTCGTTTTGCTTCGCGAACGTCCCGCACACCGTCGCGTCGCTCCTGGGCGCGGAAACGGGGCGGACGCTTCCCGACGAGGCGCTCGCAGGCGTCGAAACCGACGTCGAGACCGTCGTGGTCGTCCTGCTGGACGGCCTCGGACTGAACCGGTGGAAGAGCGGTCGGGGCGACGTCCCGTTCCTCGAGCGGTTCACCGAGCGCGGCACCGTCACGCCGCTGACGTCGGTCTACCCGTCTGAGACCGCGGCGGCGATGACGACCTACCACACGGGGTCGCTGCCTGCGGATCACGGCGTGATCGGGTGGAACGTCTACGAACCGAGCGTCGGAACGTCGTTCGAAGCCCTGCCCTTTGCGACCAAGGACGGCAAAGCGCCCGCGGGGCTCGAGCCCGAGGACGTTGCCGACGCCGCTCCGTGGATCGAGAGTCTCGAGCGCGACGTCGACGTCCGCTACGTCACGGGCTTCCCCGAGGACGACGCGTTCGTGACGAACCACGAGTACGAGGCCCTCGACGACCTCGGCGCGCCCCTCGAGCGAGCGGTCGACGCGGCCGACGCACCCGCCTACGTCTTCGCGTACGTGCCCCACCTCGACGCCGCCGCTCACCGACACGGGAGACGTCGGACGAGTACCGAGAGACGCTCGCGGACGCGTGTACGCAGCTCGAACGCGCGTTCGCGAGCGTCGATCCGGAGACCGCCGCCGAGACGCTGGTGCTCGTCACGGCCGACCACGGCCACGTCGACACCGACCCGGAGCGAAACGTCGACCTGACCGATTTCGACGCGCTCGAGGACGGTCTCGAGCGCGACCCCGACGGGGAGCCGATCCGCTACGCGGGGAGTCCGCGCAACGTCCACCTGCACCTGCGGGACGGGACCGTCGAGCGCGTCCGCGAGGAACTGACCGATCGGCTCGACGCCCGCGTCTTTCGGCGCGAGACCGTCCTCGAAGGCGACCTGTTCGGCGACTGTGCGCCCTCCGAGACGTTCCGGCGCCGACTCGGCGACCTTGTCGTCAGCCACCGTGAGCTGGGCGTCTGGTACGGCGGCGCGTACGAACCCGACGAACTCGACCTCGTGGGGATGCACGGCGGACTCCACCCCGACGAGATGCTCGTACCGTTCGCGGCGTGCCGGCTCTCGGCGCTGCGGGAGTGAGTCCATAGGATAACGTGCGTAACCATATATACAGTTCAAGTTTACAATGGATGGAAAACTCAGTGGACACTTACCGATGTACCTAGCTATATGTGGTCGCACGAACGTGATAAACCATGGTAGATACCACGCCGGTAATCGTTAGCGCGGTGCGAACGGCACAGGGCAGGGAAGACGGCGCGCTCGCCGAGTTCCGCAGCGAGGACCTCTCGATCCCGCTGGTCAACGAGATGCTCGCGGAGACGGGGCTGTCGGGTGACGACATCGACGACCTGATGTGGGGTTGTGCACAGCAACGCGACGAGCAGCGGGCGAACGTCGCCCGACAGATCGCCCTCTTCTCGGATCTCGGGGAGGGCGTCCCGGCGACGACGATCGACCGCCAGTGTGCCTCCTCCGCGCAGGCGATCATCAGCGCCGCGGACTCGATCGCCGCGGGGCGCCAGCAGGCGGTGTTCGCCGGCGGCGTCGAGAGCATGAGTCGCGTAAAGATGGGCTCCGCAGAGAGCGGGAGCATGCACCCGAAACTCGACGAGGAGTACGGCATGGAGAACCTCCAGATGGGGATGACCGCGGAGAAGGTTGCCGAGAAGTACGACGTCTCCCGCGAGGAACAGGACGAGTACGGCGCGCGGAGCCAGCAGCGCGCCGTCGAGGCCACCGAGGAAGGCAAATTCGACGACGAGATCGTCCCCCTCGAGACCGAAGACGGGACTCACGACGAGGACGAGGGCCTGCGTCCCGGGACCACGGCCGAGAAACTCACCGAACTTCCCTCCGTGTTCAAAGAAGACGGCACCGTCACGCCCGGCAACGCCTCCCAGATCGCCGACGGTGCGGCGGGCGTTCTCCTGACCAGTCGCGAGTTCGCCGACGAGAACGATCTCGCAGTCCTCGCCGAAGTCGGCACGAGCTACGTCGCCGGCGTCGATCCGACCGAAATGGGCGTCGGCCCGGTCCCCGCGATGGAGGGGCTGCTCGAGCGCGCCGGCCGCGAGATCGACGACTACGGGCTCGTCGAGATCAACGAAGCGTTCGCCAGTCAGATGCTCTACTCCCAGCGGGAACTCGGCATTCCGGACGACCGACTGAACGTCAACGGCGGGGCGATCGCCATCGGCCACCCGCTGGGCTGCTCCGGCGCGCGCCTGCCCGTCACGCTGATCCACGAGATGAACCGTCGCGGCGTCGAGCGCGGGATCGCAACCGAGTGCGTCGGCTTCGGTCAGGGCGTGGCGATCGAGTTCGAACTGGCCTGAGGCGACTCGAGCGTGGGTCCGGTGGTCCCGCCGACCGAACCCTGCACCGCTAAGTGTCCCCATCCCCGAGAGTGGCGTAATGAACGGCAACCGCTTCGGTCGCCTCTTTCAGGTGACCACGTTCGGCGAGAGCCACGGGGAGGCGATGGGCTGTACCGTCTCGGGGTGCCCCGCCGGCCTCGAACTCTCCGAAGAGGACATTCAGGAGGATCTGGACCGTCGGAAACCCGGGCAATCGATGATCACGACCAGTCGCGGCGAACCCGACGCCGTCTCGATCAAATCGGGCGTCCAGGACGGCTACACGACGGGGACGCCGATCGGGCTGATCATCCAGAATAAGGACGCGCGCTCGGGCAAGTACGAACCGTTCATCACCGCGCCGCGGCCCAGCCACGGCGACTTCACCTACTCGGCGAAGTTCGGCACCCGCAACTGGGGCGGCGGCGGCCGCTCCTCCGCGCGCGAGACGGTCAACTGGGTCGCCGCGGGAGCTATCGCGAAGAAGCTGCTCTCCCAGGAAGGTATCACGCTCAAGGCCCACGTGAACCAGATCGGCGACGTCGAGGCACCCGAGGTGAGTTTCGAGGAGATCCTCGAGCACAGCGAGGAGAACGACGTGCGGTGTGCCCACCCCGAATCGGCCGAGGAGATGCAGGACCTGATCGCCGACTACCAGGAAGAGGGCGACTCCATCGGCGGGAGCATCTACTTCGAAGCGCGGGGCGTCCCCGTCGGTCTCGGCGCGCCGCGGTTCGACTCCCTCTCGGCGAGGCTCGGGCAGGCGATGATGGCGGTCCCGGCGACGACGGCCTTTGAGTTCGGCCTCGGCACCGAAGCCGCCGAGTGGACCGGGAAGGGTCGCAACGACGACTGGGAGTTCGATGACGGTGGCGACCCGACGCCCGTCGAGAACGATCATGGCGGGATTCAGGGCGGCATCTCGAGCGGCGAGCCGATCTACGGCGAAGTGACGCTCCACGCGCCCACGTCGATCCCGAAGAGCCAGCAGACGGCCGACTGGGAGACGGGGGAACTCAAAGAGGAGAAGGTCATCGGCCGTCACGACCCCGTCCTGCCGCCCCGCGGCGTGCCGGTCGTTGAGGCGATGCTCGCGCTCACCCTCGTGGACTTCATGCTGTTGTCGGGCCGGCTGAACCCGGACCGCGTCGACGGAAAGCCCGGCGAGTACGACACGGACTACCACCCGAGCAACCCGCAAAACGAGTAGGCGTATCGGACGGGGTCGGTGTGATCTTGATGGGCGGTGTGCCTCGAGGAAAGGCTAGTGGTCGTTCGGCGCGAACCGATACTATGGAAGCCCATATTCTCGTCCCCGTCGACGCCTCGTCCAGTTCCGAGAACGCCTTTGACTACGTCTTAGCGGAGATGCCGGAGCCGAGGATAACCCTTCTGCACGTGCTCAACCCGCTCACCCTGTTCAACTACCCGACCGCCGAGGGGTTCGATTTTGAGAGGGCGAAAGGAACGGAACGAGAGCGGCGTGAAGCCGTCCGGGAGATCTTCGAGCGGTACCGCGACAAGGATGAGGCGCGTGATCGAGAGATCGAGGCGGTCATCCAAGCGGGGCATCCCGCGGAGAAGATCCTCGAGTACGCCGAAACCGAGGACGTGGACCACATCGCGATGGGAAGCCGTGATCGGAGCAAACTTGAGGAGGCAGTACTCGGGAGCGTAGCCAGGGGCGTCGTGAAGCGCTCGACGGTCCCCGTGACAATCGTCCCGTAAATCGATGCGAAACGCGATCGATTTCGGCGAACGTACCTGCCGCACTGAATAGACGGTGGTACCATCATGTGGTGTCTGCTAGTATTTATTATGCGGGTCGTGGTAACGTGTGACGACCATGGCAGATTTCGACCTGGAGAGCGCGGAGGGAAGACTCGAGGCGCTGCGCCGAATGGTGACTATCCGCGCCTTCGACGAGGAGGCGGGGGATCGATTCGCCGACGGCGAGATACCGGGGTTCGTTCACCTCTACATCGGCGAGGAGGCGGTCGGCGTCGGGACCTGCGCGGCGCTCGAGTCAGACGACTACATCGCGAGCACGCACCGCGGCCACGGCCACTGTATCGCGAAGGGATTGGACCCGAAGCTGATGATGGCCGAACTCTACGGCAAGGCCGACGGCTACTGCAACGGGAAGGGCGGATCGATGCACATCGCCGACGTCGACGCCGGCATGCTCGGCGCGAACGGCATCGTCGGCGCGGGGCCGCCCCTGGCCACCGGCGCGGCGCTGACCATCGACTACCAGGACCGCGATCAGGTCGCGGTCTCCTTTTGCGGCGACGGCGCGGTCGCACAGGGGCAGGTCCACGAGGCCATCAACCTGGCGGCGACGTGGGACCTGCCGGCCGTTTTCGTCGTCGAGAACAACGGCTACGGCGAGGCGACGCCGCTGGACAAACAGCACAACGTCGAGAACCTGAGCGACACCGCCCAGGCCTACGACATTCCGGGATTGACCGTCGACGGAATGGACGTGACCGCCGTCGCGGAGGCCGTCGCGGAGGCTCGAGCGCGCGCCCGCGCCGGCGACGGGCCGACGTTCATCGAGGCGAAGACCTACCGCTACCGCGGCCACTACGAGGGCGACGAAGAGCCCTACCGCGACGCCGACGAGATCGAGCGCTGGAAGGACAGAGACCCGATCGAGTCGTTCAAACGGCGGTTGATCGACCGCGGCGAACTGACCGAAGACGAGTTCGACGACCTGCAGGCCGAGGTCGACGCGATCATCGAGGAGGCCTGCGCGTACGCCGAGGAAGCGCCCGCGCCGTCGCCCGCCGAGGCTTACGACGATATGTTCGTCGACACGCCGCCGGAGATCGAACGGTTCGCGGAGGCGGCGCGGACGCAGACGGACGGCGGACGTGCCGGGTACGGGAGCGGCGACGACACCGACGGCGACCACAGAGGTGACTGATCATGGCACAAACGGAACTCGAGCGAGCGGAAGAGACCGAGACGATGACCGTCCGCGAGGCCATCCGACTGGCCCTGCGAGAGGAACTCGAGCGCGACGAGGACGTCTACCTGATGGGCGAGGACGTCGGCCTGTTCGGCGGCGTCCTCGAGGTGACCGGCGACCTCTACGAGGACTTCGGCGAGGAGCGCGTCCGGGATACCCCGATCAGCGAGGCCGGATTCATGGGTGCCGCGACCGGATCGGCGGCGACCGGCGCGCGCCCGGTCGTCGAGCTCATGTTCTCGGACTTCGCGGGCGTCTCGATGGAACAGATCATGAACCAGATGGCGAAGATGCGCTACATGTTCGGCGGGAAGGCGGAGATGCCGGTCACCGTTCGGACCACCGAGGGCGGCGGTATGGGTGCCGCGAGCCAGCACTCGGGGACGATCCACAGCTGGATCGCCCACTTCCCGGGTCTGAAGGCGGTCGCGCCCGGCACCCCCGAAAGTGCGAAGGGGCTGACGAAGGCCGCCATCCGCTCGGACGATCCGGTGTTCGTCTTCGAGAACAAGATGATCTACGAGCAACGCGGCGAGGTCCCGACGGACGAGGACTTCGTTGCCCCGCTGGGAGCGGCCGCCGTCGAACGCGAGGGCGAGGACGTCACCGTCGTCGCGACTCAACGACTCGTCGGCGAATCGCTCGAGACGGCCGACGACCTCGCGGGCGACGTGAGCGTCGAGGTGATCGACCCGCGCTCGCTGTACCCCCTCGACACGGAGACGATCGTCGAGAGCGTCCGCAAGACGGGGCGGCTGATCGTCGCCGACGAGAGCCCGCTGTCGTACGGCACGCACGCCGAAATCGTCGCCCGCGTCCAGGAGGAGGCCTTCTTCAGCCTCGACGCGCCGATCCAGCGCGTCGGGACGCCCGACACGCACATTCCGTTCAGCCCGACGCTCGAGCAGGAGGTCCTCCCCTCCGGCGACGACGTCAGAGACGCGATCGATCTGCTCACCTGAGAGGAATCGAGCAGTGACACGCCCACGCGTCGGCGTGATCGCGAATCCCGCCGCGGGCCGCGACATCCGCCGACTTACCGGCGGCGCGAGCGTCGTGGACAACTACGCGAAACGGCGGGTCGCCGAGTGCGTCTTGGAGGGGCTGACCGTCGCGGTCGACCGCGCGGAGGCCGCGTTCATGCCGGATCGAGCGGGTATCGCCCGCCACGCCATCACCGAATCACCGCCGGAAGTCGATGCGAGCGCGCTCGAGATGCCGGTCGAGAGCTCTGCAGCCGACACCCGTACGGCGGCGGCCCGGTTCCGGGACGGAGCGGACGCCGTCGACGTTGCGATCGTTCTCGGCGGCGACGGCACGACCAGAGACGTCTCCCTCGAGATCGGCGACGTGCCGATCGTGTCGGTCTCGACCGGAACGAACAACGTCGTTCCCACGCCGGTCGACGGCACCGTCGCCGGCGTCGCGGCGGGGCTGATCGCGAGCGGTGTCGTCTCCCCGGACGAGGCGACCTCGCGTCACGGGCTGGTCGAGGCGCGGGCGGAGACGCCCGCCGGCGAGCGCGAACTGACCGGGCTCGCGACGCTCGAGGTTTCCTCGCAGTCGTTCGTCGGAACGCGCGCGCTCCTCGATGCGAGCGACCTGCGGGGAGGCGTCGTTTCGCGCGCGCACCCTGGAGACATCGGCCTCGCAGCCATCGCTGGCTCCATCGAACCGGTGGAACCCGACGAACCCGGCGGGATCGGCCTCCGGCTCACCGACCCGGCGGACGCCTCTCGAACGGTTCGGGCGGTACTCGCACCGGGCGTGACCGCGACCGTCGGTATCGAGGCCGTAGAACGCCTCGAGTGGAACGAGCCCGTCCGCTTCGAGATCCCGGACGGCGTCGTCGGGGCTGACGGCGAACGAGAACTCGAGCTGACAGACGCGGCGGTCGAGTTCGCGCCCGTTCCCGACGGTCCGCGGCTCGTCGACGTGGACGCGACGCTCGAGGCGGGCGCGCGAGCCGGTGCGCTCGAGGCAGATCGGATGCCGATCGAGGAGGACCGAGAGAACGCCGAGTAGAACCTCCCTCAGACGCGCTCCCAGGAGAGATCCAACTCGAGGTCCTCGCGGAGCAGTTGCGAGACGTGACAGCCGCGTTCGCCGATCGTGACGATGCGGTCGATCGTCTCGTCGTCGGCGTCGGTCTCGAGACGGACCGTCGGTTCGATGTGTTCGACGGAACCGCGGTCGGGCGCTCCTTCCGCCGTGACGTCGATCGCTCCGATCGCGACGTCGCGCTTTTCCGCCTGATAGCGGATGCTCAAGGAGAGACACGACGCGAGCGAGCCGAGGAAGACGTCGACCGGCGTCGGCCCGGTTTCCGCGCCCCCAGCCTCCTCGGGCTCGTCGTATCGCCACTCGAACGACCCCGCTTCGACGCGACCGCCCATTCCGTCGGGGTTGTGCGCCGTGACGCGTCGGCCCGGCATCTCCGTTTCCGTCGCCGTCGCGTCGCCGGCGTCGCTCGCCGAGCGGGGTACTTCGTCCGGGAGCAGCGACCACGGGTCCTCGACGTGCGAAACGAGCGACTCGAGAAAGCGCGCGGCGTCGGCCCCGTCGACCACTCGGTGGTCGAACGAGAGGTCGAACGGGAGGTGACGTCGCCACGTCGGGGCGTCGTTCTCCCCGCGGACGGGTCGTTCCGCGATCGCGCCGACGCCGAGGATGGCGACCTGCGGCGGGTTGATGACGGGATCGAACGACTCCACGCCGAACACGCCGAGGTTCGTCACGGTGAACGTCCCACCGGATAGATCGCCCATCGTGTACTCGCCGCTGGTCGCCCGCTCGACGAGTTCTCGCCGATTCTTCGCGATTTCCGTCAGCGACGAGCCGCCGACGTCCTCGAGCACCGGCGCGATGAGCCCCTGTTCGATGTCGACGGCGACCCCGACGTTGTGATCTTCCCACAGTTGGTGGACGTCGTCTTCGAACGTCGCATTGAACGCGGGGTGCTCCGTGAGCGCCGCCGACACCGCGAGCAAGAGCACGTCCTGAATGGAGACGTCCGCCTCGAGGGCCTCATCCGCGGCCTCGGCGGCGGCGAGCAGTTCTTCCGCGTCGCCCTCGCGGGAGACGGTGACGTGGACGGCCTCGCGGTAGCTCTCACCCAACCTCGAGGCGATCGTTCGGCGCATGCCGTCGAACGGGCGCTCCTCGCGGAGCGTTCTGGCGTCGCCGCCGGATCCGACGGCGTCGGATCGTTCCGCCGCAGCTTCGACGTCTGCTGCGCCGATAGCCCCCTGATAGCCCGTTCCGTCGACGGTCGCGAGGTCGACGCCCAGTTCGTCGGCCCGTTGTATCGCCCGCGGTGAGGCCCGTACGTCGTCCGCAGACCCTTCCTCGGAACCGCCCGAGTCGGCCGCCGCTTCGACATCGTCTTCGCTGATCGCTCCCTGATAGCCCGTCCCCTCGACGGTCGTAAGGTCGACGTCCAGTTCGTCGGCTCGCTCCCGCGCTCGAGGCGACGCGCTGATCTTCCCGCCGTCGCCGGTTCGGCTCGATTCCGTCGAACCGTCCGTCTCGGCCGTCGACGAACTCGCTTGTGCGGGCTCAGCGGCCGACTTCTGTGGCTTCGTTTCGGGTTCGGCCTCCTGTTCCTCGAGATCGGCCGTCGCTTCCCCCTCGAGGTCGCTAATGTCCTCGTCGGCCGGCGCGATGATACCGATGGGGGTTCCCGGCGGAACCGTACCGCCCGCTTCGAGATACACGCGGTGAAGGACCCCATTTTCGCGGGCGTCGACGTCGGCCACACTCTTCTCGGATTCCACTTCGACGACGGTCTCGCCCTCCGAAACCGCGTCTCCCTCGTCGACGTGCCACTCGAGGAGTTCTCCGCGCTCCATCTCCAGACCCAGCTTCGGCATCCTGACAATATATCCCATGATATAGTGACTCAATATCTGATTATATAAAGCGTCCCCTCGCTCGTGTCCTCACCGAATTCGTACGTTTCAAACTCCAAATAACATTATCGTTCCACAATGTCGCTCGGCTTTACCTACGAATTTCACGGTCGTTCATTCTTCACGATAGATCTATGTTAATGTATAGCAAAGGCTTTAGGGTAAGTGGGACAAAATTCCGGTACGGTTGGCCAACTGGCCACTGATCTACTATGAGCGACGACGAACTTATCTGGCGAATCGCAGGCGGTTCCGGTGACGGAATCGACTCGACGAGCCAGAACTTCGCGAAAGCGCTGATGCGCTCGGGGCTCGACGTATTCACTCACCGCCACTATCCGTCGCGGATCCGCGGTGGCCACACGTACGTCGAAATTCGGGCCGCAGCCGACGAGGTACAGTCACGAGGGGATGGCTACAACTTCCTGCTTTCACTGGGCGACTCCTTCGCCCGCAACCCGCAGGAAGAGGCCTATTACGGCAACGAAGAGATCAAGCCACTCTCGGAGAACTTAGACGAACTGCGAGAAGGAGGAATCATCGTGTACGACGAGGGCCTCATCAGCGAGGAGGACGTCGAAGCGATCAACCTCGAGGAGCGTGCCGAGGAGAACGACTGGCACGTCTTCCCGATGGACCTCCGCGGTCTCGCCAAGGAACACGGCCGCGAGGTCATGCGGAACACGGCCGGCGTCGGCGTCACCGCAGCGCTGTTGGACATGGATCTCGAGCACATCGAGAACCTGATGTCCGATGCGATGTCCGACGACATTCTCGAGGCGAACCTCGAGATTCTCCACGAGGCCTACGAGACCGTCAACGAGGAGTACGAGTTCGAACACGACCTTCGTGTCCCGACCGGCGAGCACGAGACCGAACAGGCGCTCCTGTCGGGTTCGAACGCGATCGCCTACGGCGCGATCGACGGTGGCTGCCGATTCATCGCGGGCTACCCGATGACGCCGTGGACGGACGTGTTCACCATCCTCACCCAGAACTTCCCGGAGATGGGCGGTATCTCCGAACAGGTCGAGGACGAGATCGCCGCCGCCGCGCTGGCCGTCGGTGCGAGCCACGCCGGTGTCAAAGCCATGTCCGGCTCCTCCGGCGGTGGCTTCGCGCTGATGAGCGAACCGCTCGGACTCGCCGAGATGACCGAGACGCCGCTGGTCCTCGTCGAGTCGATGCGCGCCGGTCCCTCGACCGGACTGCCGACCAAACCGGAACAGGCTGACCTCGAGTTCGTTCTCTACACGAGCCAGGGCGACTCCTCGCGGGTCGTCTTCGCGCCGGGGAACATCGAGGAGGCCTACGAGCAGACCCGCCTGGCGTTCGACATCGCCTGGGAGTACCAGATCCCGACGATCATCATCTACGACCAGAAGCTCTCCGGCGAGAACAAGAACGTCGACGTCGAGTTCTTCGACCGCGAACCGGAACCGGGACTCGGATCGACGCTGACCGAGGAGGAACTGAAGGAAGCCGCCCACGACGTGAGCGGCAAGTTCAAACGCTTCAACTACGAGGACGCCGAGAACAACGTCGCCCCGCGGTCGCTTCCCGGCCAGAAGGGCGGACGGTACCTCGCGACCGGCAACGAACACAGTCCGGTCGGACACATCGAAGAGGATCCCGACAACCGCGTCGCCCAGATGACGCGGCGGGTCGAGAAACTCGAGTCCATCCGCGAGGAACTCGACGAAGAACATCCCTCGAACCAGACCTACTTCGGCGACGAAACGGCCGACTACGGGATTATCACGTGGGGTTCGAGTCACGGCGCCGTCGCAGAGGCCGTCGAACGCCTGAACGACGATGGTCACTCCGTCAAGGGAATCACCGTCTCGGACATGATGCCGTTCCCCGAGCAAGAGGTGACCGAGTTCATCGAGAGCGTCGACGAAGCGATGGTCGTCGAGATGAACGCCACCGCACAGTTCCGCGGCCTGATCCAGAAGGAACTGGGTCGCTTCGGCGAGAAACTCACGAGCCTGCTCAAGTACAACGGCAACCCGTTCGAACCCGCAGAGGTCGTCGAAGGATACGAGGTCAACCTCGCCGAGGATGACCGCGAACCGACCGCGCAGGTCCGAATCGAACCTGCTGCAGGTGATTAATCATGAGTGCATTCAACGCAATCGGTGAAGAACGAGAGATCGACCGGGACGAGTTCACGCCCGGTGTCGAACCGCAGCCGACCTGGTGTCCGGGCTGTGGCGACTTCGGGGTCCTGAAATCGCTGAAACAGGCCCTCCCCGAAGTCGGCAGGACGCCTGAAGAAGTGCTGACGGTGACCGGGATCGGCTGTTCCGGCAAGCTGAACAGCTACCTGGACACGTACGGCTTCCACACGATCCACGGGCGCTCGCTGCCCGTCGCTCGTGCCGCGAAGCTCGCGAACCCGGAACTCGAGGTCATCGCCGCGGGCGGTGACGGCGACGGCTACGGGATCGGTGGCAACCACTGGATCCACACGGCCCGGGAGAACCACGACATCACGTACATCGTCTTCAACAACGAGATTTTCGGCCTGACGAAGGGACAGACCTCGCCGACGAGTCCGAAGGGTCACAAGTCCAAGACGCAGCCCTCGGGCAGCGCGAAGACGCCGCTGCGACCGCTGTCGATGTCGCTGAACGCCGGCGCGAGCTACGTCGCTCGGACGGCCGCCGTCAACCCGAACCAGGCAAAGGAGATCATCGCGGAGGCCATCGAACACGACGGCTTCGCCCACGTCGACTTCCTGACGCAGTGTCCGACGTGGAACAAGGACGCCCGTCAGTACGTGCCCTACATCGACGTCCAGGAGTCCGACGATTACGACTTCGACATCCACGACCGGCGCGAAGCCGCCGAGATGATGCACGAGACCGAGGACGTGCTCAAGGACGGAACCGTCCTCACCGGTCGGTACTACGTCGACGACGACCGACCGTCCTACCAGCAAGAGAAGACCGCCGTCGGCGAGATGCCCGACGAACCGCTCGCGGAGCGGTACTTCGACGACGACGCCGAGTGGGAGCGCAGCTACGACCTGCTCGAGCGCCACACCTGAACGCGACGGCCGATATCGAGACGCGGTTCGGCGTTCGATTTTTTTTGGGACGAACGGAGAGCAACGGGAGACGTGAGTCCGATCACCGCTCGTTTTCGGCCGGTCGCCGGCGCGAGCGATCCGGACGCGAGTACGATTCTGGACGCGGGATTCAACAGTTCGTTTCGAGCGACTCACCGACTGAAACGGCCGTCCCGCGCTCGTACGACGCATCGGCGAAAACCGAGTAGTACACGCCGTCGCACGACCATTGGAGTTCCGTTCCCTCGTCAGTACGCTCGATCGCTCCCGATACGTCGCCGACGGTGACCGACTCCCCGGTGGTCGCGAACAGACGCGGTCCGTCGCTCGTGGTGACCGTAACCGGGCTTTGGTCCCCGTTTCGGTAGGACAGCGACACCTGCGTTCGATTTTCGTCGGGGAACTCGTATTCGGTGACGCCGTCGAGTTCGACGGCGTCGGGGAGCGCTTCAGCCGCCGGTTCGGCGACCGCGAACGGAACGGTCGCATCGGCCTCGTCGATCGTGTCGTACTGTTCGATCGACGGGAACGAGAACTCGGAGGCGTTTTCGTCGCCATCGCTTTCGTTCTCATCGGTCGACGTCTCCGGCGGTTCGAACAGGTCCTCCTCGAGTCCCGCGTCGATCGAGAGGTTCCAGTAGGTCGTCTCAAGTTCGATACCGTCGCCGGCGATCGCGTGTTTGACCGGGAACATCGTCTCCTGATCGAGCCAGAGTTCGACCCGGTCGGCGCTTCGTTCGTAGGGTTCTCCCTCGGCCGTCTCGAGCGCAAGCACGTACTCCGTATCCCCGACCCGAACGCTAATCGAGCGCTCGATCGTCTCGTTCCCCGGGGGATCGAGCGCGACGCGGTAGACGTCTCGACCGTCGATCGTCGTCTCCTCGATGGACGTCACGTCGTACGCCTCGACGTACTTCTCGGGTTGCCCGTAGAGCCCCTCGAGGAGGGATTTCGCGTCCGGATCGATCTCGAAACTGCGCACCGAGTCGTTCTCGAGATCGTGGAAGTAGCGTTCGGTGCCGTCGTTGACGATGACCATGTCACCCGTCTCGATCCGACTGCTGCCGTCGGCGCGCAGCCAGACGGTTTCCGTGTGCGTGGACGTTTCACCGTCGATCGTTTCGCGAACTTCGACCGTCGCGGCGAGTTCGTCGGGCGCGTTCGTCTCGTCGAGTCGCTCCTCGAGATGGGCCTGTGAGACGCCCTCGTCGGGGAGTGCGACACAGCCGGCAGTCAGGAGTGCGAGTACGGAAACCACCAGGAAGCAGACGGGGACGCGGCCGGCGTCGCTGGAGACCATAGTCGATGAATCGGGAGCCGACGCATATTATGTCATCGGTCGCGAGTGACACACGGGCTGGACCGAGAGGAGAACGATCGTCTCCGAGACTGTGGCGCGCCGGGGGAACGGGTTTCGGTGACGGCCCTACTGATCGTACTCGCCGCGGTAGCCCACGCCCCGTGCGAACAGTTTCGTGAGGTAGCTCAGAACGAGCAAGGTGACGATCAACCCGCCGAGCGCGACGGGCTGGAAGCCGTAGATCATCTCCCGAACCGCGTAGGCGACGACGAGAACCCCCATGAACAAGGCCGTTCCGCCGGCCCACCGGGAGACGTAAGCCGGATCGACCGACTCGTCGTAGTCGGCGTGGAGGTCGGCCCGCCCGCGGATACCGATGAGGTAGCCGAGGCCCACAATTGCGATTCCGCAGACCAACCAGACGGCCCCGCTGATGATGTTCGGGTCGACCATGTCGTTCGCTGAAACTGGGATCAGCGGGCGAATAAGTCCGACGGTCCAGCGGCCGAACGAGACCCGCGCCGAACACCGGTCGGCAGTTCGATGATAGGTATCCGAATTCGAGAGAGTTACCCCTCGAACACCGACGCTTCCGTCGGGTTACCGGTCGTTTTCATATACAAAAGATATTTTTCCGTCGGAGCAAAACAGAGTAGTATGAGTACACAGGCGACGGAAGATCGCATCCTCGAGGTTCTCGAGGAGGATGCCCAGGCGTCCTACGCCGAGATCGCCGACCGGGCAAGCGTTTCGAAACCGACGGTGCGAAAGTACATCAACCAACTCGAGGAGGACGGCGTGATCGTCGGCTACTCGGCCGACATCGATCCCAAGAAGCTCTCGAGTAAGACCATCGCGCTGGTCGGACTCGACGTCGCGAGCGAGCGCTACGTCGAGGCGACGAAGGCGCTCAAGGATTTAGCGGAGATCGAGGCTCTCTACAGTTCGAGCGGCGATCACATGCTGATGGCCGAAGTTCGCGCCGAAGACGGCGATGCGCTCGGCGAGATCATCTCCGAGAACTTGCTCGAAATCGACGGCGTCACCGCGGCTCACCCCTCTTTCCTGCAGGAACGGCTGAAGTAGTCAGCCCGTTCGACAGTCTCGACCACACACTGTATGGCTATCCCGTTTTCACCCCGGCCAGCGTAGGGCGACGCGATGCCATCGTACGACCGTCAGACGACGATCGACGCACCGCTCGAGGACGTCTGGCAATTTCACTCGGGGATCGAGGCGCTCGAGGCGGTGACGCCCGAGTGGATGGGGCTTCGTGTCGAGTCGGTGATCGGACCGGACGGAGAGCCGGATCCGGAGCGACTCGAGGCCGGGTCCGAAATCTCGCTGTCGATGCGGCCGTTCGACGCGGGGCCGCGACAGTACTGGACGTCGCTGATCACGGAGCGTGAGCGCGGTGACGGGAGCGCGTACTTCCGCGACGAGATGGTCCGCGGGCCGTTCGATCGCTGGGAGCACACGCACGCCTTTTACGCCGACGGCGATCGGACGCTGCTCCGGGACCGCGTCGAGTACGACCTTCCGCTCGGTGGTGTCGACGAGATCGGCGGGATCAACAGCGTCGTGTCCGCGGTCTCGCAATTCGGTTTCGAGACCATGTTTCGGCCGCGTCATCGGGCGACGAAGGCGCGCCTCGAGTGAGTACCGCAAAACCGGTTCGTTCGGAGACGATCGGCCGCTCGTTCAACGATCGAACCACGCTCGTTTTGGTGGTCGGTTCGGTAGCTCTACGTATGAGCGAACACGATGATCCCCCCATCGCCCGACGGCGGCTTCTGGGTCTGCTCGGCACGGGAGCGGCGATCGGTCTCTCGGGTTGCATCGGCGATGGCATTGGGGGGCTCGGGAGCGACGATACCGGGGGTGAGACCGACGGCGCGGACACGAGTCAGTCCTACGCGCCGAACGTCGACCAGCACCCGGGCGACGAACCGATCGAGTTCGACGAGAGCCACCACTGTGCGGTCTGTAATATGAAACCGATCGACTACCCCCAGTGGCGGAGTCAACTCGCCCACGAAAACGGCGAGGGCGCGGTTTTCGATACACCCGGCTGCCTGTTCGCCTACACCGTCGCGACGTCGTCCGGCTCGGAGATCGTCGGGGCCTGGACGACCGAGTTCGAGACGGACACCCTCCTCGATGCCAGCGAGGCGCACTTCGTACTGATCACCGACGCGGACGCCGCTGACGATCCGATGAAGATCAATCCGCGCGTGTTCGGCAACTACGACGACGCCGTCGCGTACCTCGACGAGTGGGAGGCAGAAGCGCTCACGGAAGACGACATCATCGGTCTGGACGACGTCGATCGCGAGACCGCGTCGATATACCGCGAAAACCGCATCTAATCGGCCTCGGTCGGAGCCGTCGACCGCTCTCCGTTCGTTTTCACCGGCGGATCGCGAGAACGCCGGCGACGATCAGTCCACCGCCGACGACCGTCGTCGCCGTCACCTGTTCGCCGAGCGCCACGGCGCCGAAGACGACGGCCACGGCCGGTTCGATCGTACTCGCGATACCCGCTTTGCTCGAGCCGATCCGTCGCAATCCGGCGTACAGCAGGAGGATCGGCGCTGCGGTCGAGAGCAGCGCCAGCGCGGCCAACAAGCCCCAGGCCGTCGTCTCGGTCGCCGACGGAACTGCGAACGTCCCCATTGCGAGGCCGATTCCGAGGAACGAGATTCCGGCCGCCGGCAGGACGTGCGCCGAAAGCAACTGCGAACCGACCGACTCGAGAACGCGCTCGCTTCCCATCATGTACCCCGCGTAGCTCACGGCGGCGACGAGGACGAGGAGGACGCCCCGGGGGTCGACGCCGCTCGGATCCGCGCCGACGATCAGGGCCACGCCCCCGAGCGACAGACAGAGCGCGGCGAGGAGTCTTCGATCGACCCGCCGGGGATTCGTGACGGCGGTGACGGTGATGATTATCGCCGGATACGTGTAGAGAACGATGGCGACCAGTCCCGCGGTCAGATACTCGAGCCCCCAGAAGTAGAAGCCGCTCATGGAGCCGTAGCCGGCGACGCCGAGGACGATCGCCCAGCCGAGCGTTCGGCCGGTGAGAATCCGGGCTCGCCCTCGAACGGCGAGGAGGAGCCAGAGAGTAATCGAGGCGAAACCGAATCGGAACGCGAGTACGGTCGGGATCGACAGTCCGACGTCGTTCGCGACGATACCGAAGACGCCCAGGGTACCGAACCCCGCAGCCGACGCGAGGACGTACGCGATCCCGACCGTCTCCTCGTCCATGTGTCGAGTATCGTGTTCTCGAGCCTATATCGTCGGCGGTCCGGCGTTCCCCTGTCGTCTCGTCGATGGCCCGTGAGACCCACGAGTTGCGACCGGTCGGGCGGACCGTTTCGGAATCGGTTTGCGTGATCGCGGTATTCACACCGACGTACGCGTGTCCGATCTCGAGGTGGCGCCGACCGTCGCGCTCGCGTTTGCGGTGTTCGCGGCGAGCACCAGCGCCGTTTTGGTCCGCTGGAGCACGGCTCCGAGTTCGGTCGCCGCCTTCTATCGGGTGTTGTTTACCACGGCGATGGTCGCCCCCGTCGCCTTCCTGTGGCATCGCGAGGAGTTCGCGCGGCTCTCGCGGCGCGATCTCGGCTTCGCCGCCGTCGCCGGGGTCGCGCTCGCGATTCACTTCGCGGCGTGGTTCGAGAGCTTGAATTACACGAGCGTCGCGGCGAGCGTCACCATCGTCCAGGGCCAGCCCGTTTTCGTGGCGCTCGGCGCTGGGCTCCTGCTCGGCGAACGGATTAGCCGCGAGACGGTGCTCGGCATCGCCGTCGCGATTGGCGGTGCCGCCGTGATGTCCCTCGGCGGTGCCGGGACGGCACCCCTCCCCGATGCGACGCTGTACGGCAACTCGCTCGCGCTGCTCGGCGCGATCACCGTCGCGGGCTACGTGCTCACCGGTCGATCGGTCCGCCAGCGCGTTTCCCTGTTCCCCTACGTTACCGTCGTCTACACCGCCTGTGCCCTGACGCTGTGCGTGCTCGTCGGCGTACAGGACCACGACTACGTCGCGTATCCGGCCCGCGAGTGGCTGCTCTTTTTCGCCATGGCCGTCGGCCCCGGCGTCTTCGGACACACCGTCGTCAACTGGGTGCTCAAACACCTCGAGTCGGTCGTTGTCAGCGTCGCGTGGCTGGGCGAACCCGTCGGCGCGACGATACTCGCGCTCGTCTTGCTCGCGGAGGTTCCCGACGCGGTAACGGTAGTCGGCGGGCTCGTCGTCCTCGCGGGAATCTACGTGACGACGATCGAGCGAGAACGGCGGCGCAAACCGGCGGAGTAACGGCCGTCGGTGCGGCGAAACTGCTACTCCGTGAGCGTCACGAGATAGGCCTCTCCGGTGTCCGTGATAGTGTAGACGCCACCGGCAATCTGTCGAACGTGACCGTCGGACTGGAGCTCACAGCACTGCTTGGTGACGGTCACCGGATGCGCCTCGAGCGCCGCCGCCAGCGACGTCACTTCGGTTGGCCCGCGCTCGGCGAGGAGGTCCAAGAGCCCCCGGGTCGAGCAGTGGGTCATTGTGGTAACACAGATCACGGTAAAATATGCCATAATATTTTCGGTGAACAGGGAAGTGAGACGAATCGACGTCACGTCTCCCATTCGGCGGACTCGCGAGCGACTGCGCTCAGAGGCCGAGGATCTCTCGTGCCTGCTCCGGCGTCGCGACCTCGCGACCGAGTTCGGTGGCGACGCGAACGACCCGCTCGACGAGCTGGGCGTTGCTTTCGGCGAGTTCTCCCTGCCGGTAGTAGACGTTGTCCTCGAGCCCGACGCGGACGTGCCCGCCGAAGAGCGTCCCCATCGTCGCGAACGGCAGTTGGTGACGGCCGAAGCCGAGCGTGTTGAACAGCGCGCCCTCGGGCAAATTGTCGATCGCGTTCAGGAAGTTTCGCGGCCGCGGCGGGGTCAGCGTCCCCGGCCCGAAGATGAGCGTTGCGTACACCGGCTCGGCGAGGTCGCTGCGCTCGAGCAGTCCGTGAACCTCGTTCAGGTGGCCGTCGTTGAACACCTCGAGTTCGGGCTTGATCCCGCGGTCGACCATCTCCGCGTGCAGCGAGTCGACCAGTCCGCGGGTGTTCTCGCTGGTGAGGTGGTCGTACCGGTTCAACGGCCCCATGTCGAGCGACGCCATCTCCGGTGCCGGATCGGTTCGTAGCGGGAGGTGGCGGGCGTCGTCGGGCGCGCCGGTTCCGCCGGTCGAGTGCTGGATGATCACGTCGTCGGCACGGCGGCGGATCGCGTCGTCGATCTCTTGGAAGCGCTCGGTCTCGAAGGTGCGTTCCCCGTTCGGCCGACGCGCGTGAACGTGGACGACGGCGGCACCGGCCGCTTCAACCGCGGCCGCCACGCGGCCGATCTCCTCGGGCGTCTCCGGGAGGTTCGGCGTCGTTTCCTTGCCGTGGACGCCCCCAGTCAGCGCCGCCGTGATAATCAGCGGTTCGCCCTCGAGAAAGTCCGCGTAGCTCATTCGTCGCCTCCGGTTTCGCTTCCGTCGGCGGCGTTTCCGGTCCGCCGATCGGTAGCGCCGCCGTCGGTACCGGCGTGCTCGAGGAAGATCTCGCAATGTCGATCGTGTGCGAGGTCGTACCGGTCGTTACAGATGTCGGCGCGCATCGGCTGTACGAAGCGGTCGGCCGCGGTACAGTAGGCCCGCGGTTCGTCGAAGCGCCGATCGTCCGATTCGTCCCGATACGCCAGATACGGGCAGGTCATGCAGTAGTGTTGTTCTCGAAGGCCGTTAACGATTCGTCGGCACCGCCGCGTCAGTGACGCCGCTCGCGGGGCGGGATTCGTGCGATCGATAGTCGAAGTCGTAACACGGAGTGGGTTACCACGACTCGAGGTCGCGCGCCGCGAGTTTCGGATACGACTGGGTGCCGCCGCTCGAGTTGCGAGCGACGAGCGTGGCGACCGCGGCGATCCCGCCGGCGACCGGACGGCGGCGCTCCTCGTAGGAGAGGATCGTCAAGTCGAGGCACGCCCGGAGGAGGTCGTTCGAGCGGTACCGATAGCGCTCGCTCGAGGGGCCGACCTCGACGGGGTCGCTCGAGCGAAGGTGGTGTTCGTAGACGAACACGCCGCCGGGTGCCAGCGCCGCTTTGAGCGCGGGCAGGTGCTCGAGCGCCGAGAAGAAACTCACCGTGATCACGTCGTAGGCGTCGTCCGCGAGGTCGAGATCGGCCAGATCCGCCCGCAGCCAGTTCACGTCGACGCCGCGTTCGTCGGCGCGCGCCTCGGCTCGCTCGAGTGCCGCGTCGGAGATGTCGACCGCGTCGACGTCGTAGCCGTGATCGGCGAGAAAGAGCGCGTTGCGCCCGGTGCCGGTGGCGACGTCCAGCGCCCGCCCGTCCGGAAGGGTGGTCAGCCGGCGTTCGAGTTCCGGAACGGGGTCGTCGGGGAGTTCGAACTCGACGCTGCTGTACTTCTCGTTCCACCGTTCGCGTTCGCCCGTCATAGCCGTGTCAACGGGCGAGATCCATTTGATCGTTCGCACCGTTGTGGCCGCTTGCCCGCTTCGGTGGCGCTCGATCACCCAACTCGAGCGCTTTCGGAGCGGTCGCGCGATTCCCGTATCGAACCAGTGGACCCTTTTCCCTGTAACTCGTAGGGTCGCCCATGCAGCGTCCCTCGTTTCAGTGGGGTACCCGTTCGATACCGTATTCGAGCCGGCGTTCGGCTGGCGAAACCCGCACTCACCGTTCCGGTATCGGCGCTGGCGGTCGTCCGGCGGCGGTGGTAACGCCATGAATCGGCGCGAACTCGTCGCCGGGATCGGCAGCGTCGGCGTGCTCGGCGGCGGGGTGGGTGTACTCCGGCGTGGTCTCCCGTCGTTCGCCACCGACGATTCGGGGACGGACGAGGACAGCTACGACCCGCTCGAGGTCGAGACGATCGACGCTCGAGGAAGTGAGGCCGGATCGCTCACCGTTCCGGACGGGGCGGTCACGGCGATCATGTTCTTTACGACCGGCTGTGGGAACTGCCAGGCCCAGATGCCACAACTCGCGGCGGCCCGCGAGCAACTCGTCGACCAGCACGACGACGCGGTTCAATTTCTCTCGGTGACCTACCAACAGCCCGAAACGATGTCCGACGACGACCTCCGGGAGTGGTGGACCACCCACGGCGGGGACTGGAACGTCGGCTACGATTCAGGCCTCGCCAGTTCCTACGGCGTCGTCGGTTTTCCGGTGACGATCGTCGTCGACGCGAGCGGTGACAAACACTGGCAGGAAAACGGCGTGCAGCGCTCCGAGACGATCGTTCGGGCCGTCGAATCCGTTCTCGAGGAGGAGGAAACCGATACGGGCGACAGTCCCGAAAACGATTCGGACGGGAACGCATCAGAGGCGGATGGGGACTCCGTTTGAGAGGAGTTGTGCTTTTCGCTGAACAGTGTACGTACGTCTCAGTTATTCCGGACTGAACAGGTCCTCTATCGTACAGTCAAAATACTCGGCGAGTGCGAAGGCGAGTTCGAGCGACGGGTTGTACCGCCCCGTTTCGATGGCGTTGATCGTCTGCCGGGTGACTCCCACTTCTTTGGCCAGTTCTTCCTGTGTGATGTCGCGTTTGGCCCGGTAAACCTTCAATTCGGTGTTCATGAATTACTCGAGGTACGTGTAGTAGCCGAAGTACAAACAGTAGATCAGCAGTCCACCGAACACGTACGCTATTCCAGCGATCTCCTCGGGGAAGATACCGAACGCGACATCGACCAGTATTATCGACATCAATATCCAAAACGAGTTGATTCCAACCCGTCCGTACACGTTACCAGTTCGCTCATCTCCCAGCGCCTTTCGGTCGCGGCTTGCAGACACCGCCCGATACCCGAGAAACGCGAGAATGTTCACCGGAACGAGCAGTATCAGATAGCTCACTACCGGAAACTCGTAGTGCTGAAGCGCAGCGACACTCCCGACGAAAGCTACGACAGCACTCGCTAACAAGACGTATCCAATTCGTTTCTGACGTGAGATATTCGCGGAGACATCACTCATACTTCCACCCCGTGCGTTGATGCGGTACAGATAGCCCAACGAGCCGATAAGCAACGTCGTGTTTTAGCGACAATATGGTAAGCTCATTTCCCATAATGAGTAGCATAGTATACGCTCACTTAAGTTTTCCTCCAACCATGGATAACAGAAATAAGACGCGTACACGTGGCTGGTATCTTCTCGTGATCGGCAATCTGGGATGTGAGCGATGATCCACGGACGGCTGCCGAAACTGGACCGCGGAGGGAGCCCATCGCGGAACTCGCGAAAATAATTGCTCGAGCGGTTCGAAAGGGAGGCGACCGCCGCTCAGGCCTTGGCCTGCCAGGTCCGAACTCGGTCGGCGCTGACGCCCTCGACGTCCGCGGCGATAGCGTCCGGATCGGCCTCGGTCAGATCGGCGAGGCTCTCGACGCCCGCGTCGGCGAGCTTTTCGACCGTCTTCGCACCGACGCCGTCGAGCGCCTCGAGGTCGGAGCCGGTGTCGCTCTCGCGGGCCTGGAACTCCTGGTAGTTACAGATCGGACAGCCCAGTTCCCAGGGCTCGTCGCCGCTGTGGATGACGAGTTCGGGTAACTCGTGTTCCTCGCAGCGGTCGTCCGTGACTTCGATATCGCCCCGCCGCGGCAGCGGCAGGGAGTACTCGCAGTCGGGGTAGCGCGTACAGCCGACGAGGCGTGAGCCGCTCTGGAGGGTCTTGACGGCGAGTTCGCCGTCGTGCGCTTCGCCACAGTCGGGACACGCCCCCAGAACTGGCCCCTCGCCCGCATCCTCGGACTTACAGAGCGGACAGCCGTGGACGAAGGTCTGGCGTCCGGCGAGCATCTTGATCTCGTTCAGGCCGTGCTCTTCGCACTCGTCCTCGAGGATCAGCGGCTTGCCCGTCGACGGCAGCGGTAACGTGTTTTCGCAGTCGGGATAGCCGTCGCAGCCGACGAAGTAGGAGCCGTGGCGACTGCGCCGAACGAGCAGGTCCTCGCCGCACTCAGGGCAGGGACCCAGCCGCTTGTCGTCCTTGAGGGACTTCCGAAGCTGGTCGCCGATCTCGTCCCGGGAGTCCGCGAGGTTCGCGAAGATTTCGTCCAGCATCTCCCGCGATTCGTCGGTGACGTCGTCGAGCGTCGCCTCGCCGCTCGCGATGGCGTCCATATCGGCCTCGAGTTGGGCGGTCATCCCCTCGCTGACGACGCGGTCGGCGTAGCCCTCGGCGGCCTCGACGACGGCCATCGCGAGTCGAGTCGGCCGCGGCGGATCGCTCTCGACGTAGCCGCGGTCGTACAGCTTCTCGATGATGTTGTGACGGGTCGACTTCGTCCCCACCCCGAGGTCCTCCATGGTCTCGATGAGCCGGGACTGGCCGTAGCGCCGCGGCGGCTGGGTCTCTTTCTCCTCGAGTTCGACGTCGGTCAGCGAGAGCTCCTCCCCCTCGTCGACGTCGGGGACGAAGTTCTCGCTGGTATTGAAGTAGGGGTAGACGTCGTGGTAGCCCGGCTCGACGAGCCGTTTTCCGTTGGATTTGAGGCGGTAGTCCTCGACCTCGCTGACGACCTTGAGGTGCTCCCAGACGGCGGCCTCGGCGACCGTCGCGTAGAACCGGCGGACGACGAGTTCGAAGATCTCCCACTCGTCGTCGCTCACGTCGCCGCGGGTCGGAATCTCGCCCGTCGGATGGATCGGCGGGTGGTCGGTCGTCTCCTCGTCGCCCTCGGTCGGGTCGATCTCGTCGGCCTCGAGCAGGGACTCGGCCGATTCGCCGAGCGTCGGGTGACCGACGAACTCGTCGAGCAGTTCGTCGGGCTCGAGGTCGTCGGGGTAGACGGTGTTGTCGGTTCGCGGGTAGGTGATGTAGCCGGCCGTGTAGAGGTCCTCGGCGATCGACATCGCTCGCTTTGCGGTGTAGCCGATCGCGCTCGCCGCGCGGATGAACTGGGTCGTGTTGAACGGCGTCGGCGGCGTGTCGGTACGGGTTCGGCGGTTGACGTCGACGACCGTCGCTGTATCGCGCTCGGCGAGCGTCTCGTAGACCTCGGTGGCGACCGCTTCCTCCCAGACGCGTTCGGCCTCGTTGTCGTCCTCGTCGCGGTAGAAGTACTGCGCGTCGAACGTCGCTTCGTCCGCCTTCGCGAGGTCGGCGAACAGCTCCCAGTAGGTCTCGGGGTCGAAGGCCTCGATCTCGCGTTCGCGGTCGACGATCAGCTTGAGCGTCGGCGACTGCACGCGACCGACGGAGATGAAGTCGTTGCCCAGCTGGCCGGCCGACAGCGAGAGGAACCGGGTTAGCGCCGCGCCCCAGATGAGGTCGATGATCTGGCGGGCCTCGCCGGCCGCGGCGAGGTCGAAGTCGAGTTCGTCCGGTTCATCGAAGGCGCTCTGGACCTCGTTTTCCGTGATCGAGGAGAACCGAACGCGGCGGATCGGAATCTCGTCGTTGACCTCGCGGACGATCTCGTAGGCCTCCTTGCCGATGAGTTCGCCCTCGCGGTCGTAGTCAGTCGCGATGGTCGCGCGCTGGGCCTTCCGGGCGAGGATGCGCAGCGTGGCGACGATGTTCTCCTTGGTAGCCGTCTTCTCGACGTCGGCGTGAATGAGTTCGGCCGGTTCGACGTCCCGCCAGTCCGAGTACTCCGAGGGGAAGTCGACACCGACGACGTGGCCCGATAGCCCCACGCAGCGCTTGCCGCCCCACTCGTAGACGTTGACGCCGTTCTCGCGACTCGAGTCGAACGTGCCCCCGCTCAGGATGTCGGCGATCCGTCTCGCGGCGTTGTCCTTCTCCGTGACGATCAGTTCCACGGCGGATCACCTCCTCGAGCAGTCGGTTCCGCTTTGCGTGTACTCGGTTGCATTGTCGCTCGCTACGACTGAGGATCTGATAACGCTTTCGCCAAAACCGGACGACAGCGCGGGTGTGCGTGCGCTCGAGCGGTTGCGCGTGCGCGAGGACCGTGAATACCGGAACGCACCGAACGGTCCATCCGACCCGGCGGACTGTTCGTAATACTGAGATCAGTGTCGAACGGGATCATCGTGACCGACGAGCGCTCGAAGGAGGGAAGAAAAACGCCCGTATTCGGGTCTCGCGTGGCCGGATCGGTGCTCGTCCGCGGCGGTTGTCGATTCCGGCTACTCGGTCAGCGGGAGGAGCACGCCGAAGATCCAGGGCGTGAAAAAGGCGACGACGAGGCCGAGCGCTTCGCTGTACAGAAACAACGTGTGTTCCCAGGCGGGGAGCGTTTCGAACAGCATCGAGCCGAGGAGTTCCCCGCCGGCACCCAGCGTGAACAGGCTGAGCCCGGTGAGAAATCCGGCTTTGATCAACAGTGGATAATCGAGGTTGCCGTACCGTCCCATACCCACTATACTTGGCGGCTCAAAATAATCGTTTTGACCCGCCGGCCGCGCGAGATCCGGCAACCCGTCCCGCGAGGCGAGCCCTTTTCTCTCGCCCGGGAGAGACACCGACAGACACGAGACGTGACAGAAGCAGACGCGGAACCCGAGCGCAAGCGCGTCGATATGACGACCGGGGCGATCCCCCCGAAACTGTTACACCTCGCGTGGCCGCTGGTGCTCGGCAACCTGCTCCAGACGGTGTACAACCTCGCGGACGTGTTCTGGGTCGGCCGCGTGAGCAGCGAGGCCGTTGCCGCCGTCTCCCTCATGTTCCCCCTCTCGTGGATGTTCGTCTCGACGGCGATGGGGATCACCGCGGCGACCATCGCGCTCGTCTCCCAGTACGTCGGCTCCGACGACGACCGGATGGCCGACAGGGTCGTCGCCCAGACCGTCTTGCTCACGCTGGTCGTCTCGAGCGTCCTCGCCGTTCTCGGCCTCTCGTTCCGACGCTCCCTGCTCACCCTTATCGGTGCCCGCGAGCAGGTGTTCGTGGAAGCTCTCGCCTACATCGAGGTGATCTTCCTCGCCTTGCCGCTCACCTTCCTCTTTTTCGCGTTCCGATCGTCGCTGCAGGGTGCCGGCGACACGAAGACGGCGATGTGGCTCGTCTTCGTCTCCGCGGGGATCAACGTCGTCCTCGACCCGTTCCTCATCCTCGGCTGGGGGCCGTTCCCCGCGATGGGCACCCGCGGTGCGGCTATCGCGACGTTCGTCTCCCGCGCGTTCGCCACCGTCGCCGGGATTTACATCCTGCTCGACGGCCGCTTCGGCGTTCGCCTGCGACTCGCGGATCTCACACCCGACGCGGCCATCCTGAAGCAGTTGGTCGATATCGGCTACCCGTCGACGATCGACGGCTGGGCGCGCAGTTTCGCGTCGGTCGCGATGGCCGGCTTCGTCGCCCGCTTCGGGGCGAACCCGACGGCGGCGTACGGCATCGGCCTGCGCCTGATGTCGGTCACGTGGGCGGTTTCGGGTGCGGTGGGGAACGCGACGGCGACTGGCGTCGGCCAGAACCTCGGCGCGAAAACGCCCGCTCGAGCGGCGGCCGTCGTGCGAACGGCAACTGCGGGGACGATGGTCCTGATCGGCGGTGTCGCGGCCGTGCTGATCGCCTTCCCGGCACGGGCCATGCGGATCTTCGTCGGCGATCCCGACGTGATCGCCGAGGGGGTCGTCTTCCTGCGGATCATCGCGCCGTTCTGGGCGCTGTTCGCCGGCGTGATGGTGATCCAGGGAGCGCTCCGCGGTGCCGGCAACACGAAAGCGGCGATGGTCCTCTCGTTTCTCTCGCGGTGGATATTCCGGGTGCCCGTCGCCCTCGTTCTCGCCTTCGCCTGGACGCTTTCGGTTCCCCGGTTCGGGCTCACGATTCGCGGCCTCGAGTGGGGGATCGACGGAATCTGGTGGGCTTACGCGTTCGGAATGGCCGCCTCGTTCGTCGTCGCCGTCGTCTGGTTTCGACTCGGAACGTGGACGGACGGCGTTATCGACGACGGGGGCAACTCGGACGACGCGTCGGGGCCGCAACCGGGGCGGTCAGGGAGCGAACACGACGAGGAACTGATCGACGACTGACGGGAAGAGCGCGTCCCACGATCGTCGACCGCTCAGTTGATCGGGAGCCACTTTCGGAGCGTCGGACTGAACTCGGCGGCCATCTGGGCGTCTTCGTCGGTGAACGCGTTCGTCGCGATCAGCGTGAACGCGTAGGTACCGACGACGACGATCGGGAGCACGGCGGCGGTGAGTGCGTCCGACTCGAGGACGTAGACGACGGGGAGGCCGGCGACGATCGCCGGAACGCCGGCGCCGACGATCTTGGCGAAGTCCCTCGTGAAGGGATGGATGCCGTCGAAGTGGTAGATCTCGACGAGGGTGAGTCCGCCGACGAGAAAGAGCGCGGTCGCGGAGCCGATCGCGGCCC
Organism: Natronorubrum halophilum; assembly: GCF_003670115.1. Classification (NCBI taxonomy): domain Archaea; kingdom Methanobacteriati; phylum Methanobacteriota; class Halobacteria; order Halobacteriales; family Natrialbaceae; genus Natronorubrum; species Natronorubrum halophilum. The sequence continues at coordinate 780,599 of NZ_QQTY01000002.1, forward strand.
CCTCGATCCCGACGATGGGGACGAGCACGAACGAGACGACGAGGTTTACGCCGAAGAGCACGAGCGTATTGGCGAAGACGATCCGCGAGTAGCCCAGTCCCTGTAACAGCGAGCCGTCGGGGCCGCCGAAGGTGACGTTGAACAGGAACGCGCCGGCGAGGAGGACGACGACCAGGTTTGCTTCGGCGTACTGGGGCGTGTACAACACCGCGAGGTAGGAACTCGAGCCGAGCGAGAGGAAAATCGCGATCGGCAGCGTGATCCCGGCGATCCAGCGGGCCATGATCCGGAACCGCTGTTCGACGAGGTCGATATCGTCCCGCGTTTCGGCGATCAGGGGCTTGAACACGGGCGAGAGGGAGTTGAAGATGATCATCAGTCCCGAGCCGAGCATGTACCCGACGCGATAGATGCCGATATCGTCCGAGTTGAGGAAGAAGCCGAGCACGAAGTAATCGACGTGCCCCATCAGAACGAAGACGACGCTGGTCATCGCCAGCGGGACCGAGTACTTGACGAGCGGGGCCGGTGCAACGAGTTCGATCTCGGCCGTCAGCAGGTCCCAGGCCTTGTAGACGAAGACGGCCGTGCCGATCGTAATCGCGACGAAGAGGCCGACGACGTAGCCGACGATGAGTCCGAGCAGCCCGTAGCCGACGAGCAGGAGGCCCGCGGTAACGGCGAATCTGACGGTCGGACGAACCAGATCGCGCATGATGACCCGGTACTGGAGTTTCTTGATACTGTAGTAGGAGGTCAACAGGACGTTGTAGACCGCCAGCATGGGAATCGTGACAGACAGGAACAGGAGTGCGATCCGCATCGCCGGCTCCTGAAAGAGGTCGCCGATGTACCCGGCGCTGAGGGCGAGCGCGCCCGCAACCAGCGACGAGGTGACGAGGACGGTCGCGGTCACCTGCACGATCACGCCCTTCGCCTTCCCGCGCTCGCCGTCGGCTAGATACTGCGGAACGAAGTAGTCGATCGCCAGCGGCAGGCCGAGGTTCGCAAAGACCTGCATGAACAGGATCACCGAGGTCGCCAGCACGAACAGCCCGTAGACCGAGGGGCTGACGTATCGGGTCATCAGCATGACGATCGCGAAACCGAAAGCCCCCTTCATGACGTTCCCGACGAACGTGATGCTCCCTTGCTTTGCGAGCGTGGAGACGCCTTCGTCGCGGTCGGATTCCGAACCGGAGTTGGGACCGGGTTCTAGACCGTCGCGGTCGGGGTTCGGATCTGGCTCAGTCATGCGAGTTGGTTCCTCCGTGCGGTCGTGTCCGTCCTCGCGCCCGTCGGCGCACCGGTCCGCGCTCACTCGCGAACCGTTCGAACGAGTCGATCCGGCGTTTCGAGGCTGTGCTCGTGGCCATCAGACCCCCGTCGCTGGCTCGAGTTCGTACGTCGCGACGGCGGCCGCATCCGCACCGAATCGGGGAAACTCGACGTCGAACGGCCACTCCTCGTCCTCCGGGTCGTCCACGTCGACGCTCTCGATGACGCTCTCGAGTTCCTCGCCCTCCTCGTCGAAGAACGTCGCCCGGATCTCGATGTAGCTGAGCGTTCTCTCGCCGGCGTTCCTGACGACGCCCCAGACGACCACGCGTTCGTCTTCGGTGCCCGGGTTCTCCCGAACGAGGTCGTCCCAGACGATCTCGACGTCGCCCGGTTCGGTGATCTCCTCGCCGTTGTCTTCGAGAAACTCGAGACAGCCCGAAAACGGAACGAGGACGGCAAGCGAGAGAAACGCACGACGGTGCATCTGGCTACTGTAGACGAGGCTGATCCTTCAGCGTTCGGGTATCATTGCAACTGAAAGTATAGCAGCCGCTATCGAACTCGAATCGGACCCGCGGGTCGCGTTTCGGGACCGACTCGAGCACCCACCTTCCGAGCGGGAGCCGGCCACGGCGTCGATACCGAGGACGAACGCTCTCCGACGATTACGCTGTTATCCGTCGAAAAACGGTTTGAAAGTCGAATATTCAGCTATCGAGCATCACGACAGACTTTTCACCACCGGATCCTACCACCTAGTTGTATGAGCGACTTCGAACAGTTCAGTCAGGTCGGCGAAGCCGACGTAACGCGCGCAATCGGACAGGAGTGGACCGAGGAGTTCATGGACTTCTCGGACTCGGACGTCATCATCGTCGGCGGCGGCCCCTCGGGGCTGACGGCCGCGAAGGAACTCTCCGAGCGCGGCGTGAAGGTCATGGTCGTCGAGAAGAACAACTACCTCGGCGGCGGCTTCTGGCTCGGGGGTTTCCTGATGAACAAGGTGACCGTCCGCGACCCGGCCCAGCGGGTCCTCGACGAACTCGAGGTCTCCTACAAACAGTCCCAGGATAGCGAGGGGCTCTACGTCGCGAACGGGCCCGAGGCCTGTTCCGGGCTGATCAAGGCCTCCTGCGACGCCGGCGCGAAGATGCAGAACATGACCGAGTTCACGGACATCGTCATCCGCGAGAACCACCGCGTCGGCGGCATCGTCATGAACTGGACGCCCGTCCACGCGCTGCCTCGAGAGATCACCTGCGTCGACCCGATCGCCGTCGAGGCGGATCTGGTCATCGACGCGACGGGCCACGACGCGATGGCGGTCACCAAACTCAACGAGCGCGGCGTCCTCGACGCGCCCGGTATTCAGGACGCGAAAGAGCGCGGTCAGGTCATGGATCAGACCGATTCGGACACCTACGGCGCGCCCGGCCACGACTCGCCCGGCCACGACTCGATGTGGGTCGGCGAAAGCGAGGACGCCGTCGTCGAACACACCGGACTCGTCCACGAGGGCTTGATCGCCACCGGGATGGCCACCGCGACGACCTACGGCCTCCCGCGAATGGGGCCGACGTTCGGTGCCATGCTCGTCTCGGGCAAGCGCGCCGCACAGGTCGCACTCGACGAACTCGAGGTCGACGCCGCCCCCGTCGAACTGACCTCGCGGGCAACACCCGCAGACGACTAAGACGGCCCGTCGTACCGATTTCCCGGCGCAACCGCGGGACGTTCGACGGTGCGTCGTAACTGACGGACAACGGTCCGTATGAACGCCGCGTCTCGAGTCGCTGGTCGCCCGATCGGATCGACACCGGGCCGCAGGCGCGGGGCGATCGCTCGCTCGAGTTTTTGGCGATACAGTTCAACAACAAAAGAAATTATTTCTATCCGTAATCGAGAGGGTACGTCATGACGGACCGAGGACCGACGATCGTTCTCCGACCGACGCGCGGGGTGACCGCGACCGAATGATCTCCGAGAGGATCGAAACCGACCGATCGTTACCGCCCGCCGGAGCGATCAGCCACGCGCTCGAGTCCCACGCCGCGAGGGCGGTCGGTCCCGACGCACGACTCACCAGACTCCACCGCGTCTTCTACCCGGTGTTCAGAGTCGAGTACCGCTACAGCGGGTCCGGCGGACTTCCCTGGAGCGACCGAACCGACCGCGGCGCGACGCTGCTCGACGGTCTCTGGTCGGACAACCACGCCGCCCTCCAGCGGTATCGGTCGGGTACCGACTCCACCGAAACCGTCTCGCTCGAACCGTACGACTTCGGCCACGACGAGGCGGGGCTGGGCCGAACGGTGTTGCTCGACTTCCAGGTGTCGACCCAGCAGGCCCGACGACTGCTCCCCGAGCGACTCAAGGACGTCGCCGAGTCGGCGGCGTTCGGGGACCCGGAATCGATCACGGCCTCCTTCGCCGATCAACTGCGCGAGACGTTCGGCCTTCCGGCCGATCTCGACCCCGGCTCGTTTCAGGGGATCACCGACGTGACGCGGGTCTATCTACCGTTCTGGGTCTGCGAGGTGTATCGGCCCGACGAGCGCGACCTCATCGGTGCCGTCCGGGACCGCGCGGACACACGAGCGGACGGCGACTCCCGTCACGAGTGGCTGTCCGCGTTCTTCCGCGAGGACAAGAGTCGCCTCGCGCGGTACACGCACTCGTCGATCCGCCGAACGACCGAACCGAGCGACGCTTCCGGGCGGGACGACCGCGACGACACCGACGACGGTGGAGCCACGTCCCCGGCGGACACGTCCGACGAAGTCGACGACAGCGGTTCCGAGGCCGACGACCGGAAAATCGAAGATCGATCGTCGGAGGACTCGACCTCCCCCGGAAACGACGCCGCGGAGCGGCGAGCGGATCGAGACGACGCGGTACAGCCCGAGGAGGCGGACCTCGACGCCGAGACGCTCGTCGATCCGAGTCCGGACCGCTGTTTCGGCGACGTCGGCGGGATGATCGAGTTAGAGCAGACGCTTCGCCGGTCCGTCGTCGGTCCCGTCCAGCGGTCCGACGAGTTCCGCGAGTACGGGCTCGAAAACCTACGTCGCCGGCGCGCTCGCGGGCGAACTCGGGGTCGCCTTCCTCGACGTCTCGCCCGCGGAGTTGACGAGCAAGTGGATGGGCAAACCCGCACAGAACGTCGCCGACCTCTTCGAAATCGCTCGGCAGAACGCTCCGTGTCTGGTCTTCGTAGACGAACTCGACGCCATTGCCGGCACTCGCGGCGGCCACGACGGCGCGAGCCAGCGCCAGATGGTCAACCAGTTGTTGACCGAACTCGAGGCCCTCGACGGGGAGGTCGTCGTCGTCGCGGCGACGAACCGCCTCGAGGACGTCGACGACGCGGTGTTACGGTCCGGTCGCTTCGACGAGCGCGTCGAGGTTCGCCCGCCGGACGCTTCCGCACGAAAGGCCATTCTCGAGGTCCACCTCGGGGAACGGCCCGTCGTCGACGACTGCGACTGGAGCGAGATCGTCGACCGCACCGACGGGTACGCTGCGAGCGACCTCGCCTTGCTGGCGGACAACGCGGCCCGTCGCGCGATGCACGACGGCGACCCCGTCCGAGAACGACACCTCCTCGAGGCGGCGTCGGAGCTGTCCTCGAGCCTCGCGACGGCCGGCGAGCAGGCTACCGCCGCCGGGGTCTCCGATCGGCGATCCGACACCTGGTACTAACGAACCGGCTCGGTGAGCGCCACTCCGGCTCTCTTGAAACCTTCTGAGAGTGACAGGAGTGGCATAGTGAATATAGAGGAGGAGTTCAGCACAGCGACCCGGTTTATTTCATGGAGAGTCCAATAGATACGGCGTTCAGTAGCTATGCCTGTCGAGCGCTTCGAGAAGGGTCAAAAATCGGATTGTCCCTGGGAAAGTATTTATTTGCATGCCAAATCAGAATGAATATGAAACGACGTACGTTCGTTGCGGGCACTGGAATCGCTTTCTCTCTGACCGTCACTGGCTGTCTTGATGAGGTTTCCACTTCCAGAACGCCTGATGGCAATGATGACGCTACTGAAGATTCCAACGAGCAAAACGACGAGACGGGTAGCCAGCCAGTTGACGACGACTCGTACACCTACGACGAATCGAGGCACGACCCGATATTTGTAGAGAACACGATAGAGACGGAGATCGTCGTGGAATTACACGTCGAACGGAAATCCGATGAAAAAGTCCTCATCGATAACGTGTACGCCGTCCCCCCAGAAACGGGGATTGAGATTCCAGATATTGCCAAGGTAGGGAACGAATATACAATCACAGCCAAATATAACGAAATGGTTGATACGTTTGACTGGAAGGTTCCTACATGCGCTCATGTGGATGGGCCTGAAGTGGGTGGCGAGGATGCTCTCGGGGTAAAAATAATCGACGATGAGCCACATATTTTTAGTACCCCTTGTGATGTGGCAGGCGCAGGAGACGATCTAGATTTGACGTACAGTGATCACGAGAAGTACGTGAAAGATACATAGTGGAGCGGTATCTGCTCCCTCTGTACTGAGCGTTCGCCCCCTTCGCGTTGAACGCGCTCTACGGAGTGCTCCGTTCGCGCTATCTACTCATCTGAGCGTTCTACCAGAATACGTATGGGAACAGCGTGCGAGATACAGGGTCTATCGCCGGCATATTGGAGAGAGCGTTATAGAGCGACTCCAGCGTGCCTGATAGGTCACCTGCTGATTCGCTCAGTGTGGGAAATTATGGTACCGCGTCGGCGGATCGTTTTCAGCGTTCGTAGAGACCAGCGTAAAGAATGCAGTAGAAAGAGGTAGTAACACGACATCGGGTTGTCGTTAGACGACTTGCATATGTTCGTTCTGGAGTTCGTCCTCCGTGTACTCTTGCCCGTGAACCTCCTGCATGTGTTTTTGGGCCAGTTCGACCGCCTCTTCTTCGTTTTCCGATTGAATGATGAATCGACACGTATCCGAGACCGATTCACAATCGAGTTTGTGCGCTTGTGCCATGGAGTCTCTCCCCGTTCTACCAGTTCTGTTAGCGCTCGATAATGTGTGCAATGATACCGAGCACCAAGACTACTACTCCAATACAGTACTTAGTTGTATTTGGGAAGGCGGGTTACAACTACGCAGAGAATCCAGCAATCGTCCGTCCATCGGAGTACACACAGTTCCGTGATCGAGCGGATCTTCTATCAGAGCCTTACTCGAGATGATCCTGCCTGGCACCGTTTGAAAGTACCGAGTACGCGCCCCGTATTCAGCATGGCCTCGAGGTACTGTCAGCGAATGTCGAGTTCAACGGAGCCGCCGCTACCACACTGCACGAATCCACACTATTTTCGCGGTGCAAGCGCAGGATTCGGGTATGAACCTCGTCGTTACCGGTGCAACCGGCGGTGCGGGTAGCTGGGTCGTCGATCACTTCGCGAGCGCGGGCCACGATGTCGTCGGTATCGACCTCGAGCGGCCGCCGCGCGAGCCCGAGAACGCGACCTTCCTCGCGGCCGATCTCGCCGAGCAGGGACAGGCGTGGGAGGCCGTCCTCGATTCGGACCCGGACGCGGTGATCCACTTCGCGGGGGTTCCGCGGATGGGGATCGCGTCCGGCACCGAGACGTTTCTGAACAACGTCTCGAGCACCTACCACGTCTTCGAGGCCGCGGGTCGGGCCGGTGCGGACGTGATCTGGTCCTCGAGCGAGAGCCTGTACGGAATGCCGTTCGCCGCGGAGCCGTTCCTACCGGAGTACCTGCCGATCGACGAGGCGCATCCGATGCGACCGGAAGACGGCTACGGGGCCTCGAAACTCGTCGGCGAGGAACTGGCCGCGAAGACGGTCCGAAAGCACGGGGTTTCGGTCGCCTCGATCCGTCCCTCGTGGATCCAGTACCCCGGCGAGTATCGGGCGACCGACGGCAACGACGCGTTCGATCCTCGGACGGCCGAGCCCAGCGGCAATTTCTGGTCGTACGTCGACGTGCGCGACGTCGTCTCGATCGTCGACGCCGCCGTCGATGCGGTTCTCGAGGGCGATATCGACGGCCACGAAGCCTACCACGCGATGGCCGCGGAGAACTATCTCGGACGCCCCACCGTCGAGGTGATCGAAGCCGTCTTCGGTGATCTCCCCGATGACTGCTCGCTCGAGGGCGAACAGTCGGCGTTCTCGACGGCGAAGGCGCGGACGGAACTGGGCTGGGAGCCCGAACACTCCTGGCGCGAGGCGGAAGACGAGACCGTCGACGGACCGGCGTTTCTGGAGGGGTAACGCGGAACCGTTCGAACGCGACCGCAAGCGTTTCACTTTATGGTACCACTAGGTAGTAGCATGGCCGATCGAGTGATTCTATACCGCGCCCCGACGACCGTCGCCGACGTCGATGCGATCGGCGACTGGCTCGAGTCCCGAATCGACGCGTCGGTGACGGTTCGCGACCGCTTTCTCGACGTTCACCGGACCGACGAACTCGCCGAACGCTTCGCCGAAGCGAGGGTTACCTCGCCCTACGAGCGGTCGACGGGGAACGCGATGCTCGGCACGATTCGGTACGAAGAACGCGCGCTCGAGGCCCCCGAACGCGAGGGTGGCGTGCTCTACGACGGCATCCAGATCCAGCGGGCGCTCAACAGCGCGGTTCCGGGGGACGAGCGCGGCCTCGAGACGCTCCACGTGCCGATTCTGGATCGAGCGATCGGCACGTGGGGCGATCACGACGGCCGATGGCACAAGCGGGTGTCCGTCCTCGGACAGCCGGCGCTGGTGTCGGTCCCGGGACTCTACGAGGCCCCGCAAAGCCCGAGGCGTACTACAGAGAAAAACAGCGCCACGCGCTGCTGTCGGGCGACGCGCCGCCGCGGGAGGTCCTCGAGAATCGGGTCGACGGCGAGTTTCTGGTCGCGGACGACCCTCGAACGACCGACGCGCTGAAGGGGTACGTTCTGCAGGCCGTCCACTACCTCGAGACCGGCGAGGCGTTCTGCGATCGGGAGGCGTGTCGCCTCTACAACGCGCACTACCACGAGGAACTGATCGACGCCCAGTTGCGCGACCCCCAGTTCTGTCCGTCGCACGCTCGAGCGTACGAGTAGGGCCGGAGCAGCGCCCGAATGGGATCGAACGGTGTCGCGAATTCGCACGCCGGAGCCGGGATTGCCAGAACCGGAGCCCTCTTTTGCGCCAGTCGGTTTTGACGACACAATGGCTTCGCCCTTCACCGTCGACGTCCCCGTTCGGTATCGCGACCTCGACCCGCTGAACCACGTCAACCACGCCGTCTACGCGAGCTACCTCGAGGCGTCCCGCACCGACTATCTCGAGGATATCGTCGGGATCGCCGCCGAGAACATCTCCTTCGTCATCGCGAACCTCGATATCGACTACGACCGTCCGATCACCATGGGCGACGATCCCACCGTTGCGCTGTGGGTTCCTCGACTCGGCGACTCGAGTTGCACCATGGAGTACGAGATTCGCGTCGACGGCGAGGTGGCCGCGACGGCCGAGACGACCATGGTTCATATCGATCCCGAGACGAAACGACCGTCGCCGCTTCCCGAGGAGATTCGCCGGCCGATCGCGGCGTACGAGGGCCTCGAAGTCACGGCCTAACGTTCGGCGGGGTATCCGCTCCTGTGCTGCCGGGAGCACCACTTTACGTGTCGGCCTCGAAGGTCCGTTCCGATGGCCGACGACGCCGACGGCCCGGTTTACTACGTGATCAGCGACCTCCATATCGGCGGCGACGAACAGCTGGGGGAGGTCGATTTTCTGGACGAGTTGCTCGGATTTCTCGAGCGCCTGGAGACGACCGACGAGGACGCGGAGCTACTGATCAACGGCGACGCGTTCGGACTGTGGGAGTTCACCGAGGTCGACGGTCTCGAGAAGTTCGACATCCTGACCGAGCGCTACCCCGAACTGTTCGAGCAGTTGCAGGCGACCGGCGAGTCGGTCCCGATCACGCTGTTGCCGGGCAATCACGACAGCGAACTCGCCGCGTACGACGAGTACGTCGAGCGGTTGGCCGAGTACAACGTCGACCTCGTCCAGTCCGAGTCGATCACCCGGTCGATCGGCGATCGGACGATCTGGTTCGAGCACGGGCACCAGCAGGATCCGAACAACCGATTCGAGGACTTCGGAAACGCCTACGAGACGCCGCTCGGCTACTTCTACAACACCCACGTGACGAGCCGGGCGGGCCGATTGTCCGATCGCGGGCGGTACAACTGGTTGAAGGACGTTCAGGCGATCACGCCGACCGAGCGCGTGCCTCGCTGGCTCCTCTCGAAGTACTTCTACCGCGAAATGAATCCGCTCTTGCGCTACGCCGTGATTCCGTTTCTGTTGCTGTTCAATATCAGCGTCCTCCTCGCGGTGCTGGCGGGACTGGACGTGATGGGCATCTGGACGATGCCGGTCGCGACGACGGATGCGGTTCTCGCCCGGTTGGGCCTGGTCGGAGAGGCCGTCCACTTCCTTCTCGTCGTGAACGTCGCTGTTGCCGGCATGATCATCCTCATCGGTATCCCGGTGTACTTCGTCCTTCGTGACGTCGGAGAGACCGTCGAGCGGTTCGGTATTTTCGAGACGGATCTCACGGTCGACCCCGAGGAGCCGTACGAGGAGGCCGCCCGGGAGGTGTTCGCCGATCGGCCGGAGACGGCGGTGTTTTGCTACGGCCACACCCATCGGCCGGGGGTCACCGAAGTCGACGGCAGGTTGCTCGTCAACACCGGAACGTGGCTCAAGCGCCTCCACCGGCGAGACGTCGTTGCCGGGGTACTCCCGCCGGTGTTCTACCCGTCGTATCAGCTGTGCGCCGTTCGCATCAGCGCCGTCCCCGACGGCGTGGCTGTCGAGTACGAGGAGATCGGAAAGCCAAGCCCCAGCGCGGAAGAGATCACCCTTACCGAGCGCCTGCTCACGCTGGGCCGGGAGCCGACACCGGAGCTGCCCGAGCGATCGGTCGTCAGCGCCCGGGTGCCGGAATCCGCGTCCGCGTCCACCGCGGACGAATGACCGAACTCGAGCCGCGTCCGATCGACGGCGATCAGTCACTCGAGACGACCGTCCGTTCGTCACTCGAGTCGTCCGCCGGTTAACCGAACGACGCCGAAGACGTGCGTCTCGTCTGCGACGGCCGCCGACCGCTCGCGGAGACGCGTGTGGGCGGCGTCGATCTTCGCGTCGAGTTTCAGATGGGGCTCGTTCTCGTAGCGCAGTTTCGTCGTCGGCGGCGTCGAGAGGACGACGATCGCCCGAAAGACGGCGTTGACCGGCGGCGCGTACCACGCCTCGCTCCGAGCGGCGTTGGCGAGAACGACGTGCCCGCCGGGACCGACGAGGTCACACCAGTCGTCGACCGCGCCGGCGGGGTCCTCGAGCATGCCGACGACGAACGTCGCGAGGAGCGCGTCGACGTCCGTTCCGGCGTCCAGCGTACCACCGTCCTCGTCGCTTCCGCCGTCATCGCCGGGCGGACCCAGCGGCGGCCGCGTCGCATCACCCCGAACGACGTGGACGTTGTCGTACTCGACCGTCAATTCTCGCGCCCGCTCGAGGACCGGGCCGGTGAAATCGATCCCGATCACGGTTCCGTCTGAACCGACCTGCTCGCGCAGATACGGCAGGTTCGCGCCCGTCCCGCAACCCATCTCGACGACGGTATCGCCGGGCTCGAGTCGGCAGGCGGCGGCCGCCCGTTTGCGTAGCGACGGAATACCCGGCGTTCGACGCGCGATGACGTCGTAGAGCGCCGCCCAACGGCCGTAAAACGCCTGCGCGTCTTCGGGTCCCACGCGCGCTCGCAGCGTGGAGCGAACTCCCGGCATCTCAGATCAGCGAGCGGACCGTATCCGAAACCGATTCCGCGTCCGGGCCGAGGACGTAGATCAGCGGCTCGATACCCATCCCGCCGGTCTGGTATAGCACCGTCGCCGCCGGCTCGTCTTCGATCGCAGCGCCGATGCTCGAGGCGATGTCACTCGACTCGTCGAACTCGGCGATGACGTGCCCGCCCTCGGTCACCTCGGCGAGCAGATCGGGATCGTATCTGATGTTGATCGCCGCTGACGCGTCCGCGCCGTGGTTGCGTGCGGCGAGCAACACCGTCGCGACGTGTTCGGAGACGCCGAACTCGGGATCGGCCGGCACCGTCGCCTTGCCCTTGACGTCGAAGATTCGTCCCGGAACGCCCGCGACGTCGTCGACGTCCTCCGCGTCGGGGGTGCAGGCGACCAGGTTCGAACCGACCGCCGGGATCAGCCCCGCGAAGCCGCTTGCGTTCTCGAGGATGCGGAGCCCGCGCCGGAGCGAGGAGAGCACCCGCTCGCTGGTGCGCAGATCGTTTTCGGGGTCGTGGACGCGGAAACTCGAGCCGTGATCGGCGAGTTCGGGAACGGCGTCCTCGTGAAGCTGTGCCAGCAGGTCTCCGCCGGTCTCGAGGGTCCGGATCAGCACCTCGATCTCGATCAGCGCCTGGACGGGCGTGACGTCGCCGTCTGCCAGCCCGTCGGCGAGTTCCCCGACCAGCGCCTCGACGCGTTCGTCGCCGGCGATCCGGTCGTTGGTTGCGACGTCGCCGTGGGCGTACTTCGAAACGGCGCTCTGGCTGATGCCGAGAACCTCGGCGACCTCTCTCTGGGTGAGTCCCCGCTCGCGGAGCTCGGCCGCGAGTAGCGACCGAACCGTGGGCAGAAACTCGTCGACGACGATCTCTTCAACGAATTGCATTTGTTATTCGGTGGTAGGACAGGGCGCGGGATAACTCTGTATCCTCGGTGCTCGCGACGGCTGGGGTCGCTTCTGGAGCCGCCGCGCGTTCGGTCGCACACGTCCATTCGCGCTCGAACGATCCCGCTCGTCACCGGCCCGGAACTGGAGCCCGCACTGGGTGTCTCCCCGGGACGGACGATCCGTCGTGGCGCTACCGCTGTGTGAGAAATGACCAAAACGTCCTATAGCAGGGTAATATACCGCCGTCATATGGCTGACGGCGATATCTCTCGACGCGAGTACGCTAAACTGACTGCACTGGGCGGGGGTGTCGCGGCGCTCGCAGGGTGTATGGAGTTCGGCGGAACCGACGATCCATCGGACGGCGAGTCGGCGGCCGAGATCCCGCCGGCACGAATGGAGACCGCCGGGTTCGCCGCCGTGCGGCGGTTCGACAACGGGAACTACAAACGAATGCACACCTACCGCAAGCGTCGGGCGATCGAGACGCTCCTGACCGATCCGGAGGTGCAGGCGCTCGTCGACGACTGGATCGGGAGCTTCGAGGCCTACGAGGTGCTTACCAACCACCTCGAGACGGTTAGCCTCCAGGGTCCGACGTCGCTCCGCGTCGACGAGAGCGGGTTCCCGGACGGCGAGCAGGGCGAGTTCGAGGTCACGGCGGAGAATCGACAGACGGTCTACGGCATCGTCGATCGCCGCCGCGACCAGATCGTCGCGCTCGAGATTACCGAGCCCCAGGATATCAGCTGGACGGTGACTCAGAGCCCCTACCAGATGGCGCTGGGGGAGGCGATCCACGACGCCGAGGCGGTCCAGGACGCGTTCGGCGACATGAGCGAGCGGGAGTGGTACCCGTCCTGGAAGGGGGCGACCGGGAGTTACACGGGACTCGCGGACCTCCCGCACGGTGCCGGCGGAACTGCGGTGATGCACGTGAAAGACGACGGCGAGTTGCAGATCGTCAGCGCGTTTATCGACGGATCGGACCCCCAACAACCGGAGATCATCGACGTCTCGATCCTCGATCGGGCCGTCGAGTACCCGCCCACCGAACTCGTCGAGACGATCGAGCCGGCCGCGGAGTCGGTGCTGGACGCGGTTCCGGGCGTTCCGACGGAGCAGCGGCCGTACTATACGGCCAACGACGGCCACCACCGGATCGAAGCGCCCGACGAGTCGTTCGAGCAGGATGAGTGGGCCGTCGAGTGGGAGCGCGCGGACGCCCAGGGGGTGACCGTCGGCGCGTCCTACCGGGACAGCCCGGTGTTCGAGGCGATGAACAGCCCGATCACGTACACGGGATACTACCTGCCCCCGCGAGAGGGGCGAAACACTCGCGAGTGGTACTTTCCGGACGACGACACCGTCTTCAGCGGCGACCTCCTCTTCTGGGACCTCCACAGCTCGGACGTCGGCGGCCCAGGACTACTCGGGAAACTCGACTTCGCCGCGCGCGCGAACGTCCCGAGCGGGTTCCAGCTGAAGACCCACTACCACTCGAGTGCGATCGGCTCCGAAAGTATCGACTTTCACTCCGGGCTCCGATTCGGCCCCTACAACTACGATCTGGCTTACGAGTTCTACGCGGACGGGACGTTCACGCCGATCTTCCGGCGAACCGGCCCGGGTTTCCTCACGAAGTTCACCCAAAAAGTGGACGAGAACGCCGAGACCTACGGCGAGGGCGGTTCCTACGAGGAGCCCGTCGTCCAGCATTACGTCTCGACCCAGGCGATCGACGTGACGCCCGGCACCGAGGACGGAGTCGCGGTGGAACTGTTCGACGGCGACGAGTGGACGGCACCGGAAACGGAGTTCTACCTCGAGGGCGAGCTGGGGATGATCGCCCGATTCAGCAACCCCGACGGGTCGGAGACGATCGATATCCCCCTCCGTGACGACCTCGAGATCGTGGTGGTTCGACGGGACGAGTCGGAGATCGGGCCGGGAGAGTATCCGGCCCATCGGCTTTCTGATGCGGAGGCCGATCTCTATCACCCGGCCCAGTACGTCGACGACCAGCCCATTCAGGGCGAACGCGTCGTCGTCTGGCTGCTCATGATCGGGGCGATCGATCAGGCGCCGTATCCGTCGGGGCTGACGAACTTCGTCACGACAGCGCGGCTGACGCTCTCGGGGTACTGACGACGGATGGGACCGCCGTCGCCACCCGTCGATCGACCGGACGCGACGACGACGGAAGGCCGGTCGCGACGAGCGATTCTGCGCGCGGCGGTTGCGACCGGCGGAGCCGCCGCGCTCGCCGCCTGTCTTAACGATGACCCGATGGTGGATGCCCCCTCGGGCATCGGGGACCCCGGCTCGCTCCCGGATCGCCAGCACGCCTGGAACGACGTGCTGGCGGAGGACCGGGACGGCAACGTCAGCCCCCCGGAACACCACGTCTTCTTGCGACTGGCGCTGTCGACGGAGCCGACTGACGCGGCCCGCGACACCGTGACGACGGCGCTCGAGGAGGTCGAACGCGCGATCGAATGGAGCCCGGAGGGAATCCTCTTCACGCTCGGGTACACGCCCGCGTACTTCGGTCGCTTCGACGCGCCACTCGACGACGCCGTCGATCTCCCTGAACCGGATCCGATCGCCGTCCTCGCGGCCGAGAGCGACGTCAGCATCGATACGAACGACGCGCTCTTGCACCTCGCGAGCGACGACGCCGCCACGGTGCTCGCTGTCGAAAACGCCCTGTTCAGCGACCGCGATCGACTCAACGGGCGGTCGATGTCGGTATCACTCGAGGGAGTCTTCGAGCGGACGGGTCGTCGGACGGGGTTCGTCGGACCGGGCCTGCCGGCCGACCGACAGCGCGGGCTCGAGGGCATTCCGGACGGCGAGCCGGTGCCCGAGGAGGCGCCGTTCTTCGTGGGGTTTCGGTCAGGGTTTCGATCGAGTCAGGCGACCGAAGATCGGGTGACGATTCGAGAAGGCGCCTTCGCCGGCGGATCGACGCAACACGTCGAGACGCTCGACCTCGACCTCGACGTCTGGTTCGACGCGAACGACCACGACGAACGCGTCGCGCGCCTGTTCAGCCCCGATCACGCCGAGCGAGAAGCCGTCGGCGAGTACGGCGAGCGCCTCGGAACCGACACCGACGTCGCAGCGGTCGCAGATGCCGTCCACGACCATGCCAGCGAGCGAGGTATCGTCGGACACGCCCAGAAGCTCGCTCGAGCGCGCGAAGACGGGGATCCGGTGTTGCTCCGTCGCGACGTGAACACGACCGACGGCGACGTGTGTGGCCTCCACTTTGTCTCGCTCCAGCGAGAACTGAGCGAGTTCACCCGGGTGAGAGAAGCGATGACTGGCGACGAATTTCGACGACACGGCGTCGGCCCGCGCCAGGGGAACGGCATCCTTCGGTATATCCGCTTGCGGCGCTGGGGCGACTATCTCGTGCCGCCCCGGTCGATTCGTGCGCTTCCGACGCCGGCTCCTGAGACGTGAATCGTCGACGGAGAGTGACCGAGCGTCCGCCGCTCGAGGAGCCGGTCCCCGGCGCGGAGGGCGAGCCGGTCACTCCCCGCGCTCGAGCTGGTCGCCGCCGAACTCGTCGTCGCTCTGGATGCGCGAGGCCTGCGGGCCGGCCTGATCCTGGTACTTCGAGCCGCGGTCGCTGCCGTAGGGTCGCTCGGCCTCCGTTTTGAGCTCCGTAAACGTCAGCTGCGAGATCCGCATGCCCGGCGTAAGCGCGACCGGAGCCGAACCGAGATTCGAAAGCTCGAGCGTGATCTGGCCCCGGTAGCCGGGGTCGCAGAGCCCGGCCGTCGCGTGAACGACGACCGCAAGCCGGCCGAGCGACGACCGCCCTTCGACGTGGGCGATCAGGTCCGCCGGAATCTCGACGCGCTCGTGGGTGGTTCCCAGCACGAAATCGCCGGGATGGAGGATGAAGTCGTCGCCGTCGTCGACGACCGTTTCGCTCACGTACTCGTCGACTTCGTTCTCCGAGTTCGGATGGATACAGGGGATGTTCGTCCGCTGGAACTCGAGGAACTCCCGGCCGAGACGGAGGTCGACGCTCGCCGGCTGAATCTGTAGTTCGGGGTCGTCGAGCGGGTCGACGACGAGGTCACCGTCCTCGAGGCGTCGCAGGATGTCCGCGTCGGAGAGGATCATACGCGAGCAATCGAACGGCGGGGTGTAAACGATTCGGGTTCAGACCGACGACCGGCAACTCAGGCTACCGACGGGAGAATCGGGACGAGCAACAGCCCCGCACAGATCGCCGCCGCGAGCAGGGCGGTCGCCGTCGCAGTCGATCGATCGAGGTCGAAGTCGGCCTGAAGTCCGCCCCGCCAGATGTAGGCGGCCCAGCCGCAGGCGAGCAGCGTGAGCGGAACGAACAGCCAGATATCGGTTCCGGCGGGACTCCCCGTCGAATCGGCCTCGAGCAGGACGAGCGCGTAGAGGAGGAGATTCGAGACCACCTGTCCGGCCAGCAACGGGACGAGTCCCCAGGCCGCGAGAGTCAGCGCGTCGGCCGGCTCGCCCGAAGCGCCGATCACGTATCCGAGTCCGTAGAGGACGACCGTCGGAACCACCCAGTAGAGCAACGTCGCCTCGAGGGTTTGCAGCACGAACGACACCGTCACGGGAGCGAGGTCGAAATCGCCGGTGACTCGCCAGAGGATCGCGACGGCGACGGAGCCGAGCCAGTACGCAAGCGCGAGTCCTACTGCTCGCTGCAGGGAGAACGCGTCCGTTCGGTTGAAGTACTCGCTGGGGGCAACGAGTGGCGTGTCCAACATATTTCAGACGAAACAGACAGGTAGTAAAACAGTTCGGGTTCGCGCTATCGCTTTCGCCGCGGCTATAGGGACCGACGTTCTCGGATCGAGCATGAAACAGGCCATCGTCGCCCGCACCGACATCGGAATGGGACAGGGAAAGCTCGCCGCGCAGGTCGCTCACGCGTCGCTGTCGGCCTTCGAGAAGGCGGACAGCCAGCTCCAGAACCAGTGGAAACAGAGCGGCCAGAAGAAGGTCGTCCTGAAAGGCGAGAGCGAACGGCAACTGCACGAACTCGCCGCGATCGCCGACAGCGAGGGGATTCCGAACGCGATCGTCAGAGACGCGGGTCACACCCAACTCGAGCCCGGAACCGTCACCACGCTGGCCGTCGGCCCGGCGGCGGACGACCGCGTCGACAGCGTCACCGGCGAACTCTCGCTGTTCTGAGTTCCGCTGAAGCGACGACGGAGAGCGCGGCCTCGAGGCTCAGTCGCACCGGTTTCGTCGCCATTCCGCCCGCGAAATGCTGTAGCGGATGGAATCGCGGGGCTCGCCGTCGATGATGATGTCGTTCCGAATCCGGCCTTCCTTCTGCCCGCCGAAGCGGTCGACGTACGCCTCGATGGCCCGCCGTGAGGAGTCGTTCTCGGGGTCGTGCGTGACCGCGACGACCTCGAGATCGAGTCGATCGAACGCGAGCTCGAGGAGCCGTCCCGCCCGTTCGCCCGAATAGCCGCGTCCCCAGAACGGCTTTCGAAGCCAGACGCCGAGGATCGCCAGGCGTCGCTCCCAGTCCGGATCGAGGCCGGCGAGCCCGGCCAGTTCCCCCGCGCGCTCGCCCTCCTTCGGACGGATCACGTAGGTCGCGGTCTCGCCAGCTTCGAACTGGTCGCCACACTGTTCGACCCAGTCGAACGCCTTCTTCGGCTGGGTGTAGGGCTCCCAGGTGACGTACCGCGTTATCTCCTCGATGTCCGGCGCGCCGACGCGGACGTGCTCGTACAACTCGAACGCGTCGATACCGTCGGGGTGCAGTCGCTCGTACCGGAGCCGTTCGCTCTCCATCTCGGCGGGAAATAGCGACATAGTACGAACAGCCGGATACTCGTAGAAAAACGTATCTTTCGCGACCGACCTGGCGCAAACTGAGTGGGGAACCCGTCCGGTTCCGTCGAGATCAATAGATACTTATCTATCCGACAACATATTTCCGGTTACAATGTCAGTCCTCTCGACAGAAGACGAAGGGAAGTTCCTGATGGACGTCAGGGGCGAACAGATCGGTATCGTCACGGAGATCGATCCCATCGAACAGGTCGCCTTCGTCGATCCCGAGCCCAGTCTCACGAACGCGTGGATCCAGAGTCTCGGGCGCGGCGACGCCGGCGAGGACGACCTCGAGATTCCGAGCGAAAACATCGAAACGATCACCGACTCGGAGGTCCGCGTCGACGCGGACCTGAGTAGCGAAACGTAACGCCGCGTCCGTCGCACGCGATGGCCGTCCGCGGACCGGTCCCCGAGACCGACACTCTTTCGTAGCCGTCGGGTGGATTCCGTCAGTTCAGTATAGTAATAACTGAAAGTCAATGCACGCCCCATCGCGTAGCCGTCATGCGATGGGGTGTAAATCGTTTCAGTTGTTACTATAGCCAGAGCGCCGCGCCGAGGAGGAGTACCAGTACGACCGTCGCGCCGATCCGGGCCGTTCGTTGCTCGAGCGGGCCGTCGATGCTCGCGAGCGCCACAAGAAAAACCGGGACGAGTCCCATCCCGAGCAGGAATGCCGGACTGGGCCACTCGCCCGTCACGAGCGAGACGAGACCGATTCCGATAGCCAGCCCGAGCGCCATCTGGAGCGCCCGACGAGCGTCCACGCGATCCATACGGCTCCTTCGGCGGACCTGTCAATAACGTGTTCGGTATCTGGACTCGATATCGGTGCTTTGTATCAGCAGTCGGTATCGGCACTGAGTATCGGTACTTGAGAATTCGAGTCGGAGCGACTCCGACACGGGAGAGTCGCGTGATCGCGGGACGACGATGCTCAGTCAGCGACGGACTGCGCTCCGGTCGGACCGTGTTGTGAAACCAGGTGACCGGCGACTTCGCGATGCGTGTGGCTCCCGACGAGATGATCGTCGAGGCTGCGGTCGAGGGCCAGCGTCTCCTGACAGATCGGACACGTGGTCGGCAGTTGGAATGTCACGTTCCACGAGTCGGTCCCTGCGGACAAACCGAAACAGCCTGCATACGCTCGCCCGTTGGGTTCGATTCGACCCCTCGTCGTCAGCGTCGCTGCGAGAACGAACCGATTTATCCCCCGCAGCCGAAGCACCGCCAATCAGCATGCGCCCCGCCCATCCTACAGAGCAGGCCGTCGGTATGGCACACTACGTCAGCGACGCCGACGGCGTCGGCGGCCACCTGCGCGAGGACGACGAGCACTTCCGGGTGCGCGAACTCGAGCGCTTTTCGACCGAGCCGATCGACGCGCCCACGGACGCCTACCCCCATCTCGTCTTTCGGGCGACGCTCTCGGGGTGGGATACCAACGACTTCGCGTCCCGGCTCTCGAACGCGCTCGAGATGTCTCGAGAGCGGGTCAACTGGGCCGGCACGAAGGACAAGTACGCGGTGACGACGCAGCTGTTCTCGGTCTACGGCGTCGACCCCGAAGACCTGCCGGACGTCGACGGTGCGGAGGTGGAGGTGGTCGGACGGGCGGGCCGATCCCTCGAGTTCGGCGACCTCGCGGGCAACGCGTTCGAACTCGTCGTCAGCGATCTCGGCCGGCCGGAAAACGCAGCGGCGATCGCGGCGGAACTGCACGCGTTCGGCGGCCTCGAGTCGGCGAGCTCCGACGACGAAACTTCGGTCTCGGTCGGCGTCCCCAACTTCTTCGGCCAGCAGCGCTTCGGCAGCCGTCGGCCGGTGACGCACGAGGTGGGCCTCGAGATCGCCCGCAGAGACTGGGAGGGAGCCGTGATGGCCTACCTCGGCAATCCCACCGATGCGGAACCCGAGGGTACGCAGGCGGCCAGAGCGTTCGTTCAGGAAACCCGCGACTGGCAGGAAGCCCTCGAGCGCTTCCCCAACCGCCTGCGCTACGAGCGTTCGATGCTCCACGGCGTCGTGGAGTGCGACGGCGAGCCCGGTCCCAAGGACTTCAGGGCCGCCCTCGAGCGCGTCCCCTCGAACCTCCAGCGGCTGTTCGTCCACGCCGCCCAGTCCTACGCGTTCAACCTGATGCTCAGCGAGCGTCTCGAGCGCGGCCTGCCGTTCGACCGCCCCGTCGAGGGTGACGTCGCCTGTTTCGCCGACACCGACGCCCCCGAGGGTCTCGAGTTGCCCGACACCGATCGCCTCCAGCGGGTCGACGAGCGCCGCGTGTCGTCGGTGACGCGCCACTGCGAGCGCGGCCGGGCGTTCGTCACCGCCCCGCTGGTCGGCACCGAGACCGAACTCGCCGACGGCGAGCAGGGCGAGATCGAACACGCCGTCCTCGACGACCTCGGCCTCGAGCCCGCGGACTTCGACCTTCCCGGGGAGTTCCACTCGACCGGCACCCGGCGGGCGATCCTGGTTCGGACGCCCCTCGAGTACGAGACCGACCCGCTCACGCTCTCCTTTGCGCTGCCGAAGGGATCGTACGCGACGGTCGTCCTGCGGGAGTTCCTGAAGGTCGATCCGGTCGATCTGGGCTGAGGTCACGGCATCGATCGCTCGTCACCGGCGCTGGCGGCAGATTCATGTCGCCACGGCGAATGGTTTCGAGACAGCTGTCGGCAAGCCGCGGCGAGCCGGCGCAGGTGCTCACACGATCATGATCGGACCGAATCAGGATTCCGAACTCGTCGACTGGCGGAAAACCACCGTCGACGGGCGGACGGTGTACGAACTCGAGTACGACGGCCCCGTTTCGGAGCCGACCGGCCAGCCGCGAACGCTGTTCGGCGCGAGCAGTGGCGGCACGGTCCCCGCCGGCGAGCAGCGCGTTCGCTTACCGGACGGTGAGCAGATTCCGGCGACCGAAGCGACGTTCGAGGCCGAGGGGTCGACGCTCCGAATCCGCCGCGAAGAGTCGTCGGCGCTGGACCGGTTCTTGCGATACCTTCCCTGGTGGACTCGAGCGTGAGCGATGGCGTCGAACGGGACGAGCGCTCGCGCGAGGCGAATGCGGTTCCCTGCCGACCTCAGTCGAGATAATCCCGGAGCACCGCACCGAAGCCGGCGGCAGCGATACAGAGCGAGAGGAGGCCGCCGATCCCGGTCAGCGCGAGCGCGCCACTGAGTCCGGCGGCGACGAGCAACGGTTTCAGCCAGCCGTCCTCGCGTCCGACCAGTCGGTCGGCGATGGCGAGGTACGCGATGACGCTGCCGATCGCCCCCACCAGATACGCGACGATCGCGAGCGGAATGGCCACGATGATTCCGACGATGGTGATGACGAGTAGCAGCGTCAGGACGAACAGACCGATCAGCGAGAGGATCCCGTAGACGAACGCGTTCACCGGATCCTCGAGTACGTCGGCCATCATTCGCTCCGTGTACTCGGGGGCGACCGCGACCATGATCGCCCCGACGACCAACGTCGTCAGGAACGACCCGATGGCACTGCCGACGAGGCCGCCGGTCGTGCCGATGTCGACCCCCGGGTCGACCTGTACGACCAGTAGCTCCGCCATCACCGAGTGAACGAGTTCGATCACGACTACTGACGACTAACTGCAGCGAAATAAACGATCCTGTTGGAAGCCTGTCCCCTCAGACGAACGAACTTACTCCCTCCGCGCTAACAGGCTTTTGTTCGCTCGAGTCCTCCTCTCCCCATGCGAAGTACTCGCTTGCAACAGCAGATGGACGACCTCGTGGCACAGGGCTGGACGCTCGAGGACGAGGACCGCGACCGCGTCGTCATGGTCGATCGGGAGTTCGGCTCGGTCGGCTCGCACATCCTCGTCGCGCTACTGACGATCTGGTGGACCATGGGGATCGGAAACGTCCTCTGGGGGGCGTACAACTACGTCTCGAACTCTCAGCGACGGGTGCTCTGGGAGGACACGACCGGGTGTCCGTCCTGCGGAGCGGACGTCGCCGTGGATGCCGCCTACTGTCCCGCCTGTGGTGACGACCTCGAGCGCAGCGTCGAGAACGCGGCTATCGACGAGAACGGGTTCGCCTGCCCGGCGTGTGAGGCGGTCGTCACCGAAGGCTCGCGGTACTGTCCGGCCTGCGGGACGAAACTCGCGGACGTGATGGAGCCGTCGGAGTGATCGCGAGGCCTCCCTCGGATCGCTCGCGGTGAATAGATACTCGTATCCAGCCCCGTCCCCAACCCGGACGGTATGGACGAGCAACCGAACATTCTCCTGACGAACGACGACGGGATCGACGCGCCGGGCATTCGGGCGCTCTACGAGGCGCTTTCGACCGTCGGTTCGGTCACGACCATCGCGCCGGACCGGAACCAGAGCGCGGTCGGCCGATCGCTCTCCTACGGCCGCACGAGTTCAGAGACCGACGACCGCTCGCTGGATCTCGAGGGCAGTGCCTTCACCTCGCCGGTCCCTCACACCGATCACGAGATCGGCTATGCCGTCAACGGAACGCCCTGTGACTGCGCCATCGTCGGCGTCAACGCCATCGAGCCCGAACCCGACCTCGTCGTCTCGGGCTGTAACGCCGGGGCCAATCTCGGAGCCTACGTCTTCTCGCGCTCGGGCACCGTCAGCGCCGCGATGGAGGCCGCTTTCCTCGATACGCCGTCGATCGCCATCTCGCTGGACACGCTCGGACTCGAGGGTGACCTCGAGCCCGCACAGTTCGAACGCGCCGGTGAGATCGCCGCGACGCTCGCGAGCGGCGTCCCCGGTACGGGCCTGTTCGACCGCGTCGACTATCTGAACGTCAACGTGCCGCGTCCGGATAGAGAGCCGAGCGGCTTCGAACTCACCCGTCCGACCGAGGTGTACGAGATGGATGCCACCCTCGAGAACGGCCGGTTCCAGTTGACCAACCGGCTCTGGCAGCAGATGGCGAACCGGGACATCCCCGATCCAGACGATACGGACCGCCACGCGCTGCTCGAGGGGAAGGTCTCGGTGTCCCCGATGACGGTCCCCTACGACGTCGTGGACACGGAGCCGGTTCGGAACATCCTCGAGCGGATTCTATAGCGGTAGGTTGCGTTTGCTACGTGTGCGAGCGCACGAAGGGATCTCACGTGAGGAGGGTAGTGACTGGGGCGATCGCGTTACTCCGGCGATTGGCTCGTCTCGGTTTGTAGACCGAAGTCGCTCGGCGTGGCCGCTTCAACGGCAGGGAGCCGTCGAAGCCGTGGACGCAGGAGGACGTAGACGGCTGTAAAACCGAAGCCGCTAGCGGCCAGTGCCATGGTTGTCGTTGTTCCCACGGACTCGGCGACGATGCCGCCGACAAGTGAACCCAGCGGAAGCGTCGCCCCCGAGGCAGTGCCCTTCGTCGCGGAGACTCGACCGAGCAGGTCCGGCGGGAACACCCGCTGATTCAGGGTCGACGTAAGTACGCCTGAAACGCCAGCAGGAACCCATGCGAGACCGAACAAGACGATCGTGAGCGCCGCCGATGGTGCGAACACCGCCGCGATCCAGAAACACGCACCCAACCCGTGCGAAATGAGTACTGTCCCATAGGGAATGCCTTCGACGTACGGGCCGACGACCGATCCGATGAGGCGGCCAATGCCAAGCGCTCCCAGCAGCAAGCCGTAGGCCGCGGCTCCGCCGAGACCGTCGCCGAACGCCGGGAGAATCGCCAGCGTGACCCCGATCGTGAAGTTTGCGACGGCGGTTGTCAGCATCAGTTCGATGAAGACAGTCCCCCGGAGGATATCAACACCGGCCCGTAGATCTGATCCGTACGATCGGAGTACGGATTCGACGGTCGGTTCGGATTCGTTGGTTCCCTCCGTCTTGTCCGAATTCACGGGAGTCCCCAGCGTGATACCGGCGAATAGTACCGCAGCGGCGGCGAAGGTGAGCGAGTCGGCGAGGAATAGCGCCGTCACCCCGAAGACGGCGATGAAACCGCCTCCGAGCGCATCGAATACCATATCCAGTCCGAGCGTCACCGTCGCTAAGGCGGAGTTGGCCCCGGAGAGTCGGTCGTCATCGACGATACGAGGGAGGAGTGCGGACTCCATCGGTGCCATTAGCAGCGTTGCGAGCATGAGAACCGGAGCGACGGCGAACAACACGCCGACGCGTAGCTGTCCGGTTACCGCTGTGAGCGGCAGGACGAGTACGACAATGCCCTGGATCACCTGCGATCCGACGAGGATGGATCTGAGCGGCAGGCGGTCGACGAGTGGCCCGGCGAATACTTGCAACAGCCACGGGAGCAGCAGTATCGCGTTCAGAGCGCCAGTGACGAGACTCGAGCCGCTTAGCTCGAACGCGAGCCAGAGGACGGCTACCGTGTAGAGGCTATCGCCAGCGTTCGTCACGAACTGTCCGGCAAAGAAGCGCCGGAAGTCACGGTTCCTACACAGCGAGCGCTCGGTGGCGGCGGTCATTGCGTCCCACCCCCGGGGAGCGTCAGCGAGTCTCCGGGTGGTGCGAGTGAACGGTTCGACTCCGGTTCGAACGTGAGTACGTGGTCGTGTGAGCCCCGGCAGTAGACCGGAAACTCGGCGGATGTCGGCATGTGCGTGTGCGTAGTCGAGAGGAAGTGCGTCTACCGAGGAGGTAGCGAAACGAGCCCGAATGCTGCAGCTATCGGGCCCGTCCAGAAGCCGGAGGCGAACGGGGGTTGAACACCGGGCGAACCGCAAGCCGGCAGGTCATAAACGAACTATCACTACCGTTCGTAGTGTCGGTTAAATATGTTTTGGTACGTGCCTTTCTTTGGATTTGACACCGAGCGAACGGGTGGTCAGTAGAACGGCGATACCGAGAGCGAGTTGCACGAGTGGTTCCGAATACCAAAACCGTACTCCTGACACGACCGCCGAGAGGCGGCGAGCGTCCCGGTCGAAAACCCGTCGGTTTTACACGCGCGTCGTGAACCACCGCTATGGAGTGTCGCCACTGCGCCTCGCCGCTCGAGAAACCCGGGGACTACTGCCTCGTCTGCCGGGCACAGAACACCGAGGCGATCGTCCTCGAGGCGGGACGCGATCGAGCGACGCTGACGATGCTCGCGGGCGACGGCGACGACGAAGACCCGTCGACGACCGAGATGGACGATCCGGTACTGGGCGAGACGACGATCACCACGACGCCCGAAGACGGCGAGAACGAGGTCGTCGAACTGCGGAACTTCGCGGGCCAGATCGGCGACGAAATTCGGCGCAAGCGGCCCGAAGAGGTCTACGCGGGCGGGGAGCGCGAGGTGATCCGAGCCGTTCGAGAGGACATCCACCACCCCTTCTACCGCGTCGGCGACGAGGATCCCGT
The DNA here is from genome assembly GCF_003670115.1 of Natronorubrum halophilum. Classification (NCBI taxonomy): domain Archaea; kingdom Methanobacteriati; phylum Methanobacteriota; class Halobacteria; order Halobacteriales; family Natrialbaceae; genus Natronorubrum; species Natronorubrum halophilum. The sequence continues at coordinate 805,810 of NZ_QQTY01000002.1, forward strand.
CGAGGCGGTCCTCGAGCGCCGCGGCAATCGCGCCCTCGACGTCGTCAACACGCCGCCGGCGGAGAAGATCGGCGGCAGCCACACGACGCTCATCGGAGGCCGCACGGGGATGCGGGTCATCCACACCGTGGCGGATCATCCCCACGTCAAGAAGGTCATCCCGGGACCCATCGACGCCGGCGGGAAAGGCTCCCAGTCTGGCCTCCGGGCGAAGGTCACCCGCGCCGACGACGGCGGCAACGTTCGCATGCTCATCCGGGACGGCTCGAGCGTCCAGGAAAACCGCGTCGTCACGACCGCTCGAGATCGAGAGATGGGCGAGCGGATCCGAGACGACCTGAACGACGTACTGGACGAGTCGGAGTTTCAGTGACCGCCGCGACGACCCGGACCGTTCTCGGGCAAATACTGTCACGACCTGACGGAAGTGACACTGCCTGCTGGTTGTCGGCCCCTTATCCGACCGGGCGTAATTAGATATAATTAGCCATGCTCGAGCGTCCCGACGCCGTCCTGGCCGCGATTCCGCTGCTCGCGGTAAGCGGGCTCGCCCTCCGATCGGTCATCGTAGTGACGGGGCTCGGAACGGGACTGCTTGCCGCCCCGCTGGCCCCCGTCGGCTACCTCGCCGCCCTCGCGTTGGTCGTCCGGGAGTTGTTCAGCGGGCCGGTCGCGGAACGGGCCGACGGGTAGGCGGTGAGCGCGGCGGTTCGGTCCGTCGCGACTCAACAGGTTTAAGAATCCGCTGGGGATAGCTAGTCCTACTATGGCCAATAACGGAATCGTTGGTAGCGCAGGCCGCTTTGGTGCACGCTACGGTCGTGTTGCTCGACGTCGCGTCAGCGAAATCGAAGACGACATGCAAAGCTCCCAGGTCGACGGTGACGACGTGACGCGCGTCGGCACCGGTATCTGGAAGAACGAAGAAACGGGAGAGGTCTTCACCGGCGGTGCCTACCGGCCGGAGACGCCCGCCGGCCAAACCGTCAAGCGTTCGATCCGCGCTGCACTGGCCGAAGACGACGAATAACGACGACCGACACTGATTCAGTATGAGTTACAAATGCTCCCGCTGTAAACGCGACGTCCAGATCGACGAGTACGGCGGCGTCCGCTGTCCCTACTGTGGCCACCGCGTGCTCCTGAAAGAGCGCAGCCGCGACGTCAAGGAAGTCGCCGTCGAGTAACGATTCGCCCGTGTCTTCTCACGACGCGACTCTCGAATTTTCGTACGAGACGCCGTCTTGCGCACGGATCGTCGCCGAAAGCGTCGCCCGCGAGATCGGCGAGATCGACGACGAGCGCTCCCGAACGACGGTCGAGCGCGACGGGTCGGTCGTCCGAATCGAGATCGCCGCCGCGGACCTGATCGCGCTTCGAGCCGCGCTCAACACCTGGTTCTCGCTGGTCGACGTGGCCGAGCGAACGGCAGCTATCGGTGTAGCGTCGCTCGAAGGGCGTTGATCGACGAGGGCGCGTCGGTCCACGTCGGGTGCTCGCGAACGCCTCGAGCGAGTCGACGATTCCGTCTCGGGATGGCAGTTGCCTGTTTCCGTTTTTTGCCCGTCGAGGGTGAGGATGAGTTATGACGACGGTCACCAGTACCCGACGCCGGCTCCTGCTGGCGGGCGGGGCGATCGGGTTCGGGTTCGGCGCTGTTATCGACACCGTGCTCTTCCACCTGATATTCCAGACGCACCACCTCCTCTCGGGGTACTACGATCCGTACAGTCTCGACGGACTGCGGACGAACGTCATGTTCGACGGGCTCTTCTTGCTGGCCACGCTCGGGATCACGGCCGCCGGACTCGGGCTACTCTGGGTCACCGTCAACGGGACCGCCGAACGGTTCTCGACGCGGTACCTCGTCGGTTGGATCGTCGTCGGCGCGGGCGTGTTCAACGTCTACGACGGCATCGTCGACCACTACGTGCTCGACCTGCACAACGTCGTCCACGGCACCGAGGCGTGGAACCCCCCGTGGATCGGCGTGAGCCTCTTGTTGCTCGCGCTCGGATGGGGTATCCTTCGAACGGTCGACGGGCACGTCCCGTCCGCCGACGCGAGCCGGCTCGAATAACGAATTCCGCCGGCACCGAGCAGACTGACGGACGGCGACGCTATCCGTCGAAGGGGATCGTCACCGTGTTCCGCTCGAGGAACGCCGTTTCGTACCCCTCGTGGCGTGCCAGCTGCGGCGGCGTCTCGAGGGTGATCGACAGCTCGTCGCCTCGCTCGAAGTCCCCCGGATCGATCGACGTTCTGTAGTGATGTCCGTACCGCGGGTCGATCGTCTCCTGAAGCGAGCCACCGGCGATCCCCTCACCCGCTCGAGAAACCGTCGCGGAGAGGGAGGCGAACGGGAGCGGATACCGGTTGTGCGCCGTCCGTAGCGCTACTACGAGCGCCGCCGTTCCGTTCCGATCGCTCTCGACGAATGCGGCGGTGGAGACGATACCGTCGTTCGTTTCGGAGCCGACTCGAGTCACGCGCTCGCCGTCGAACGCGGACTCGACGCGCTCCCCGCCTCGGTCCGCCATCGGCTCGAGCGCATCGGGGTCGCCGCGGCCCTCGTCCTCGTCGATCAACCGGCGCTCGAGGCCCTCGATCTCGGCGGCCTCGTACTCGAACTCGAGATCGACGGTCGTCGGCTCCTCGAGCCCGTCCGCGAGCGCGCCGACCGCGTCGGCGCTCGTCGCTCCGATTCGAATCGTCGCCGAGTACGTGCCGTCGCCCTCGAGCGGGACGTTGTCGCCGTAGTGCGGCCCCATGCGCTGGGAGAGCATCGGCCAGAGGGACCGACGATCGACGAGGCCACCGTCTTCGGCCGCCCCGTCTCGCCGTCGGATCGCCGCGGTCACCGGCGAGGGGATGATCGCACCCGTTTCGGTATCTCGGACGTCGACCATCAGGTGGAGCGCGTGCCGCGAGCGGATGTCGGCCCGGCTTCGCTCGTCGCCGGCGACCGGCCAGAACGAGTGGGGACGCGACGCCAGCAGCGCGATCTCTCGACCGTCCGCAGTCGCCGTCCCGTAGGTCACCATCCCGTCGGCGTGGGGCGGGACGTAGACCTCGTCGGGCGGGTCGACGACGAGTTCGCGCCAGGCGTCCTCCCGCCGGAGCGTCTCGAGGCAGCCGGCCGAGGCGGCACTCAACAGGCAGCCGCCGGCAGCGAGTACCGTTCGCCGTCGCATCACGACCACCACGACTGCGTTCCGGATAGGGATGCGGGTTGCACGTCCCGGCCCCGCTGATCGACGTCAAAGCTTGGCTTTATCAGTCCGGAGGGCGACGGTCGAAATATGCAAGGTAATCTACCCCCGGAAGCACAAGAGAAAATCGAACAGCTTCAGGACCTGCAGGAGACCGCACAGCAGGTCGCCGTCCAGAAGCAGGAAGCCGAATCGAGCCTCACCGACTCCAAAAACGCCCTCGAAGAGCTCGAGAACATCGACGACGACACCGCCATGTACCGCAAGGTCGGCGAACTCCTCGTCGAGACCGAGTACGACGCCGCGGAAGACGACCTCGAGGACAAGGTCGACTCCCTCGAGATCCGACTCGAGACCCTCGAAAAGCAAGAAGAGCGCGTTCAGGAGCAGTTCGAGGACCTGCAGGGCGAACTCGAAGAGTTGCTCGGCGGCGCGGGCGGCGGCATGGGCGGCCCGGCCGGCCCAGGCGGCCCGGGTGCTGGCGGCGCATAAATGTCGACGACGGACGAGCCGTCGGACGAAACCGTCGTCCAGACGGCCTCCGACGCTGCGGAAGGCTACGTCTTCTCGCAGTACAAGCAATCGGCGGTGCGTGATATAGACGTCACCGTAACCTTCGAGGACGGCACCCTCGAAGTCGACGTCTATCTCAACGCACCCGACGACGGGGACGGACCCGACCCCGAACGGGTTGCCGACGATGCCGCGCTCGCCGCGCGGGAGGCGGTCGACGACCTGTTCGCGGTGTAAGGGGCGTTTCGATTCCTCTCGACCGCTCGACACCACAGAGCGGTGCGTCCCTCGAGCCAGGACCCGATCGCCTTCCGTTCGGCTTACTGACCGGTCCACAACTGATTTGTAGTTCGCCCTCGAGTTTCGAACCGAGACTGATGGAGATCCTCTCCTTCCGCTGAACCGGGTGTTGCGCTTCCGTCGTACCGGACGGTACGAGCAACCAGTCGGGACGCGAGCACCCGGTCGTGTTCACACCGTGAGCCCCGGCTCCGCGGTTCGCTCGAGTTAGGGTTCCAGTATCGATTTTCGACAGCCATGCAGCCACACCACCAACACCAATGTCACGAACACACGATCGACGCACAGTCGTTGCGAAACGATCGGCGACCACCCCCGTCGAGACCGCCGAGATTCGGGCGCTCATCCGTGCGGCCGGTGACGACGTCGTCGCCGAGGTAACACAGGCCGGCCCGGAAGACGCCGGAACGTACTTCGGCCGCGGCAAAGTCCGCGAACTCGCCGAAACCGTCACCGACCGCGATGCACAGCGCGTCGTCGTCGACGGCGAACTCACGCCGAGCCAACACCACGCTCTCGAGTCGATGCTCCCCGACGGGACGGCCGTCGTCGACCGGTACCGACTCGTCCTCGAGATCTTCGAGGCCCAGGCCGGAACCCGACGAGCCCAGCGACAGGTCGAACTGGCTCGGCTCCGATATGACCTGCCGCGATTGATCGAGTCCGCGGACGAGGGCGCGCTCAACAAAGGGACCGAGAAGGGATCGCCGGTCTACGACGTTCGCGACCGGATCGATCGCCTCGAGCAAACGCTCGAGGAACTCCCGAATCCGGCCGAGCAGTTCCGCCGGCGTCGTCGCGAGGAGGGGTTCGACCTCGTCACGATCGCGGGCTATACGAACGCCGGCAAATCGACGCTGTTGCACCGACTCGCGGACGACCTCTCGCTCGAGGAGTCCCGGGCCGACCAGGAAACGGAGCCGGCGGACTCGACGGAGAACGCCACCGCGGCCGTCGCGGATCGGCTGTTCGAGACCCTCGAGACGGCGACGCGGCGGGCGACCATCGACGGTCGGCCGGTGCTCGCCACGGATACGGTCGGCTTCGTCGACGACCTGCCCCACGACCTCGTCGAATCGTTCAGTTCGACGCTGTCGGAGGCGGCCGCGGCGGACGTCGTCGTACTCGTCGCCGACGCGAGCGATCCGCCCGAGCGGTTTCGTGATCGACTCGAGGTCTCGCTCGAGGTGCTCGCCGCACAGGGCGTCGACGACGACCGAATCGTTCCCGTGTTGAACAAGGTCGACCGGCTCTCGAAGAGCGAGCGAACCGGCCGACTCGAGCGTGCACTGGGCTGTCTGCCCGCCTCGGCAGCGGAGCCGATTCCGGCGAGCGTCCTCGAGGGGACGAACCTCGAGGCGCTCCGGACGGCGATTCGCGACCGACTGCCGACGGAGTCGGCGACGATACGGATGCCCAACTGCGACGAGGCGATGGCGCTCGTCTCGGAGGCCTACGACCGGACGAGCGTGGAGTCGGTCGACTACGACGGGAGCGAGGTGCGACTCGAGTGCCGGGGTCGGCCGTCGGTCCTCGAGCGGTTCCGAAGTCGGGCCGCGGCGCTGACTCGGTAGTCGGCTTCGGGCGGGTTCAGTTCGTAGCAGACTGGGTTGTAGCGAGCGAACGGAGATCATCGTGATCGGACCAGGTGCCGTGGTACGTGGGCTCAGACGTGATCGGTGAATCAGATGTAGTACGCGAATCAGACGTGATACGCGGATCACTGCCGCTGGCGCGGTTTTCGTCGGTGGCAGAAAACGAATTCGCGTCCGTTTATTGCATCGCTTTGACCCAGCCGGGAACGGACGCCATGCCCTCCTTGTCCTCCCAGCCGTTCTCGCGGAGGTAGGACTCGAGATCGGTGAACGCGAAGCCGAACCGGTCTTCGAGGGCGGGGATGTCCGCGCTGTAGCCGACTTCGTTGAACCACTCGCACATGACGGTGAACTCCTCGCCGAAGGAGTCGTAGGCGTCCTCGATGGGGACGTGGACCGGCTCTACGTCACGGCCGGTGACCTCGGAGAGGACCTCGGCCGTCTCGGCGAGCGTCTTCTCGTCGCCCGCGAGTTCGACGCGCTCGCCGACGAACTCCTCGCGGTTCTCGAAGGCGACCGCGGCCGCGCGGCCGACGTCGTCGGTATCGATCATCTGGAGGCTGACTCCCTCCTCGAGCGGGAGCGCAATCTGGCCGTCTTTGACGACGTCCTCGGCGAAGGCCTCGAGGTTCTGGAAGAAGAACACGGGCTGGAGGACGGTCAGCGGCAGGTCGAGGTCCTGGGCGTGCTGGTCGATCTCCCAGGCGGAGTCGAAGTGAGGGACGCCGGTCTCTTTCTCGTGGCTGCCGACGCCGCTGAGGACGAACTGGTCGACGCCCTCCTCGGCCGCGACCGCCGCGACGTTCTTGCCCTGCTGGACCTGCTGCTCGTAGCCTACCGTCCAGAAGTTGGTGACGGCGAAGACCGCGTCGACGTCGGCGACGTGGGGCGCGAGCGATTCCCTGTCGTTCAAATCCCCCTCGACCATCGTCACGCCCCGATTGGAGAGTTCCCGAGCGCGCTCGCTCGAGGCGTCGCGGGTCAGTCCGCGGACGTCGAAATCGGCGTCGGACTCGAGGAGGTGTTCGACGACGCTTCCGCCTTGATTACCGGTGCACCCGGTGACGAGGACGCTCGTGGTCATGTTAGTTCGTCCCTCCGAATCGGTCGCTGGCGGGTGGAGACGATACGACCGCAGGTGGAACGCGCACAGCTAGTTTCATCACGGTACCTAGTTCGGCTCCGAACGCGTATATAGCGCCGGCGACACGATCGATACTACCTAACACCGGTGTTACCGACACCCCCGTGAAGGAGATGTTGGGAGTGATGACGCAGTTGCGCGTCTCCCACAAACGGCTCCCATGGCTGCATTCCTGGCGTCGTCGGATCGGTATCTTCTCTGGCGGCAATAGCGGCCGCTCGTGGGTAGTAAAGAGACGGGGTAGGTCAGTCAACGTGACTACACGTGGAAACCACGCGAGTCGAAAGGTGGCTGCCTGACCGTGCCGCCTATTCGCCCCTCTTTTCCACCGCTACAAAACACCTCCGGTACTCCGTTCTGGTACGCGCCGAGTTTTCGGGACCATCGCTCTGCGGGCTGCGCGGTCTGTACCGAGTGGTGTACGGTTCACCCGTATACCGTCGCGGCGGCGGATCGATCACTCGTCGGAATTTCAACGGCGACAGAAGAACCAGTGTTCGGCTCGGGCGGGTCACTACTGCGATTCGCAGATCTCGAGGAAGTTCTCGAAGATTTCGTCGCCCTGCTCGGTGTGGGCGACCTCGGGGTGCCACTGGACGCCGTAGAGGTCGCGGTCGGTGTCGCTCATCGCTTCGACGTCGCAGACGTCGCTTCGGGCCGTCAGTTCGAATCCCGCGGGCAGTTCCTTGACCTCGTCGGCGTGACTCGCCCAGACCCGAGTTTCGGGGTGGAGCGAGCCGGTCAGCGGGTCGTCGCTGTCGACGATGTCGACGTTCACGTCGGCGTAGCCACCGTACTCGCCGCCCCCGACGCGACCGCCCAGTTCGTCGGCGATCAGCTGCATGCCGAGACAGATGCCGAGCACCGGGACGTCCGCCTCGAGGTACTCGACGGACTTGCCGATCCGGTCCATATCCGGGCCGCCCGAGAGAACCACGCCGTCGGCATCGACGTCTTCGGGTGGTGTCTCGTTGTCGATCAACGCCGTGTCGACGCCGAGGTCGCGAAGCGCTCGGCGCTCTAGGTGGGTGAACTGGCCGTGATTGTCCACCACGACGATTTTCGTCATTAGGTATGCCTAGCCAGTCACCCGGTAAAAACGGTCCGGAAACCGATCTCCGTTCGGCGCGACTCGGCTACCGGACGCTCCGACGCGTCTCTCGTCAGTGGTTGTCGATCACGACCGTACCGTCCACATATCGTGATAATTATTGCTATTTTCACTCTTTCTGGCCGATACAGTGACTTCTTCCAGCAGTGACTGGACGCATACCAAAACGTTCATGCATGCGGGTGGAGTACCGCCACATATGACACTCGAGGCCGAGTCTATCGGGAGTCTGCCTGTAGACGACAGCGACGTCGTCGCTGCAATCGATGAAATCGACGGACGCTCGCAGCTCGTTATCGCCGATATCGCACGCGACGACGTGTGGCTTTCGATGGCCGAGCGAGATGCCGTCTCGCTGGAAACGTGGCGGTAACGGACCGTCGCTGACCGTCCGTTGTAGCCGCTCGGAAGCCGGGGTCGTCCCCGGTTCCGGTACGTTTATGCTGTTCTCACCGAACGATACCGGTATGGCAGTCGATCTCAACGAGTTCGAGCATCCGTCGTGGATCACCGCGGCCGGAACGGGTCTCGGCTATCTACTGATCCTCGCCGTGTTGACGGTGGCGCTGTTTATCGTCCCGTGGCTGGTCTTTGCGGCGCTATAGCGCCGTAATCGAGGTCTCGAGGCCACCCCGTTCGCAGATCCGCGCCGCGCCGTTCCGACCGTTTTGCGAGTCGGCCTCTGTAGTTCGTCACCCTCGAGTGAGCGCTACGGTCTTGTCCGCGGACTGAAACCGCCGGCAAAGTCGCTCTCGAGTCGACGGAAATCGGGGCCACCGACGGGACGGCGAAAAACGACCGGTCTAGGCGAAGGTCTTCGAGACTTCGTCGGTCTCGTCCGAGTCTGCCTGAACCTTCTCCCAGGCGTTGCGGAAGTCCTCCATCCGAATTTCGGTACGCTCGTCGCGGATGGCGAACATTCCGGCTTCCGTACAGACGGCCTTGACGTCGGCACCGGAGGCCTCATCGGCGTCTTCGGCCAGTTCCGCGAAGTCGACGTCGTCGGCGACGTTCATCCCGCGGGTGTGGATCTGGAAGATGATCTCGCGACCCTCGGCGTTCGGCTTGGGGACCTCGATGAGGCGGTCGAATCGACCGGGGCGAAGGATCGCGCGGTCGAGCATGTCGAAGCGGTTAGTCGCGGCGATGATCCGGATCTCGCCACGCTCTTCGAAGCCGTCCATCTCCGAGAGCAACTGCATCATCGTCCGCTGAACCTCGGCGTCGCCCGACGTTTTGGACTCCGTTCGCTTGGCGGCGATGGCGTCGATCTCGTCGATGAAGATGACGGCGGGTTCGTGCTCGCGGGCGACCTTGAACAGGTCGCGGACGAGCTTCGCGCCCTCGCCGATGAATTTGTGGACCAGTTCCGAGCCGGCCATCTTAATGAAGGTGGCGTCGGTCTGGTTGGCGACGGCTTTGGCGAGCATCGTCTTGCCGGTCCCAGGCGGACCGTACAGGAGGACGCCGCTCGGCGGATCAATTCCGACGTCGTCGAACATCTCCGGCTTCTCGAGGGGCATCTCGACGGTCTCGCGGACCTCCTGCATCTGCTCTTCGAGTCCGCCGATGTCCTCGTAGCTGACTTCCGGGCTCTCGGTGACCTCCATCACGCGAGCGCGCACGTCGGTCTCGTTCGAGAGGGACTTGACGATCGAGAGCGAGTTGTTGACTGCGACCCGGGCGTCGGGGTCGATCTCCTCACGCAGTTCGTCCGTGACCTCCGTCAGTGCCTCCTGGTTGTTCCCGTGCTGTTTGATAATGACGCCCTCGTCCGTGATCTCCTGGACGGTGGCGACGAACAGCGGTGACTGCTTAAGTTTCTTGTTCTCGTGAGTTAACCGCTCGAGTTTCTGCTGGTACTTGTTATTCTCGGCGTTGGCGTCGAGGAGCTTGTCCCGCATCTCCTCGTTTTGCGCCTCGAGGATCTCCAGCCGTTCCTCGAGCGTCTGGATCTTCTCCTGTTGGGACGCCTCGTCCTCGTCGTATGGGAGGTCGACGTCGTCCACGGTGTCGCTCATCACCCGTCCTTTGGGTGTTGGTTCATAAGAGACTTCGGGTAGGTGCACCGGCGGCCAAAAATATAACCACTGGGCATTTATCGAAACAGAAAATATTATCAGCTTGTATCCGAAACGGGGTAGTGATGAGTGCTTCAGAGTCGTTGCGACAAGAAACCGACAACCGGGGGACGTGGGACGATGTCAGAGAGCTACCGCCGAGTGCCAAACTCGTCGCGAAGGTGCTCGAGTACAACGACACGATGACCCAACAGCAGATCGCCGACGAGACGCTGCTGCCGTCGCGGACGGTGCGCTACGCCCTGAACCGCCTCGACGAGGAGAGCGTCATCGACTCGCGATTTTCGTTTTCCGACGCCCGCAAACGACTGTACAGCCTCGATATCGAGGCCTGAATAGACGGTCGGACGATCGACGCGTCGACGGTTCGTTTTCCTCCTCCGATCCTTCTATTCTGGTTCGATCGGTCGTTACGGCTTCCCGACGTTCTATTCCGGGCTCCGGACTCCCTCGAGCTCCGGATACCGATTTTGGGTGCGCGGTGGCGCGCGCCGAGTCGCGGCGAGTGACTAACGAGACGCGACTCAACACCGTGCGAGGGATGAGTGAGTGAGCGTAGCGACTGAACGAATCGGCTGGGGAGGAGGTGGAAATCCTCGTGTCCACGTTTGCAGAACGCTCGCCTACGAGTTGATCACACTGGCGGCTAGGGACTCCACATCCTCCCCAGCCGATTCACTCGCTCCCGAAAGTCGCTCGTTCATCCCTCGCACGGTGTATCGACCGCCCTCACTATCGTTCGGTCGGACGACAGCGCGCGCCACTGCACGAAATGCTGCCAATCGGCTGTTGTGGGGGTCTTTTTTCGCTCACAGGAGACCCCACTACTGTACGAACTTCGTTTCACTTTCAGTTCGGTCGCGGAACCCCTTTAGGGCGGGCCTGCCAACGAACGGACAATGACACGGGTGATACATACGGGCGACACCCACATCGGGTACCAACAGTACAACGCGCCCGAGCGACGCCGGGACTTTCTCGAGGCCTTTCGATCCGTCGTCGAGGACGCGGTCGCCGAGGACGTCGACGCCGTGATCCACGCCGGCGACCTCTTTCACGATCGACGGCCGGGACTGGTCGACCTGCAGGGCACCGTCGAGATCCTCCGAACGCTCGCCGACGCCGAGATCCCCTTTCTCGCCGTCGTCGGAAATCACGAGGGCAAACGCGACGCACAGTGGCTCGATCTCTTCGCCGATCTCGGACTCGCGACGCGACTCGGTGCCGAACCCGAAATCGTCGACGACGTCGCCGTCTACGGCCTCGATTTCGTCCCCCGGTCGCGACGCGAAGCCCTCGAGTACGAGTTCGCCCCCGTTCCCGAGGCGGCCGAACACGCGGCCCTCGTGAGCCACGGGCTGTTCGAGCCGTTCGCCCACGCCGACTGGGACACCGAACGGCTCCTCGAGGAGTCGACGGTCGAGTTCGACGCCGTCCTGCTCGGCGACAACCACAAACCCGACACCGCGGACGTATTGGACACGTGGGTTACCTACTGCGGCTCGACCGAACGGGCGAGCGCGAGCGAACGCGAGGACCGGGGCTACAACCTCGTCGACTTCGAACGCGACGGAGACGCGTCGGTCGCGATCAGCCGCCGCGGACTCACCGACACGCGCGAGTTCGTCTTCGTCGACGTCGAACTCGAGGACGGCGAGGGAGTCGACCGCGTGCAAGAACGCGTTCGCCAGCACGACCTGGCGGACGCCGTCGTCATCGTGACGCTCGAGGGCGAGGGCCGACCGATCACGCCGGCGACGATCGAGGAGGCGGCTATCGATCGCGGCGCGCTCATCGCCCGCGTAAACGACCGCCGGGAACTGCCCGACGAGGACGAGGAGGTGTCGGTGAGCTTCGCCGATCCCGACGCCGCCGTCCGCGAGCGCGTTCGCGAACTCGGATTGAGCGACGCCGCCCTCGACATCGACGAGACCGTTCGGAACGACGAACTGGTCGATTCGAACGTCCGCGAGACCGTCGAACGGCGCGTCCGCGAGCAGCTCGAGGACGATGCGGCCGCGTTCGTCCCCGCCCCGGAACGCGAGCCGGCGGACGAGGACGTGACGACGGTTGCGGACCAGCTTACAGCGGACGAAGCGACGGGCGAGACCGACGCGACCGAGGAAGCGGCCGCTGAGGGCGACACAGCCGACGAGACATCGACAGATAGCGCTGCAACCGACGAGAGGCCGCCGGACGACGACACGGCGGTGGACGCAGCCGGGACGGACGACGATACGAAAAGCGACGAACCGGCCGATGCCGACACCGCATCGCTGGGTGATTTCGCGTGAGAGTCGACCGGCTCCGACTGCTGAATTTTAAGTGCTACGGCGAGGCCGAACTCGGCTTGGAGCGCGGCGTCACCATCGTTCACGGCGTCAACGGCAGCGGAAAGTCGACGCTGCTCGAGGCGACCTTCTTCGCCCTCTACGGCTCGAAGGCGCTGGACGATCGCACGCTCGACGACGTGATCACGACCGGCGAGGAGGAGACGGAGGTCGAACTCCGATTCACCCACGACGGCCGCGAGTACCGCGTCGAGCGCCACCTCAAGCTCAGAGGGGATCGCGCGACGACCACGAAGTGCGTCCTCGAGACGCCCGGGGAGACGATCGAGGGCGCTCGCGACGTTCGCCGGGAGGTCACCGAACTCCTGCGGATGGACGCCGAGGCGTTCGTCAACTGCGCGTACGTCCGCCAGGGCGAGGTCAACAAGCTCATCCACGCCTCGCCGAGCGATCGACAGGACATGATCGACGACCTCCTCCAGTTGGGGGCGCTCGAGGACTACCGCGAGCGAGCTAGCGACGCTCGGCTGGGCGTCAAGACCGTACTCGACGGCCAGCGGGAGGTCCTCGAGAACGTCCGCCAGCAGGTCGAACAGAAGGAGGACAAGGAGCTCCACGAGCGACTGAACGGCCTCGAGACCCGTCGCGCGGACGTAGCCGAGGAGATCGAGAACTACGAGGCCCAGCGCGAGCAGGCCAGAAATACGCTCGAGACCGCCGAAGACGTCCTCGAGCGCCACGAGGAGACCCGCGAGGAGATCGAGACGCTCGAGACGGAGATCGACGACCTCCGATCGAAGATCGAAGCGACCGAACGCGAACGCGAGGACGCCAAAGCGGAGATTCGAGACCTCGAGGAGCGACGCGAGGAGCTCGCAGCCGAGCGCGACGAACTGCTAGCGGACGTCGAACTCGACCCCGGGGCGGACGGCGGAGACGACGCAGTCGAGGAGCGCATCCGCGAACTCGAAGCCCGCGACGAAGACCTCCGGGACGACCTCGAGGAGGTGCGCGTCTCGATCACGGAGACCAGCGGCGAGATCGAACGCCTTCGCGAGGAGGCCGACGACCTCGAGTCCCAGGCGGTGGACGCTCGCGAGGAGGCCGACGAACTCGAGGCGACGCTCGAAACCGACGAGGAGGCCATCGAGGATCGCGAGGCGGATCTGGAGGATCTCGAGGAACAGATCGAGACGGCGCGCGAACAGTTCGACAGCGGCGAGGCGTCTCCGACGCCTCGGGAAGGCGGTGAAACCGCCGACGCACCGGTCGAGTTCGGCGAGGCAACCGCTCACTTCGAATCCCTCGAGACCGACCGCGAGGAACTGACCGACGAGATCGGCGATATCACGGCGGATATCCGGACCGTCGAAAACGCCATTGAGGAGGGCGAAGCGCTGCTCGAGGAGGGCAAGTGTCCCGAATGCGGCCAACCGGTCGAAGACTCGCCCCACGTCGACGTGTTAGCCGAGAAGCGCGAGGAACTCGCCGACCTCGAGGATCGACTCGAGCGGCTCGAGGACGACCGCGACGACCTCGACGAGCGGATCGAGCGCGCCGAGGAACTCCGCGAGGCCGAACGACGGGTCGACCGACTCGAAGAGAACCGCGACAACATCGAGACGCTGGTCGCGGAAAAGCGCGAGACGCTCGAGAACCGACGCGAGCAGCGCGACCGTCTGCGCGAGGACGCGGAACAGTACGAGACCGACGCCGAGGAGAACCGCGCGAGAGCCGCGGACCTTGATAGAGAGGTCGACGACATTCGATCCGAACTCGGATCGATCAACACCGAGCGCGGCGAGATCAAGGACGATCTCGAGTCGCTGCGCCGCGTCGCCGAGATCGACGTCGAGCGCGCCGATCTCGCGACCGACGTCGAAAACCTCCGGGAGCGTCGCCGGGACTGGCAGACGATGAACGACGAGCGCCGCGAGACGCTCTCGAGCAAACGCGAGCGCAAGCGCGAGCTCGAGTCGGAGTTCGACGAGGAACGCATCGAGACGGCCCGTACGGACAGGCAAAACGCCGAGAACTACCTCGAGAAGGTCGACGCGAAACTCGAGGATCTCGAGGCGAAGCGGACGAACCTCCAGAACGCGATCGGAGCCGTCGAACGGGAACTCGAGGAACTCGAGGAGCGACGCGAGGAACTCGAAGCCCTCGAGGAGCGATGTGAGCGACTCGACTCGCTGTACGACGAAGCCGAGACGCTGCAGGCGACGTATGCGGACCTCCGGGCGGAACTGCGTCAGCGCAACGTCGAGACCCTCGAACGGCTGCTCAACGAGACGTTCGAACTGGTCTATCAGAACGACTCCTACGCGGCGATCGACCTCGACGGGCAGTACCGACTGACCGTCTACCAGAAGGACGGCGAGGCGCTCGAGCCCGAACAGCTTTCGGGCGGTGAACGGGCGCTGTTCAACCTCAGCCTGCGGTGTGCGATCTATCGGCTACTCGCCGAGGGGGTCAAGGGAACGGCACCGCTACCGCCGCTGATTCTGGACGAACCGACGGTCTTCCTCGATTCCGGCCACGTCACTCAACTCGTTTCGCTGATCGAATCCATGCGGGATCTCGGCGTCGAACAGATCGTCGTCGTCAGCCACGACGAGGAACTCGTCGGCGCAGCGGACTCGATCGTCCGCGTGGAGAAGGATGCGACCTCGAATCGCTCGCGCCTCGAGTCCGGCGAACCGCCGGAAATCGCGCTACTCACGTCCGACTAGGAGCTACTCGACGTACGAATCGAGCAGCGGAAGACAGCAATCGTGCCGGTGACCGCCGGCTGTGCTCTCCTGCCGTTATGACGTATTAGACGTTTCAGTCGCCGCCTCGGCGACCGCGTCCGGGTTGGTTTCGTCCGTGCGGATCGATTCGAGCGCCTGCTTACACGTCTCGGTAATTCGATAGCCGCGCTCGCCAGCGACCTCCGTCTCTTCGATCAGGTCGGCGGTTGACAAGACCGTGAAACGACCGTGGAGATCGCTCTCACAGAAGTCGTAGGCGTTGAGCACCGTTCTCACGGCGAGCGGTCCGCGGCTCTCGAGTTCGATCAGAAGGCCGAGGGTTGCCTCGTCGTGGACGGTCGTAACGAGCGTTCGGACCGGACCGGAGACGCTTCGGGCGGCGGTCTCGAGCGGAGATTCGTCGTCGAGGTCCTCCAGGCGGTCGTTCTGGACGTAACACTCGTTTCCGTTGTGTGGATCGCGCACGAGACTCGCGTGTTCGGACCGTTTGAGAAGCAGGTATCGTTTGCCGGTGTCGTCTTGGACGGTTTTCATGATCGGTCGGAATCGTCCGGTAACTGGTGTTCGGAGAGCGTCCCTCAAGTAGTTTCGGCTGTCCCCAGTTATTTCGAGTCGGCGGTGGTGTCGTCGGAGTGTTCGCTTTCGAGGGGTTCGTCCTCGAGTTCGAGCGGTTCATCGCTCGCTTCGGACTCTCGTTCGTCCGGGTCGTCGTCCCGGTTATCCGCCGTCGAGGAAGCGTCGGTCGCGCGCTTGAAGTTCCGATAGCGGCGAATGCCGAACCCGGTGAAGACGAGGGTGACGGCCAACAGATAGGCGCTGTACGTGACGTTACCCTCGAAAATCAGGAACATCAGACTGAGTGCGAACGCGAGGACGGCGACGTTGATCACGAACACCAGCGCCCAGAAGTGTCGGAGGGTTTCGCCGTCGACGTCCGTTTCGGAGCTCGACAGGTCGGGAATCTCGGCTTCGTCCGCCTCCATCTCCGACCGCAGGTCCGACCAGAGGCCCGATCCGGCGTCCTCCGTCGGGACGCGTGGGATCGTGATGGAGTCGCTATCCGGGTCCCTGAACTCCGCTTCCGGATCGTACTCGTCGGGTTCGTTCTCGGTCCGATCTGATACCACACATGGATAGTGGGCAACTCAAATAAAAAGCGTTCGCGTTCGAAGCGAACGGACCAGTGTACTGTCCGAAAGTGTGCGCGCCGGACCAGTTCAGGCGAGTTCCGTCAGGGTGAACGTTCTGGAGGTTTCTACCCACGCGAGCGGATTCTCGGAATCGTAGAAGACGACTCCGTCGTCCGTCTCGTAGGACTCGATGGTCGCGGTGCCCGCTGGCTCACTACACGGCTCGCCTCGGTCCGTCGTATCGTCGTTGATGTGGGTGGACACTTCCATCACCTGACTGTATGGTATGTGTTACCACGTTATATGTCTTGTTGCCCCAGCAATATTGCGACCGGGCGGTGGGTTCCGGACGAACGGAATCGTGAATCGAAGTGTGGGGGTTTTTATTCGGCGACTGCCAATCCAGAGACCATGACTGAGGCGGGCCAAACTGGACTCACGGAGTTTTCCGGTGAGTCCGACGAGCGACCGGACGAGGAAGCGGTTGCCATCGCAGGAAACGGTGGATCGAGCGCCGGAGAGGTGATCGACGTCGTCGAGGAAACGCTTCCCGAGGCGACCGGTGAGCTCGAACTCGCCGTGATGCAGGTCGACTACACCATCGCCGGCTACGGCGACGAAGAACGCCCGATCATGCACGTGTTCGGGCGCACGTCCGAGGAAACCCTCGAGCACGTCCAGGTCGTCGGTTTTCGACCGTACTTCTACGCGCCGACGGACTCCCTCGAACGCCCGCCCGAGGAACAGTACGATCGGCTCACGGGGAGCCGCGAGGTCGGCGAGGACGGCGAGCCCTACGAAAGCATCCGCGGCGAGAAGCTCACCAAAATCTTCGGCCAGACGCCGCGGGACGTCGGACAGGTCCGCGACGAGTTCGACCACTACGAGGCCGACATCCTCTTTCCGAATCGGTTTCTGATCGACAAGGACGTTCGTAGCGGGATTCGCGTTCCGGAGCGACGCGCCGACGACGACTCGCTGGTCGTCCCCCACGACGAGGTCGAGGCGACGGCCGTCGACGTCGATCCGCGAGTAAACACCTTCGACATCGAGGTCAACGACCGCGCGGGATTCCCGGAGGACGGCGAGGAACCGATCGTCTGTCTCACGAGTCACGACTCCTACCGCGACGAGTACATCATGTGGCTCTACGAGGCACCCGTCGGCGACGGGGAGATTCCGACGGAGATCGAGGACTACGAGCCGATCGAGAGCGATATCGAGCACGAGATCCGGAGCTTCGACGAGGAGGAGGCGATGCTCGAGGCGTTCGTCGACTACATCCGAGAAACCGACCCCGACATCCTCACGGGTTGGAACTTCGAGGACTTCGACGCGCCGTACTTCCTCGACCGGCTCGAGGTGCTCGAGGATCCGACCCACGACTACGACCTCTCCATCGACCGCCTCTCTCGAGTCGACGAAGTCTGGCGGAGCAACTGGGGCGGTCCCGACATCAAGGGTCGAGTCGTCTTCGACCTGCTCTATGCCTACCAGCGGACGGTGTTCTCCGAACTCGACTCCTACCGGCTGGACGCCGTCGGCGAGGCGGAACTCGGCGTCGGCAAGGAACGCTACGCCGGGGATATCGGCGACCTCTGGGAGGACGATCCGACGAGGCTGCTCGAGTACAACCTGCGGGACGTCGAACTCTGCGTCGAACTCGACCGCCAACAGGAGATCGTCACCTTCTGGGACGAGGTGCGTTCGTTCGTCGGCTGCAAACTCGAGGATGCCCCTACCCCAGGAGATGCAGTGGACATGTACGTCCTTCACGAGGCCTACGGACGGTTCGCGCTGCCCTCGAAGGGCCAACAGGAGGCGGGCGAGGAGTACGAAGGCGGCGCGGTGTTCGATCCGATCACGGGCGTCAAAGAGAACGTCACCGTGCTCGACCTGAAGTCGCTGTACCCGATGTGTATGGTGACGGTCAACGCCTCGCCCGAGACGCGGGTCGATCCGGACGAGTACGACGGCGAAACGTTCATCGCGCCGACCAGACCCGAGCCGACGCACTTTCGCAAGGAGCCCGACGGCGTCATGCGGGAGATGATCAACGAACTGCTGGCCGAGCGCGAGGAAAAGAAGTCCCAGCGAAACCAGTACGATCCCGGCACGAGAGCCTACGAGCAGTACGACCGCCAGCAAGGGGCGGTGAAGGTCATTATGAACTCGCTCTACGGCGTGTCGGGCTGGGAACAGTTCCGGCTCTACGACAAGGAAGCGGCGTCCGCGATCACGGCCACCGGACGCGAGGTTATCGAGTTCACGGAATCCGCCGCGAACGAGATCGACTATCAGGTCGCCTACGGCGATACGGACTCGGTCATGCTCGAACTCGGACAGGACGTCTCGAAAGCAGACGCGCTCGAGCAGTCGTTCGAGATCGAGGAGTACCTCAACGAGCGCTACGACGATTTCGCACGCGAGGATCTCAACGCCGAGGAGCACCGGTTCCAGATCGAGTTCGAGAAACTCTATCGGCGGTTCTTCCAGGCCGGCACGAAGAAACGCTACGCCGGCCACATCATCTGGAAAGAGGGGAAGGACGTCGACGACGTCGATATTACCGGCTTCGAGTACAAGCGCTCGGACATCGCGCCGATCACCAAGGAAGTCCAACACCGCGTCATCGAGATGATCGTCCGCGAGGGTGACATCGAGGGCGCAAAGGAGTACGTGAACGCGGTCATCCAGGACGTGCGCGCCGGCGAGGTCTCGCTCGACGAGATCGGCATTCCCGGCGGCATCGGTAAGCGACTGGACAATTACGACACCGATACGGCGCAGGTTCGCGGCGCGAAGTACGCCAACCTCCTGCTCGGGACGAACTTCCAGCGGGGCAGCAAACCCAAACGGCTCTATCTCAAGCGGGTGGATCCGTCCTTTTTCGAGCGACTCGAGGCGGAGGAAGGGTTCGACGCCCGTACCGATCCCCTCTACGGGGCGTTCAAACGCGATCCAGACGTGATCTGCTTCGAGTACGAAGACCAGATTCCCGACGCGTTCGAGGTCGATTACGACACGATGCTCGAGAAGACGCTGAAAGGACCGATCGAGCGCATCCTCGAGGCGCTGGACGTGTCTTGGGAGGAAGTGAAAAGCGGCCAGGAGCAAACCGGATTGAGCAACTTCATGTGATCGGCCGAATCGGTTCGTTTCGCTGTCGTATCGGACGCCGCGATTCACGGGCCGATCGGACGCGAGTGGCCGTCGCCCGGCGCCGACTACCGAGTTGCCTCGGCGAGTTCGTACTGGACATCGTTCGCCGGGACGGTTCACCTCGAAGCCGTCGCGAACTCGTTGACAGACGATCGTAAACGCGGACCGCAGGCTACTAACTCGGTTCCGATAGTTATTATTCGAACGGAACAGGTGTTTTCGTTTCGGGAACTTATTTTACTGATGTGGGACCGTATCCAATTGGATACGAAACCGTTATGAGTCAGACGGCCCACGATTCAGACGACAGAATACTATGGCACGTCTCGAACTGAACAACCTACACGCGGAAGTAGCAGAGGGCGACGAGAAAATCCTCGAGGGCGTCAACCTCGAGGTCAATTCGGGCGAAATCCACGCCCTGATGGGGCCCAACGGCTCCGGGAAGTCGACGACCGCGAAGGTCATCGCCGGCCACCCGGCCTACGAGGTCACCGAGGGCGAAGTGCTGCTCCACCTCGAAGCGGGCGAGTTCGGCGACGAGATCGAGATCGACGAGGACCAGCGCACCTGGAACATCCTCGACCTCGAGCCCAACGAGCGTGCCGCACTCGGCATCTTCCTCGGCTTCCAGTACCCGGCCGAGATCGACGGCGTCACCATGACTAACTTCCTCCGAACGGCGCTCAACGCCAAGATTGACGAGCGCGAGGAACTCTTCGAGGACGAAGCCGACGCGGACGACGAGGAAGACGAGGACGAAGGCTTCGAGACCTCGCCGATGGAAGGCAACGTGGACGAGGGCGACGTCGGCGTCGCCGAGTTCCAGCAGATCCTCCAGGAGAAAATGGAGTCGCTGGACATGGACGAGAAGTTCGCCCAGCGCTACCTCAACGCCGGCTTCTCCGGCGGCGAGAAGAAACAGAACGAGGTCCTTCAGGCGGCCATCCTCGAGCCGTCGATCGCCGTTCTCGACGAGATCGACTCCGGGCTGGACATCGACCGTCTGCAGGACGTCTCCAACGGGATCAACGCGCTGCGCGACGAGGAGGGCACCGGCATCCTCCAGATCACCCACTACCAGCGAATCCTCGACTACGTCGAACCCGATCACGTCCACGTGATGATCGACGGCCAGATCGCAAAAAGCGGCGACGCCTCGCTCGCGGAGGAACTCGAGGACAAGGGGTACGACTGGGTCCGCGAAGAGGTCTACGGCACGGCGTAACCGAATGCAGCTAGAACAACGGTAATAACCCTGTAGCCGTAACCATATACACAATCAAATTATGAGTTCCGAACAAGATCACCTGAAAGACACTGACACCGAAGCGCGGTTCGAGTTCAAGAAAGACCAGAACGCCGCGGTGAAATCCGACAAGGGCCTGACCGAGGAGATCATTCGCATGATCTCCGACGACAAGGACGAGCCCGACTGGATGCTCGAGCGACGTCTCCGCGCGCTCGAGCAGTACCAGAACATGCCGATGCCGACGGACTGGCCCGGCCAGCCCGACCTGACCGAACTGGACATCGAAGAGATCGTTCCCTACATCCGCCCGGACGTCGACAAGCGCGAAGGCGTCGACGACTGGACGGAGCTGCCCGACGAGATCAAGGACACGTTCGACAAACTGGGCATTCCGGAAGCCGAGAAGAACGCACTCTCCGGCGTCGGTGCCCAGTACGAGTCCGAGGTCGTCTACCAGAACATGCAAGAGCAGTGGGAGGAGAAGGGGGTCATCTTCTGTAACATGGACAAGGCCGTCCAGGACCACCCCGAGCTCCTCAAGGAGCACTTCATGACGACCTGCGTCCCGCCGAGCGACAACAAGTTCGCCGCGCTCCACGGTGCCGTCTGGTCGGGCGGCTCGTTCGTCTACGTCCCCGAGGACGTCACCGTCGAGATGCCGGTCCAGGCCTACTTCCGCATGAACTCGGAGGGGATGGGCCAGTTCGAGCACACGCTCATCATCGCCGAGAAAGGGTCGGAGGTCCACTACATTGAGGGCTGTTCCGCACCGAAGTACGGCAGCCACAACCTCCACTCGGGCGGCGTCGAGGTCTTCGTCGGCGAGGACGCTCACGTTCAGTACTCGACCGTCCAGAACTGGTCGAAGAACACGTTCAACCTGAACACCAAGCGCGCCATCTGCGAAGAAAACGGGACGATGGAGTGGGTCTCGGGCAGCATGGGATCCAAAGCGACCATGCTCTACCCGTGTACGATCCTCAAGGGTCGCGGCGCGACGGACACCCACATCACTATCGCCTTCGCCGGCGAGGGCCAGAACATCGACACCGGCGCGAAGGTCTACCACAACGCGCCGAACACCAGTTCGACCATCGAGTCCAAGTCGATCTCCAAGGACGGCGGCCGCACCAACTACCGCGGCCTCGTCCACATCGCCGATGGCGCCGAGAACTCCTCGACTGCGGTGGAGTGTGACGCACTGATGTTCGACAACGAATCCACGTCGGACACCATGCCGTACATGGAGATCGAGGAGTCGAAGGTCGACGTCGCTCACGAGGCGACCGTCGGCAAGATCGGGGACGAAGACATCTTCTACCTCCAGTCGCGCGGACTAGACGACGACGACGCCAAGAAGATGATCGTCGCCGGCTTCATCGAGCCGATCACGGAGGAACTGCCGATCGAGTACGCGGTCGAACTCAACCGTCTCATCGAACTCGAGATGGAGGGGAGCCTCGGATAATATGAGCGCAGGAACACAGGTACACGCCAATCTGACCGACGCACAGGTGCGCGAAATCAGCGACAACCTCGGGGAGCCCGAGTGGCTCACGGAGACCCGTCTCGAGGCCCTCGACGCCCTCGATGACCTCGACATGCCGGACGTCATCCGGACGCCGGGGCGGGACTGGACGAACCTCCACGAACTCGACTTCGAGTCGCTCGTGGACCCGCTGAACGCCGCCGAAAACAAGGATCAGGTCGGTCCCGACGAAGCGGACGTGCTTCCGTGGGCCGAGGCCGTACAGGAGCACGAAGACCTCCTGAAAGAGCACTTCGGCTCGATCATCGATCCCCAGGAGAACTACCTGACCGCGCTCTCGACCGCCCTCTTTAGCACCGGCACGGTCATCTACGTTCCCGAGGGCGTCGACGCCGAGGACGTCACCATCCGGACCGAACAGAACTCTCGCTCGCTGTTTAACTACACGCTCGTGGTCACCGAGGAATCGTCTTCGGTCACGATCCTCGAGCGCCAGTCCACTGGTGCCAAAGCCGAGGAGCAGTACTACAGCGGCATCGTCGAGGTCGCCGCCGGCGAGAACAGCTACGTCCAGTACGGCAGCCTCCAGAACCTCTCGGAGGAGGCCTACAACTTCACCCTCAAGCGCGGCGTCGCCGACACGTACGCCACGATCGACTGGATCGAGGGCAACCTCGGCACGCAGTTGACCAAGACGGAGGTCTCGACGCTACTCGAGGGCGACTCCTCGGAGACCCAGATCGTCGGGGCCTTCTACGGTCACAACGACCAGCACTTCGACCTCGACGTGAAGGTCTGGCACCGCGCCGAGCACACGACGGCCGACCTCGTCACCCGCGGCGTCACCGACGACGTCGCCCGCTCGGTCTACGAGGGCGTTCAGGACGTCGGACGGGATGCCTGGGACACCAGCTCCTACCAGCGCGAGAACACGCTGATGCTCTCGGACGAGTCCGAGGCGGACGCCTCGCCGAAGCTGATCATCAACAACCACGACACCGAGGCCAGCCACTCCGCGACGGTCGGCCAGATCGACGCGGAGGATCTACTCTACATGACCTCCCGCGGTGTCGACCCGCGCGCCGCGCGCAACATGCTCGTCGAGGGCTTCTTCGTGCCCGTTCTCGAGGAAGTCGACGTCGACGAACTGCGCGAGGACCTCGAAGGCCTGATCGCCGAGAGGCTCCGCGAACGCGAGTAACGAGGAACTCGTCCGAACTCTCGTTTTCGAGAGCCGAATCGAACCGCTCTCCGGATCGTTTTGCGGGCGCTGTTCACTCGACGCTCGAGCGCTATCAGTTCCGTGCCCTCGCCGCGTCTGACGACGACTTTTATACCGGGACCTGATACCTCGGAACCATGCGGGCCCTCTCAATCGAACTCGAGGACGATCTCGTCGACGCGCTCGAGGCGGAGCGGGAACTGTTCGGGTTCGAGAGCCGGCAGGCGTACGTCCGGTGGATCATCGCGAATCGCGGCTCGATCGAGGCCGAGCAGCGAGCCGATCACGGCGGGGAGCGAGACCGGTCGATGGCCGATTACGATGCGCGACTCGCCCATCTCGAGGAGCGGGTCGCATCGCTCATGGAGACCATCGATCGCAACGACGAGAGCGACTCACGAGCGGACGGACCCGAACGGGCCACCGACGCGGCACGAACGACCGACGAGTCGGTGCTCGAAGTCCGCGGCTCCCCTCGAACCGTTCGGCAGAGCCCTGACTCGAGCGGTCAGTCGGCCGAGGAAGCCGCGGACTCGGGCCCGGCCGATCGAACGCGCGAGGAATCGGAGCCGGAGGGAGCGGCGGAGGCGAACTCGAGTTCCGGCGGACGGTCGGTCGACTCGTCGACCCTGACGCCGGAGCGCGTCGCGCGCATTCCGGAGGATCCGGTGCTGGAAGACGCCGGCGTGTTAGGCTCCGTCGAGACCGAGCGGCTCGACGAACTCTCCCGGCGGGCGGTTGCGAGTACGCGAAAACGCCTCGACAGGGACGTCCAGACGGGCCTCGAGTACGCGTCTTCGACCCGACTCGCCAGTAGCGACGTTCGCCCGGGCGAGGATATCACCGATCTCGACGCGCTCTCGGTTCCGGGTCGCTCGAGCGAGACGCTCGAGAAGCGCCGCCGCGCCGTCGGTCGAGCGCTGGCTTACGTGCGAGACGAGGGGTCGGCGCGACGGTCGGATTTCGTCGAGGCCCTGTACGCGGAGTGTCCGGCCGACTACGAAACGGCCGACGGCTGGTGGCGGTGTATCAAGGAGGGTCTCAAACAGGTCAACGTGGTCGACGGCGGTGACGGCGCGCGAGCGTGGCGGTATCGCGGCTGACTTCGGGGACCGTCCAGCCGAATATACTATCCGACCGCACCTGTGCGACGTTTGCGCGGTCGATACGGCACCGACGGTGATCCCGGTCTCCGAAGCCATCGAGTAGGGACGGTTAAGTATCAGCGGCCCGGACGACGTGATATGAGTTTGGGACAGCGTGTCTCGAGCGACAACCAGCTTACTCGGCTCCTCCAGATCGGGGTCGTTCTGGAGGAAGTCGTCGAGTCACGCGCCGCCCACCACCTCGACTCGCTCCCGCCGGACGCGCGAGCGGAGGTCGACGAGGCGGTGCGAGAGTTGCTCGCCGACGCCGCCGAGGAGTCCGCCGATCACCGCGAGCGACTCGAGGCGCTGATCGACGATCTCGAGGCTGAGACGGTCGCTTACGAGGAGATCAACGCATTAGTCGACGCCCAGTACGGACCGCCCGAAGATACCGACGGCGTCCTCTACGATCAGTTGGCGAACGAGGAGACGGCCTACAAGTTCTACGACGATCTGATCGATGCGATCGAGGCCTCCGACGCCGAGTTCGCCATCGACCGCCACCGACTGCTCGAGACGCTGTACGACATTCGCGAGGAGGAACGGGAGGGCGTCGAAGAGGTGACCGAAATCATGGAGTACAGAGCATGATCGGCGCGGTGTGGTACACGGTCGCTTCGATGTGCGGTGCTCTCACAACCGCGACGATGGAAAGACGCACCTGTACGGGCTCCCGGACTGTGGCGTTCCGGCGCGAAACTACCGCAGTGGACGGTCTCAACGGAGGGATACGATGAACACCGCAGACCAATATCTCAAGGCGATCTACCTCGCACAACGAATCGAAGAGGGGCCCGCATCGACCGGTACGCTGGCGGACCTACTCGAGGTCAGTCCGGCCAGCGTCAACGAGATGATCGGCAAACTCGAGGGCAGGGGGCTCGTCGAACACGAGAAGTACAAGGGTGCGAGCCTGACCGACGAGGGGATCGAACGCGCCCACGACGCCCTCCAGACCTACTGCATCATCGAGCGATTCCTCGCGAACGTCCTCGAGGTCGGGGAGTTTCGTGAGGAGGCGCGCGCGCTCGAGAGCGTCATCGACGATACCGTCGCCGGGCGTCTCGATACCATCATCGACCGGCCCAGCGAGTGTCCGGACTGTTTCGACCCGGAACAGGACTACTGCGAGCGACTAGAGGTCGGTCCCGAGGGCTGTCTGGACTGAGCTAGACCGAC
Organism: Natronorubrum halophilum; assembly: GCF_003670115.1. NCBI lineage: Archaea > Methanobacteriati > Methanobacteriota > Halobacteria > Halobacteriales > Natrialbaceae > Natronorubrum > Natronorubrum halophilum. The sequence continues at coordinate 831,392 of NZ_QQTY01000002.1, forward strand.
CGTTCGTCCTCGTAGAGTCGAGCCATTCGATCGAAAAACAGGAGCATCAACGCGAGCGACGCGACCGTTCCCACCCCCGTTCTGAGCGGCTGCCGGTTCGCGGCCGAGCGCAGCGTGAACAGGTAAACCGGCGCGCAGGCGAGCGTGAACCAGGTGTGACTCGAGGAAACCAGTCCTCGCTCGAGCCAGACCCGTTCGGCGAGGACGACGCGCGTCGCCCACGCGTCGTCTGTCTTCGGCGGGGAGAAGAGGAGCGGGTTCACGGCGACGAACAGGAGCGTACCGACCAGCAGCGGCCGACTCCGGCGGTAGATCGACGCAACGAGCAGGAGGTACGCCCCGACGAACGTCCAGACGCTTCCCGGATTCGCGTGACGGGACCAGAACAGGCGGTTCGCGAGGCCAGCTTCGGGGTCGGGCTGACTGATCATCTCGAGAGCGAACGTCGCCCGAAACCATAAACGTAAACGCTCCAGCCGCGTCTCACTCGGGATCTCCGAACCGGACGTACCGACGGCCGACGAACGCCGCGAGTGCGAGCGCGGCGAGGGTGGTGAGGGTCACGCCGAACGGGAGCCGCCACGATCCGCCGTCGGCCGACCAGTCGGCTTCGAACACGTCCGCGTAGTACGTCGCGACCGCTTCGCCGTGAAGCGCGAGGAGGACCTCCCGATTGTTCTCGAAGGAGTTCTCGTTCCAGTTGGCACTCCCGACGATCGCCGTCTCCCGATCGATGACGACGCCTTTCGCGTGTATCTTCTCGAACCGGTCGGTCTCCTCGACGAGTGTGACCTCGAGTGACAACGACTCGTCGGCGGCGATCCGCTTGAGTTCGTCCGCCAACGCATCGTTTTGTTCCTCGTGGTACCACGTCGAATCGAGCAGTATTTTCACGTCGACGCCGCGGCGGGCCGCCTCGATCGTCTCCTCGAGAACATCGGCGTCCGCGGCGATACTGGCCTGTTTGACGAGGATTTCGTCCTCGGCCGCGGCTAGCAGTTCGATCACCCGCTCCTCTGCGTTGTCCGGGGCCACGAGGAGTTCAGCGGACTCGAGCGGGACCGTCGCCGGTTCGTGTTCGGTGGGGAGCGCGTTCGAGGCGGACTCGACACCCTCATCGTCGACGAACGAGGTGCGTTCCCGGTGCGTCGCGCCGGATTCGGTATCCCACCCCTCGTAGTCGGTCCGGAACACCGTCGCGAGATCGGCGGCGAGCGTCGCGTCTTCGAGTCGAACGCCCCAGCCGCGACTCGAGGCACCGCCGATGCCCGACGGCTTCCAGTTCTCGCTGGTGACCAACACCCGATCGTCGGCGACGGCGTACTTCGGGTGATGGTAGCGATAGCGAGCGCCCTCCCCGCCGGTGACGCGAACGTCAACACCGCCAGCCTCGAGCGTTTCGAGTACCGGTTCGGTCGCCTGGGGCGTTCCACCGACGGGGCTCGACTCGAGGAGGACCGCAACGTCGACGCCGCGTCCGGCAGCCTCGACGAGATCGGCCGCGATCCTCTCGGAAGTGAACGTGTAGCCGGCGAGCAGGAGTCGGTCGTCGGCCGCGCGGATCGTCTCGCGCGGGATCTCGGGCGCGTCGGGAAGGACGAAGGCCGTCGCCTCGTCGACGTCAGCGCTCGAGACTGGCAGACAGGTCGCTCCTCGAGGATGCCAGACGCCCGCAGCGGGGGTTGAACTGGCCGTCCCCTTGCGATCGTCGGCGTTGCTTCGATACCACCGTTCGGCCAGGGGGGCACGGTCGTACGCGACCGTATCGACCGTCGTCGTCTCGTTTCGAAGCTCGAGGTCGTCACCATCGGCGGCGAGTCGCAACGTGCCCTCGAACTCGAGCACGGAATGGGCGGTGAGCCGCGCGGTAGCGTCGGGGTCGGCACTCACCGCAACGCGCCCGGAGACGGTCTCGTTCGGAAGGGAGGCGGTCGTGTGGCCGTCGGTGAGCGTCCAGTTCTCCAGGCGGGTCTCCGGCGGCGTCTCGAGGACGAGATACTCGCCGACGTTCCCGTGCGTCGTCGGGTTCGGATACAGTTCGACGATCCGCGGAGCGGCGACGGTGGCGTTAGTCGCGGTTGCGTCCGTTGCGTCGATCCCCTCTCGTCCGTCGGCCGCCCCCGGCACGCCGGTGGGACAGGTCTGATCGATATCGCCGACTTCCGGGTGTAGCGGCGCTTCGTCCGTCGCCGTCTCGCCGGGTGTAACCCCTCCCACCGTCGTTCCGGCGGCGACGAGTCCGAATCCGAGGAACGCAACGAGAACGGTTCGCCGGAGGTCCATCGATCGGTCTGGCCGCCCCTTACTATATAAGCACTCGGTGGGGAATCAGCGGCCGGCCTTGCAGTGACTCGGCCTCGCGGCCAATGAGCGATTCGGCAAAAACGGACCGCGCGCTCCGCTCTTCAGGCCGCCGGCTCGAGCGTCGCCTTCTCGGCTTCGGCCTGGACGAGATACGCGCGGTCGTCGCCGTAGTCGGCGACGATCTCGAGGGCGTCTCTCGTGCCGATACGGTTGAGCGCCCATGCGGCGCTGGCGCGGACGCGATCTTCCTCGTCGTCCGCGAGGACGTCTGCGAGCGGCTCGATGGCGCGAGTGTCGCCGATCAGGCCGAGCGCGCGAGCGGCCCAACTTCGAACGTCCGGGTTGTCGTCGACCAGTTGGTTGGCGATCGGCTGAACTGCCTCCTCGGCACCGATTTCGCCGAGCGCTCGAAAGGCCGGCTGCTGGAGGGTCGGGTTGGAGTCGACGTAATCGAGCAGCGTTTCGACGACCTCGTCGTCTTCGACGCCGATCTTCCCGAGGATGGCCATCGCCGCCGTGTCTCGTCGATTGGCCTTCTGGACCATCGGCTCGATGGCTTCCTCGGGCCCCATTCGCTCCAGGGCCTCCATGCAGTGTTCTTCCATGAAGTCGGAGCCGAACGTCTCGAGGGCGAGCAGGATCATCTCGACGTTGCCGCGCTTCTCGTGGACCTTGAGCGCGTGCCATTCCGGCGGGTAGTCCTTGACGTGGTCGAGCACGTCGTAGTAGCCCTCCCGGCGCAGTTGTTCGCGAATCTTGAGGTCGGTCCACTCGGTCGCGTCGTCGATATCGGACTCGAGGTCGTCGGTCGCGTCGAGCAAGCCCGCGATCGTCTCCGCGTCGTCGTCCGCGTCGAGTTCGGCGGCCTGGACGGCTCCGGCCGCCTCGTCGAGGGTTCCCTCGAGCTGTTCGGGAACGCCCTCGCCCTCGTTTGTCAGCGTGACGGCGCTACCGAGTAGGTCGTTGACGTCGTCGAGGAAGTCGTCGACGGCCTCGATCAGTTCGGCGTTGCCTTCCTCCGTCCAGCGAACGTCCGTGATCGATCCGCTCGCGCCGTCGATCGCGTCGACGACGTCCGCACCGTAAGGACCGCGCTGGTTCTCGAGGTCGGACTCGAGGTCAGAGACGTCGCTCTCGATGTCGTCGTAGCGCTCCTGAAGTTCCTCCTCCGGCGTGATCTCTTCTTCGTCCTCGTCGTCCTCGTCATCGTCGACGTCTTCGGGCTCCGGCGGATCCGGAATCTCGATCTCTTCGAACTCCTCGCGGAACGAGTCGATCTCCGCCTCGACGACATCGAGGTCGTCTTCGGTCTCGGCCGCCTCGAGATCCGTCTCGAGGTCTTCGATGTCCGCTTCGAACGACTCGAGGGCCTCGCGGATGGCCTCGAGATCGACCGGTTCTTCTTCGGTCGGCTCCTCCGCAGCGTCCGATCCGTCGTCACCGGCCGGCTCGTCCTCGCTCATGGTACCACCCGGGTCCGGAGGCGGCGCTGGCGCGCGACAGTGTACATACGTTACGGTCGTTGCAGGATCGCCCTAAGCGTTTCCATGCACTTCGGGCGCTGCCGGCTGTGCATCCTCGCGCCAGTAGAGCCACGGGCTGAGCGTCATGTAGGCGATGCCGAGGGTCAACAGCGCGTAGGGAAACGTTCGGCCGGCGAAGTTCGGGATGAGGATCGCGAGCACGTGGACGACGCCCATGATCGCGGCGTCGCGGGCGAGCAAGTCGGGGTACTGGATGCGCGACACCATCAGGTAGCAGAACGCGCCGGTGACCCCGAGAATCAGCAACGGGTTGGTTTCGCCCGCGAGAATCGCCGCACCGATCACCGTCGCGGCCAGCGTCGTCTGGACGCCCTCGGTGTGGCTTCCCGAGATGTCGTAGGCCGTGTACATCCCGAGGCGAGTGACGGCCATCGCGACGAACAGCGCGGAGATCACCGTAACGAGGAGGAGTTCGGGCGTTACCGTATCGAATCCGAGCTCGAACCCGTCGGTGATGACGACGAACGCGAGGACTGCGGGGGCGACGGCGAAGGACGCGACGTCGGCCAGCGAGTCCAGATAGGGTCCGGCGTCGGTGCCGCCGTATCGGCGAGCGAGGATGCCGTCCAGCCCGTCCGCGACGGCCGCAAACAGGATGAGTCGGGCGGCGAGGTCGATGTCGATAAAGGCGATAACGACAGCGACGAACCCCAGGGCAGCGTTGGCGATCGTCACTGCGTCGGCGATGCCGAGTCGCCCGACGAACCGGGGGAGCATACTCGCGGATTCGACGGGCAGTTACCTTACGTGTTTTCGTTTCGTCACGGAACCGGTCGATTCTGACCGCTTTCGACGATCGAACCGGGGCGGTTATATCGGAACTGTCCTAACGCGTTTGTATGAACAGGCGCGTCTATCTCGCCGCCGTCGGAACCGCCGCTTCCGCCGGATTGGCTGGCTGTTCGGCCGTTCGTAGCGCCTTCGAAGACGAGCCGTGTAGCGGCGACGACTGTACCATCGGAATGACTCGCAACGAGTTCCTCCCCGACGAGTACGAGGCGAGCATCGGCGAAACCGTGGTCTGGAAGAACACCAGCGGTGCCGACCACACCGTCACCGCGCTCGAGAACCACATCCCCGAGGACGCCGAGTACTTCGCAACCGGCGGCTACGAGGACGAGTCGACGGCTCGTGACGCCTGGGACCACAACGGCGGCGGCCTCGGACCCCGTGACACGTTCGAACACACTTTCGAGGTTCCCGGAACGTACGACTACATCTGTATTCCCCACGTCCGAGCGGACATGACCGGAACCATCGTCGTCACCGAGTGAGTTCTCCGGTCCGCGGGTGGAACGCTATTTTCGATACGTTTCAAGTGAGTTTTCGATACGCTTCGAGTGAGCGGGTTCTCACTGGCTCGCTCGAGCGCGTCACACCCTCGAGTAGAATTACTCCGTTTTCGAGTATATTTCCACAATTATCTGAAAACAGATAGGTTGTGGTAAACATGTTATATCCTATTTTTGGTCACACAGAGGGCTCTTTCATGCATATCTATACCGCGCTGGCTAGAAAGTGACACACGCTGAGTAGAATCCTCACGTTTATACATCGGGATGATGGTGCATGTGGTATATGTCCGAAACCGGGGCTGAGACCCGTCCGCTGGTCCGACAGCTTCCCGACCCAACGACTGCGTCGAACGTCCGGTACAACCCATCGCTCGCGGAACTTCGCGAACTCGCGGCCGACGACGAGACGACGACCGAGTTCGGATCGCCGTCGTACGTCAGCGAGAATCGATCGCGGAGCGCGGATCGGACGAAAAACACCGTCGATGACGAGTTCTCCGAGCACGATCACGAACTCGTCGACGAGGCGCTCGGCCTCGCCGGCGACCGCGAAATGGTCTGTGTCGACCGCCTGATGGGGCGTCATTCGGACGCAACGTTCTGTTGTCGTCTGTTCGTTCCCGTCGAACACGCCCGGATCGCACTGGGGTGGGCGAACCTGTTCGAGCCGACCGACGGCCGCGACCCAGATCTGTACACCGTCCAGCTACCCGACTACGACGAGACGGCGATCCGCGTGCTCCCCGAGGCCGGCGTGACCGCCGTGCTCGGAACCGACTACATCGGCGAAGCCAAGAAGTCGTTCCTGCGGCTGTTCATGTTTCGGCTCAAAGAACGGGGCGGACTCGGCCTCCACGCCGGCAGCAAGCGCGTTCGCGTTCGCGACGCCGACGACGAACTGCACACGGTGGGACAGTTGTTCATGGGTCTCTCCGCGACCGGCAAGTCGACGCTGACCTCCCACGGCTGCTGGCTCGAGGATCCCGAGGACGCCGCGATGTTGCAGGACGACGTCTGTGGACTCCTCCCGGACGGCTCCGTTCCCGGCAGCGAGGGCGAGGGGCTGTTCATCAAAACCATCGGTCTCAATGAAGCCGAGCAGCCGGAACTCTACGAGGCCGCAACCCACGAGTCGGCGGTTTTCGACAACGTCGCCGTCGACGACGACGGAACGGTACACTTCGACGAGGATCGGTACACCTCGAACTCCCGAGCGATCGTCCGGCGCGAGCACCTCGAGAGCGCCGACGATGAGATCGACCTCGAGCGGATGGATCAGGTCTTTTTCATCACCCGAAACCCGCTGATGCCACCGGTCGCGAAGCTGACCACCGAGCAGGCGGCCGTCGCTTTCATGCTCGGCGAGTCGATCGAAACCAGCGCCGGCGATCCGTCTCGAGCGGGCGAGTCGATCCGCGTCGTCGGCACGAATCCGTTCATCGTCGGCCCCGAGGGCGAGGAGGGGAACATCTTCCGGGGCCTCATCGACGCACTCGACGCCGAGTGTTACGTCATCAACACGGGCTATCTCGGCGCGAAGTCCAAAGATATCGGCGTGACGGAATCCGTGACGGTGCTCACCGAGGCCGCGCGCGGAACGATCGAATGGACCGACGACGAGCGAATCGGGCTGACGATTCCCGAGTCGGTCCCGCGACTGGACATCGAGGAGTACTACGTTCCCGATCACGTCGAGGACTACGACGAGGCCGTCGCGGCGCTGCGAGCCGAACGGCGCGAGTACCTCGCGCAGTTCGACGAACTCCGCGAGGAGATCAGAGACGCCGTTTACTGAACGAGTCGGCGGAGCGTCCGTCCCGTCGCTTTCGATGCGCGATGACGGCTGTTGCAGTGTTTTCGTTCCGAATCGCTCCGCTACGGGGTCGTCGTACGGACCGAAAAAGGGCGTGTTACCCAACGCGACTGTCTCTCCCGTTGAGAGGCAGCACTTGCCGGACAGGAATAGCGTTATGTGTGTGCAGTTCTCACAACCGGTAATGAGTCCACAGGTACGAACGCCAACGGCGCGCGTCTGCGAACGGTGCGACCGCGCGGAACACTGGGATACCACCCTCGAGGCGTGGCAACTCGTCCGCGAGGACGGCGAAAAGCAAGTCGGCAATCCGCACTGTCTCCACGAGTGGGATATCAACGGGACGTTCAATCCGGTCGTTCAGAACGAAAGCTAAGCGCTCGCCCGTCGGACGACGAATCGCTCGGTCGATAGTCGCCCCAGCGTCACATCCGCAGCGCGAGCACGGTGCGCGGATCTTTTTGCGGCGTCTCGCGTATTCGGACGTATGCCGACCGCCTATATTACGGTGCCACCGGCCGACGCCGACGAAATCGCCGAAACGCTGATCGAGGAACGGCTTGCAGCCTGCGTGAATCAGTTGTCAACCACGTCCACCTACCGCTGGGACGGCGAGGTACACCGCGACGACGAGGTGATACTGCTCGCGAAGACCACACCTGACGCCTACGATCGGTTGGTCGAGCGAGTGCGAGAGCGCCACCCCCACGACGTGCCGTGTATCGAGCGCTTCGACGAGAGCGACGTCCTCGAGTCGTTCGCGGCGTGGTGGGCGGAAAGCGTCGAGTAACGGAGCGGGGACCACGATGGGCGTTCTCCGCCGTTCCGACGGGTGCGTCAGTCGGTCACAGGCGGGGACTGCCCGAATTAGCAACCCTTAAAACTCGCGCACGGGTTTTCATGGGTATGGCTGGAACCATCGAAGTGCTCGTTCCGGGTGGCCAGGCCAACCCTGGCCCACCGCTCGGTCCCGAGCTCGGACCGACCCCCGTCGACGTGCAAGCTGTCGTACAGCAGATCAACGACCAGACGGAAGCGTTCGACGGCACCGAAGTGCCCGTCACCGTCGAATACGATGACGACGGCTCGTTCGAGATCGACGTCGGCGTCCCACCGACCGCGGCACTCATCAAGGACGAGGCCGGGTTCGAAACGGGTAGCGGCGAACCCCAGAAGGACTTCGTCGCCGACATCTCGGTCGAACAGGTCAAGAAAATCGCCGAGCAGAAACACCCCGACCTGCTCGCCTACGATACGATCAACGCGGCGAAGGAAGTCGTCGGCACCTGCGCCTCGATGGGCGTCACCATCGAAGGCGACGACGCTCGCGAGTTCAAGGAGAAGGTCGACGGCGGCGAGTACGACGACGTTCTTGCAGCCGAAGCGGAAGCGTAGTCCGCGAGCGTTCGAAACACACAGCGGACGTGTTTCGTGATGCTCGTCGACGGCGCGAAGCGTAATCGGTTCGGACGTCGACGCCGGACGAGACGTTTTTTCGATCCTCGACTCGAGAGCGACGGGTGTGCTAGTCGCGGGAGTCGCGCCAGCACGTGGAGATCGTGCGCAACGACGAGGTCGTCGGTCTCGAGATCGCGTCCGCGGCGCTCGAGTTCTTCCGGGACGCCGTCGATCCCGACGAGCGCGAATGCGTGTTCCTCACCACCGGAGTCACGACTGGCCGATACGGTCGATGATACGGGTCTGTCCCACTACCGCTCTGGCGACGACGACTCGAACGGAGCGATCAATGCGCTCGATAGCGGCCGAAAAACCGGTCACCGGTCGAGTGGCTCGAACCTATATTTTGTTCGCGGGAGGCACGGTTCGGTCGTCGGGTCTGGTCGTTCCGCCGGCGCCCATCAGCACGCGGACCCCGGCACCCGTGCCGAGTGATCCAGCGAGAACGACGGCGAGAACGGTTGTGACGAGCGACAGGCCGACGAGACCGCTGAGCAGGCTACCGACGAGGACGCCGGCCCACAGTTGATCGCGACCGAACCGCGCCGCGACCGACTGGCCGATCGCGACGAAGCCAATGGTGGTTAGCGCCGGTACGACGGTCAGACCGATGATAACTAACACCACGCCGAAGAACGTCCCGAGACTCGTTCCGAGGATCAGATACCCCGTACTCGAGACGCCGGCGATGACGAGCAGGCTCGGCACGCCGATACAGCTCGAAATGACCGGGCTTCGACGGGCTTTCGTCACCGTTCTCGAGCCGTAGCCCTGGACCAGACCGAGGACGACCATCGCGACGATGAGCGTTGCGCCGAACTGGAGCCCCGCCCGTTCGAGCGCGCCGAGCGCCCGATACGTTTCGGGCCCGATATCGGTGACTGTGAGAGCTCCGATCGGCTCGAGTGCCGCCGCCCCAACGACACTATATAAATCCACTGGCCACATGTTGAACAGCTACATACTCATATCCAATAGTACTTTCGGTCTGTGTTGATTGTTCCCACTGCTGACTCATACGCATCAGTCGGGTGTGGGCGCGAAGAACAGTTCGACGGGTTTAAGTTTGGCATGGCACTCCGTTCAATGGAGACAGGCGTCGCCTGTTTCACTAACCCGTAGGAGCATTCCTGCGTACTACGGAGGTGAACGATGGCAGATTCGGATATTAACACCGCAGTGGCTCGCGCACTCGAGGAGTCGCCCGATCGGAACTTTACCGAGACGGTAGACCTCGCGATTAACTTGCGCGACCTTGACCTGAACGAACCGTCGAACCGTGTAGACGAGTCTATCGTCCTGCCGTCCGGAACCGGCCAGGAGACGATCATCGTCGTTATTGCCGAGGGAGAAACCGCCGTCCGCGCCGAAGAGGCCGCGGACGACGTGCTCTCGGGAAGCGACGTGGCCGATCTGGACGACGACGAAGCTAAAGATATGGCGGACGAGACGGACTTCTTCATCGCCGAAGAGTCGATGATGCAAGACATCGCCCGGCACCTGGGTACCGTTCTCGGTCCCCGTGGGAAGATGCCGGACCCGCTCTCGCCCGACGACGACGTCGTCGAGACCGTCGAGAGACTCAAAAGTACTGTGCAGCTTCGCTCCGGCGACCGACGAACGTTCCACACGCTCGTTGGTGCCGAGGACATGGACGCCGAAGACATCGGCGACAACATCGACGTTATCCTGCGTCGTCTGCACGCCGACCTCGAGAAGGGCCCCCAGAACATCGACGCGGTCTACGTGAAGACGACGATGGGGCCAGCTCAGGAGGTAGTCTAACATGAGCGCACAGGCTGAACGCAAGACCGAGAACCTTCCCCAGTGGAAGAAAGAGGAAGTCGCCGAGCTCGAACAGCTCATCGAAGAGTACGAGAGCGTCGGCGTCGTCGGCATCGCCGGCATTCCGAGCAAACAGCTTCAGGACATGCGCCGTGACCTGTACGGCACCGCCGAGTTGCGGGTCAGCCGCAACACCCTGCAGGTTCACGCGCTAGAAGACGCTGACCTCGGCGATCTCGTCCCCCACATCGAAGGGCAGGTCGGCCTGATCGCGACGAACGACAACCCCTTCGCACTCTACAAGGAACTCGAGGCGTCGAAGACGCCCGCCCCGATCAACGAGGGCGAGGTCGCCCCGAACGACATCGTCATCCCCGAGGGTGACACCGGTGTCGATCCGGGGCCGTTCGTCGGCGAACTGCAAGGTATCGGTGCGAACGCACGCATCGAGGACGGTTCGATCCAGGTCATGGAGGACTCGACGGTCTTAGAAGCCGGCGAGGAAGTCTCTGCGGATCTGGCGAACGTCCTCAACGAACTGGGTATCGAACCCAAGGAGGTCGGTCTCGACCTTCGTGCAGTCGTCGCCGAAGGCGTCCTCTTCGATCCCGAGGACCTCGACATCGACATCGAGGCCTACGAGAGCGACGTGGCGACGGCCGCCGCTCGCGCTCGGAACCTCTCGATCAACGCGAGCTACCCGACCGAGGCGACCGCGCCGACGCTCATCGCCAAAGCCACGGGCGAGGCCAAGAGCCTCGGCCTGCAGGCTGCGATCGAGGACGAAGCGCTCATGCCCGACCTCGTCAGCAAGGCCGACGCACAGCTGCGTGCGCTCGCGGCCCAGATCGACGACGAGGAGGCGCTGCCTGAGGAACTGCAGGGCGTCGAAGCCCCCGCAGAACCGACGGCGGACGCCGACGAGGACGCAGACGAATCGGCAGATGACCAGGACGACGCTGAGGCCGACGACGCCGACACCGACGATGACGACGAAGACGACGGTGACGGTGCTGAAGGGCTCGGCGCGATGTTCGGCTGATCAACGGAGAATCTAACAATGGAATACGTATACGCTGCACTCATCCTGAACGAGACGGACGAAGAGCTCAACGAAGACAACCTGACGAACGTACTCGACGCTGCCGGCGTCGACGTCGAAGAATCCCGCGTGAAGGCGCTCGTCGCCGCACTCGAGGACGTCGACATCGACGAGGCAGTCTCCGAGGCTGCAGCCGTCCCCGCCGCCGGAGCCGCCGCAGGCGGCGCTGCGGCCGGCGAGGCTGCAGGCGACGAGGACGAAGAGGCCGAAGAGACCAGCGACGTCCCGGACACGACGGACGACGACGAGGACGAAGACGACGACGCCGGCGGCGAGGGCCTCGGCGAACTCTTCGGCTAAGTCGCGACACGACGACTCAAGCAATCCCGATTTCTTTCGACGCACCCGTTCGGGAGCTACTTCTGTTCCCCGCGTGAGCGACACACCATGACGACTGCCGTCTACTTCGACCTCGACGGAACGCTGTGTACCTACACGACTCCGTTCGAGACCCAGTTCGAGACGACCGTTGCACCTTACGGGAAGGCTAGTGATGCGGCCTACGAGGCGTACCTCGAGCGACTGTTCGACGCGCTCGAACGTTGCAAATCGGACCCGTACCGCCGGGCATTTGCGACCGTTACGGAGACCGGCGACCTCGACGCATCGCCGGCCACGCTCGCAGTGGAACACTGCGAGATGGAACTCGAAGCGACCCGCGTGTCGGCAGCCGCAAAGCGGGTGGTCGAGCGCGTCGCGGTGACCGACCCGACCGGCGTGCTGACGAACGGTGCGGGTCACCAACAACGAGCGAAACTCGAGCGCCACGGACTCGAGGCGGTGGTCGATGCAATGATCGTTTCCGGCGACGTCGGCATGCGGAAACCGGATCGACGGATCTTCGACCGTGCGAGACGGGAGCTCCCGGCTGACGACTATGTTTACGTCGGTGATAGCTACGAGGAGGACATCGTTGGCGCTCGAGACGCGGGATTTCGAACCGTGTACGTCGCTGAGGACGGCGGCAAGGGAGCGGCTACCGACGCTGCAGATGCTGTCGTCTCGAGCGTCGACGACCTGCTCGAACCGGATTTACTTCCAGGACCCATCAGACGGCCGTTCGAATTGCCAAAGAGCTAACGACCACGAGCTGCCGATGGAGATCGTCGCCCCGGCGAGCGTCGGGGAACTGGAGTAGTCGACGCGTTGCTCGAGCGGTACCGAGTCCGAGAGTTGATAACCGAAGCCGCGGCCAGATCGGTCGATGGCCACCGCCCCGGTCGAGTTCGTCGCCGAACCCTCGCTGACGCTGCAGTTGCTCGCGTGGATCGGGGCCGGCGCGACACTCGGCTGTTGTAGCGGTCTCGTGCCGGGACTCCACGCCAACAACTTCGCGCTCTTGCTCGCCGGCTTCGCGCCGTCGGTTCCCGGCCCGCCGCTGTTCGTCGGCTGTGCGATGCTCGCGGCCGGCGTCGTCCACACCTTTCTCAACGTCGTTCCCGCGATGGCACTCGGTGTCCCCGACGCGGAGATGGCCGTCACCGCCCTCCCGGGCCATCGAATGGTCCTCGAGGGACGGGGCTACGAGGCGATCCGCCTCTCCGCGCTCGGGAGCATTCTCGCGGTCCTCGCGGCGGTGCCACTCGCCGTCCCGATCACTTGGGGCGTGACGGCCGCGTATCCGACGATTCGGGACCATCTGGCGCTCCTGCTGGCGATGGTCATCGTCGGGTTGATCGCCTCGGAGCACACGTGGCGCGCCCGCGTCGGCGGCCTGCTTTCGTTCGCGCTCGCCGCCGGATTGGGCCTGCTCACGCTCGACCTCTCGACGGATGCGCCCCTCGAGGCCGGCGGGATGCTCGCACCACTGTTCGCCGGCCTCTTCGGCGCGCCGGTGTTGATCGACGCGATTCGCGGGAGCGGTATCCCGCCCCAACGTGCCGACACGATTACAATGTCCGGTCCGCTCGTGACGCTGACGGCGCTCGCCGGCGCGCTCGCGGGTGCGATCGTCGGCTACATTCCCGGCATCTCAGCCGCGATCGCCGCGGTCGCGGTACTGGCGTTCGTCCCGGGGCACTCCGGTGATCGAGGCTACATCGTCGCGACGAGCGGCGTCGACACGGCAAATACGATCTTCGCGCTCTTTGCGCTGGTCGCTATCGGCCAGCCCCGAACCGGGGTGATGGTCGCCTTCGAGAGCCTTAACGCGCCGCTCGAGGTACCGATCCTCCTCGCGGGTGTCGTCCTCGCGGGACTGCTCGGATTCGTGCTCGTCATCGTCGTCGGGGACGCGTACCTCGAGACTGTCGGCCGAATGGAGTACTGGAAAATCTCGGTCGCGGTTCTCGGTCTCCTACTCGCCCTCTCGTACCTGTTTACCGGCGGTATCGGGATCGCCGTTTTCGTCGTTGCAGCCGGCGTCGGCATGGTTCCGGTGCGCTTGCGCGCCCGGCGCGTTCACCTGATGGGGGTTCTGATCGGACCGTTACTGTTCAGTTTCTCGTAACGACAGCCGACCGGTCGACGATTTCTACGACTGGTTGTGAATGACGGACAAACGTTTTTGCTCGCCGTCGGTGTACTTCCCCGAGGTGTCAACAGGATGGTAAACGCGACGATCGACGTCCTCTATCGCGGGGGACTCGAATGCGACCAGAACTACATGCTCGAGGGCCACACCCTCGGAACGCACGACGAACCCAACCCGGACGTGGACTACGACGAGATCCCCGTCTGGAGCCTCGTCATCGATCACCCCGAGGGGACGATCCTCTGGGACACCGGCAACCACCACGAGGCGCTCGAGGGCCACTGGCCGGAAGGCCTGTTGCAGGCGTTCTACCCGTACAACGCCGACGAACACCGTCTCGACGACGACCTCGAGAAGGCGGGCTACGGCATCGACGACATCGACTACGTCTTCCAGTCGCACCTTCACCTCGACCACGCGGGTGGGTTGGAGTTCTTCGACGGCACCGACGTGCCGATCTTCGTCCACGAAAGGGAGATCAAGTACGCCTACTACAGCGCGAAAACCGACAAGGGGAGCGGGGCGTACATCCTCGAGGACTTCGACCACGACCTCAACTGGCAGGTCCTCCACCAGGATCGGGAGGAACACTTCGACGACCTCGAGTTCGTTCGGTTCCCCGGCCACACGCCGGGGCTGACCGGGAGCGTGATCCACCTCGACGACGACGGAACGCTCGTCTTCACCGGCGATCAACTCTACCGAGCGGAGAACTTCGAGGAGGAGATCCCGCTTGGCGCGTTGCTCCTCTGGGGCAAGACGGAGTGGTTCGAGAGCCTCCAGCGGATCAAGGAACTCGAGCGCCGCCACGGCGCCCAGATCGTGTACGGCCACGACAGCGGTCAGTTCGAGGAGATTCGAGACGGATGGGGGACGGCGAGATGAGCTACGATCGATCGGTCTCCGCCCCCGACCACGAACTCCAGCCCGAGACGGTCTGGCACCTCCAGATGCCACAGATCCGGTTCGGCCGCGACGCCGTCGAAGAGCTGTGCTTTCAGTTGGCCGACCTGGGTGTCAGCGCCGACGGCGGTGCTCACGGCCTCGTCGTCACGGACGAGAACTTGGTCGACATCGGTCACGTCGACCGCGTCACCGACCACCTGGAGGACGCGGGCTACGACGTCACCGTCTGGGACGGTGCCGAACGCGAGCCGTCGATCGAGAACGTCGACACCTGTCTCGAGTTCGTCCGCGAGAACGAGGGCGAGGCAGGCTACGACTTCTACGTCGGCTTCGGCGGCGGCAGCTGTATCGACGTGGCGAAGACGACCCGCGCGGTGATCGCCAACGGCGGACAGGTGCTCGATTACATCGCCGAGCCGACGGGCGAGGGCGAAGCGCTGACCGATTCGGGGCCGCCGCTCGTCCTCATGCCGACGACGGCGGGGACCGGCGCGGAAATCTCGCCCGTCGCCATCCTCTCGGTCGAGGAAAAGGAGATCAAGGAGGGTATCTCGAGCAACCACGTCCGGGCCGACGCGGCCGTCCTCGATCCCACGTTTACGACGACGCTGCCCGCCGAGATGTCGGCCAAGACCGCGATGGATGCGCTGGGCCACGCCATCGAGGGCTACACGACCCACCCGTTCGACGGCCTCCTGCGGGCGTCGGATCCCGAGTCGCGGCCCGTCTACGCCGGTCGGACGGAACTCACCGAGATGTTCTCGGAGAAGGCGATCGACCTCCTCTCGAGTAACGTTCGTACCGCGGTCCACAACGGGGACGATCTCGAGGCTCGATCGGGGATGCTCAAGGGTGCCCTGTTCGGCGCGATAGCGGGCCTGACGGCCGGCGCGAGCCTCTGTCACGCGATGGCCTATCCCGTCGGGAACCGGTACCACACCTACCACGGCGAGACCATCGCTACCCTCACGCCCGCGACGACGCTGGGGTACAACGTCGCCAGCGATCCGGAACGGTTCGTCGCGGTCGCTGAGATGCTGGGTGCCGAGACCGACGGCATGGGCACCCGCGAGGCGGCAGATCAGGCCAGACGGGAGTACGTTCGCCTGCAACAGGACTTGAACGTTATTCCCAGCGGCCTCAATGAACTCGCCGGGATCACCGAGGAGGACGTCGACTGGCTCGCGACTCAGACCGTCGAGACCCAACAACGGCTGTTGCGCTGTAATCCCCGTCCGGTGACGGAAGCGGACGCCGCCGACATCTTTCGGGACGCGCTGTACAACTGGGAATAGCGCAGACGGTCCGGGCTGGGTCAGGGGATCTACGAGTCGTTCGCTGCCGTTACCACCGATTCGACGCGCTTGCTCGAGACGCGGTTCGTCGTTTCGCTCCCCTCCTTGAGCGCCGTTCCGACGATGACACCGCGAGCACCCGCCTCGAGACAGTCACCGACGGTGTCGCTCGTCACTCCGCTGCCGACGAACACGGGAGCGGCGTTTTCCTCGCGATCCGAGAGCACGTCGGCGACCCGTTCGACGTCCGCGAGCGCGGTTTCGTCGCCCGTGCCCGACCCGGAGACGATCACGCCGTCGGCCCGGCCGCGCTCGACGGTCTCGAGCGCCGCTCGTTCGATGTCGTCCGCGCCGATCGGGCTGGCGTGTTTGACGTGGACGTCGGCGAGGATCGCGACGGGCGCGTCGATCCGATCGCGGAGGCGAACGGTCTCGTGCGCTCGGCCCTCGACGACGCCCTGGTCGGTCGCGGCCGCGCCGACGTGGACGTTCACCCGCACGAACTCGGCACCCGCCGCGGCGGCGATCGAGAGGGCCGCCTCCGCGTCGTTTCTGAGCACGTTGATCCCGACGGGAACGTCGACGGCACTCGTCAGACTCGTTGCCAGCGCGGTCATCTCCGCCGCGACGTGCGTCGGAACGTCGTCGGGGTAGAACGGCGCGTCGCCGAAGTTCTCGAGCATAATTCCGTCGATCCCACCGGCCTCGAGGCGGCGTGCGTCCTCGAGCATCCGGCTCCGAACGGCGGCGCGATCACCGTCGAACCCCGGCGCGCCGGGCAGGGGCGGAAGGTGGATCATTCCGACGACGGGATGTTCCGCGTCGAACCGGTTCAGAAGCGGTGTCGGTGTGGACATAGCGGTGGTGGGGACTCGAGTAAAATAAGTGATCGTGGAGACGGCCGGGTTCGAATATCCGGACCCGTAGCGACCGACCCGGTATCGACGCGTCGTCCGGTAGCGACCAGTCGGTCGTAGTTCTAGCCTGTTCACTTCGAGTCTGAATTAGTGCCCGTGTATCCGTTTCGACCGAACATAGTCGAGAGCACTCCCAGTTTGAGGGAATGTGGTACGCTATTCAATAACTAACGGTTGGTAGTCTCCGGTGAGGACGCCCATGACTGTACACACCCGACGAACGGTCCTGAAAGCTGCGGGCGCATCGACGATTGCGGTCGCCGCCGCAGGCTGTCTCGGCGGTGACGCCGAGAACGGCGGCAACGGGGACGGCGGCAGTGACGAGTTCAAAATCGAATCCGGCACGGACATCGCCCTCGAGGGGTCCGCCTCTCACTGGAAGGGGACTGGACCGTCCGAGATCGACGGCGAAGAAAACCCGACCCTCGTCCTCACGGAAGGGGAGGAGTACACGATCGAGTGGACCAACGGCGACGGGATGGACCACGATCTCCAGATCCGGGACGATAGCGGCGACGTCGTCGACGATCTGGTCAGCGACACGGTCGGAGAGCAAGGCGAAAGCACCACGCTCGACTTCACGGCGCACGCCGACATGACCACGTACATCTGTGGCTATCACGAGATCAATCAGGTCGGCGACCTCGTCGTCGAGTAACGCGATCGAAACGCGTTCCAGTCGCGGAGGACGTTCGGCTGTCGCCTTCGACACGGCCGCCGTTATCGCCGATTCTGCGAAACTGATCGGTTCGTCACTCGTCGGTCCACTTGATCGAACAGCCCTGGGAGGGCCGCCACTCGAGGTCGACCGAGTCGCCGGCGAGGACGGCCTCGATCGCCTCCCGAACGTGGAAACGGGTCGGTTCGTCCTCGGGGTTCAGGGCGTCGTCGAGGCGGCCCTGGTAGACGAGTCGGAACTCGCCGTCGTCGCGTTCGAAGAGGAACGGATCGGGCGTGCACACCGCACCGTACTTCCGGGCGACCTCCTGGCTCTCGTCGCGCAGGTAGGCGTCGTACCGGATCGTTCCGTCCTCGACGTACTCCCTCATCTTCTCGAGGGAGTCCTCGGGGTACTCCTCGGCGTCGTTGGAATTGATCCCGACGACGGCGACGTCGTCGTACTCTGCGGCCAGGTCGTTCAGCAGGTCGAACTTCGCTTTCGCGTACGGACAGTGGTTGCAGGTGAACACGAGCAAGAGCGCGTCGTTCCCGGTGAACGACTCGAGCGCGTACGTCTCGCCGTCGGCACCCTCGAGTTCGAACGCGGGGGCGGCGTCGCCGGCTGTGAGTTCGGAGTCGGATTCCTCGAGTACCATAGCGTCCGGTTTTGGACGAATCGTCTTAAGCGTCGTGCTCGTCCCCGCTTCTCAGCCAAACCGCCCCGCGGCGAGCGAAGACGGACCGCGGCGGGTACGCGGTGCGAACCGAAAGGGATCGCGGATCGTTCGCGTGACCTCATTGCAAAGACGGACTACTGTATCGGCGAACGAGCGGCTGCGAAACCGGTCCCGAACACGGCCCACATATTTGTACCCCCCGCAACATCGATGTGGTATGCAAACGCTCGAGGTCACCGACGAACAGTACGCGGTCATCCAGTACCTCCGCGAAGAGATCTCCGAACGGGTGGTCGGCAAGTACGGGTTCGTCCGCGAACGCGACGCCGTCCAGTTCCTGATCGACAACATCGACGACGACGTCGATATCGAGATCGACGCGGAGTTCGACTCGTCGGCGACCGACGATGTCGCCGCTTCGGTCGGAGCCGCCATCAACGGCGAGTCGGACCCGAACGAACTCGAGGAGGTCTCCTACATCGAGGACGATTCGACCGAGGAAGAGACCGACGGCGAGACGGATGCGGACGCCGGTGGCGAGGATGCGGACTCGGGTGCGGAGTCGGTACCCGCGGACGACGACGCGACAGACGAGACTGCTGCTGCTGCAGACGACGAATCCGACGATGACGACGGCGACGGCTCGGCCGACGACGACGATATGCTCGACGAGATGATGAGCCTCCTCGAGACCCACGACGACAAGTGGGAGGAGTCAGCGTCGGCGGATTACCGCTATAGCGTCGAGTTACCGGACGGCTCGACGGAAGACGTCCAGACGAAAGACGACGTTCGGGCGCTGCTGTTCAAGAACTATCGATAACGTCGATTCCACCTGCGGTGGTGACGAGACGCGACCGCGGTCTCCCGGCTCTCCGACCGGTCGTCGATAGACGCGATACTCGGTGGTCGCTCGAGAGCCCTGCGCGCTCGCTCGCGGGATCGTCTCGTCCGTAGCTGCGGGCGGCCCAACAACGTTAGAACTTTACTCACGCTCGCGTTTCGAAAGGATATGAGCGAACGCGAGGTGCTTGAGTTGCTTCGTGAGAACGCGCGCTACTCCACGGCGGATATCGCGCGAATGACCGACCTCGAGGAGCAGGAGGTCGAGACAACGATCGAAGCGCTCGAGGCGGCAGGCGTGGTTCGTGGCTATCAGGCGGTCGTCGACTGGGACAAACTGGAAGACGAACGCGTCCGCGCCGAGGTCGAGTTGAACGTCACGCTCGACCGCGAGACGGGCTACGACGAGATCGCAGCGCGCCTCGCACGGTTTCCACAGGTCAAGGCCCTCCGGCTGATCAGCGGCGACTACGACTTCGATATGGAGGTCGAGGGCGACTCGATCCGCGAGGTTTCCCAGTTCATCAGCGAGAAGGTCGCGCCCGTCCCCGAGATCACCCAGACGGTCACCCACTACGTGATGACCTCCTACAAGGAACACGGGATCGAACTCGGCGACGGCGAGGATGACGACCGGCTCTCGTTTTCACCCTGACCATGACGTTCGAACTCTCAGATCGCGTCCAGACGGTTCCCCCGTCGGGAATCCGGCGCTTTTTCGAAATCGCCGAAGAACGCGACGACGTGATCTCGCTGGGCGTGGGTGAACCCGACTTCGCGACGCCGTGGGCGGCCCGCGACGCCGCGATCACCTCCCTGGAGCAGGGAAAGACCTCCTACACCGCGAACCGCGGCAAGCGTGAACTTCGGGAGGCGATCGCCGACTACGTCGCCGACCGGTTCGAGTTGGGCTACGATCCCGAGGAGGAGATCATCGTCACCGCGGGCGCGAGCGAGGCGGTCGATCTGGCGTTCCGGGCGTTCGTCGATCCCGGCGACACGGTCGCGATCGCCCAGCCGTCGTACATCTCCTACGAACCGGGCGTGATCTTCGCCGGCGGCGAGGTCTGTCCGGTTCCGACGACGGAAGAAGACGAGTTCCGACTCACCGCGGCGGGCCTCGAGGAGGCCGGCGCCGACGAGGCCGACGTGCTCGTGCTCTGTTACCCCAACAATCCGACGGGAGCGATCATGACCGAATCGGACCTCGAGCCGATCGCCGAGTTCGTCCGCGAGCACGATCTGTCGGTCCTCTCCGACGAGATCTACGCCGAACTCACGTACGATCACAACGAGCACACCTCCATCGCGAGCCTCGAAGGCATGCGCGAACGCACCATCGTCTTCAACGGCTTCTCGAAAGCCCACGCGATGACCGGGCTTCGGCTGGGCTACGCGCTCGGCCCGGCGGCGGCCATCGGCGCGATGAACAAGGTCCACCAGTACACGATGTTGTCCGCGCCGACGACGGCCCAGTACGCCGCCCTCGAGGCGCTCGACTCCTGTGACAACGACGTCCGCGAGATGGTGGACCAGTACGACCGCCGCCGACAGTTCGTCCTCTCGCGGTTCCGCGAGATCGGGATGGACGTGTTCGAGGCCCGAGGGGCGTTTTACTGTTTCCCCGAAGTGCCCGACGGCTTCACCGCCGAGGAGTTCGCCGAGGGCGTCCTCCGCGAAGAGGGCGTCGCGGTCGTCCCCGGCGACGTCTTCGGCGCGGGCGGCGAGGGTCACCTTCGGATCTCGTACGCGACCGGACTCGAGGACCTCCGGAAGGCGCTGGCCCGGATCGAGTCGTTCGTCGAGAATCACGCCTGACTCGCGCCCGGCGATTCCTCCCGCCTCGAGCGGGTCGGGACGGTTGCTCGAGACCCGAAGGCGGGTCGTTCGACGTAACACGTGATTACTTGCGACAGGTCTTTACCGACTGACTCAGATCCGGGAGTTCGACGGCGGAGACGGCTCTCGGAGCGACTATCGTCGAGCAACGTCATCGCCTTTCGCCGTCGGAGCGTGACCGGCAACTGTGAACGAGGGAACCGCCGAAGCGACTCGGACGCTCTGCGTACACGTCCTGCGATCAGATATCAGACGATAGACACTGATAGCCCGAAGACAGTTTCACGGGGATCGGTGCCCTGTCGATCCGTGAACGCTACAGTCGGGACGACTCACGGGATCGATTCACTAACCAATCGTCTGTTATCGACGGCCGCGGAGCGGTCTCTCCCGAAAACGTGTACTCAGACGTCGAACTCGTCCGTCGGTATTTTCTCGCGCGCTACGGTTCGGTTTTCCTGCAAATCGCAGTAAAAGACGGTTCCACGGATCTGTCACTCCCGGACCCGAACGGTCGGATTTCGGACGATATTTGTACCGACGCCATTACAAAGCGCGTTCCGAGCCTCGCTCGAGACGATGGTACAACAACTACCGCTGCAGCAGGGACAGCTTCCACAGTTTCTCCAGGACACCGTCGCCAACATGGTGGCGTTCGTGCCCCGGTTGATCGGCGCCTTACTCATCCTCCTCATCGGATGGATCGTCGGCCGCGTCGTGGCCGGCGTCGTCATGCGGATCGCCGACGGTATCGAGCTCGATCGGATGGTCCTCGAGACTCCCCTCGGGCGGATGCTCGGCGGGACCGAGAGCGCGGTCTCGCACGCGTTCGGCACGCTCGCGAAGTGGTTCGTCTACGCGATCGCGATCCTCGCAGCGTCGAACGTGCTCGCCATTCCGGAGTTGTCCGCGCTGGTCGCCACCGCGGTCACGTACTTGCCGCTGCTCATCGCCGGAATCGGCGTCATCGTCGTCGGGTTCGTGGTTGCCGATTTCATCGGCGACATCATCGAACGGACGCAGGTGGCGACGGAAAGCGGGTTTACGACGATGTTCGCCAGCGGCGTCAGGGTCTTCCTGTACTTCACCGCGATCGTGATCGGCCTCGACACGATGGGGATCGACGTCAGTATCCTGTACGTGTTCGCCCGCGCGCTCTCGTGGGGCGTCGCCGCCGCCGTCGCGATCGGAGTCGGCGTCGCGTTCGGCCTCGGCGCTCGCGATTACGTCTCGGAGAACATCGGACAGTGGGCGGGTCGCACGCCGTCGCTGTCCCAGTCCGACCAGCGGGAACCAGGTGCCGGACCGAGTCCCGGCGCGGACGACGACTGATCGGCGAGGTCAGTTCCTTGAGACGGGCCGTTCCGCCGCCTGCGGATCGGCCGGTTTCGGAAAGAGGGATCTGACCGGGACGACGACGTGAGATTTTTTGCGTCCGCGACGACACCGTCGCGACTTGGTGTAGTGTACCACGTTATAGACGTCTCCGTACAAGCTCTCGATCCCGTCGACGAATCGCTCGAACGCGGTTCGATCGAACTGATCGCACGCGACGGTATCCGTCGTGACAACCAGCCGTTTCCTCGTAACGGTGACGTCGATTCGACCCTCGCAGGCGTATTCGAGGTCGTCGATCCGATCGCGGAGTGCGCCGAGCGACGGGCCGTCGGACGGCCGGGAGGGGAACGATGCGTAGACGTGGTAGACGTCCGGGTCGGGGGTGCGAGCGACGTATCGCTTCCAGAGTCGGGATAGTGAATCCATGGGTAACAGGTCGTGTTCGGTCCGTTTGCGCGCACGGAGCGGGAATCGATGAGGGCGATCCGTCGGGCGGCTGCCGTAGCGCTTGGCACTGGTCTGGCGACGGGAGTAATATGTCTTTGGAACGACATCGTTCCAGACGATGGACCTATTCTCAATTCGGAACGTCTCGTTTCTCGATCGGTTCGCCCCTCGAGTTCGCGCTCGGTTTTCCCGTCGAAACCCCATCGCGAGTAGTCCGCCACCGCCCCACGATGACGAACAGTTTTCTCGGTCGCCCACGCTCTCGTTCGTATGGCGTACTACCGTCCCATCCCGGACGAGCGGGACCTCTTCTACGAGTACTGCAGCTACGCGTTCACGCCGGAGAACGGGCTGCCGGCGTACGACCCCGACGAACACGAACTGCCGCGGGACACCCTCGGCTCCCGGCGCGGCCTGTACGCGTCCGGCGCTGCCGACGACGCGGACCCGCGCTGTGTCTGTCGACACTACTGGCTCGAGGCTCGCGTTCGCGGCGACGCCCTTCGGACCGCCGGACTCGCGTCGGTTGCGACGCCGCCCGAGTACCGTCACGGCGGCTACGTCAGGCAACTGCTCGCCCGCTCCCTCGCGGAGTACCGCGACCAAGACGTCCGGTTCTCGGTGCTGTGGCCGTTCCGGTACCGGTTCTACCGACGGTACGGCTGGGACACGTGCAACCGGATCGTCACCCACGAGTGCGAGCCGACGGTGCTGTCGTTCGCGACCGAGGCGGCGGACGCACCCGGCAGCGCTGGTGCCGGCGAAACCGAACTGGGATCCTTCCGCCGACTCGAGGCCGACGAGTACGAGGCGCTCGAGCCGGTCTACGCGGCCCACGTCAACCGGTACGGCCTCGCCCTCGAGCGCGACGAGGAGTGGTGGCGCCACCGCGTGTTCGAAGGTCACGACCGCGACCCGTTCGTGTACGCGTACGAGCGCGACGGGCGGGCGCGGGGCTATCTCGTCTACACGATCGACGGCGAGGCGGGCGATCGAACGATGGACGTCTCCGAACTGGCGGCTACGGATCACGACGCGCTCCTGGCGCTGCTCTCGTTCTGTCACAGACACGCGTCGCAGGTCCAGCGCGTTCGTCTTCGCGTGCCCGCCGACGTCCCGCTTCGAGACATCGCTCGAGATCCCGACGAGATCGACACCGCGGTCGCGGACGGACCGATGGTCCGCGTCGTCGACGTGGCCGAGACGCTGTCCGCGCTTTCGTATCCGGATCTCGAGGCGAGCCTGACGATCGCCGTCGAGGATCCGCTCGCCGAGTGGAACGACGGCGCGTTCCGACTCGCGGTTTCGGACGACCGAGTCACCTGCGAGCGCCTCACTGGCGACGCGACACCCGACGTCACCCTCGAGATCGGCGCGCTCTCGCAACTCGTCGTCGGCGCGCGGTCGGCGGCAACGCTCGAGCGAACGGGCGGGCTCGAGACGACGGGTTCGGACGCGATCGAGACGCTCTCGAGGCTCTTTCCGGAGACCGGCGTCTATCTCGGCGATCGGTTCTGACGCCCGCTCGAAGCGATGCACTGGCGACGCTTGCCCGCCGTTTCGGAGATTTCCGCTCGAATCCCGCTCCTCGAGCGAGTCGCTATCGCCCGTAGACGTTCGTCAGCGGCGTCGCGGTCGCGCCGTGGGCGACGATCGACGCCGCGATCACCAGGCTGGCGACAACCCAGCCGATGTCGGAGCCGGTCTCGCGAACGGAGACCGTCGCGTACAGGAGCGCCGCGACGCCGATCGGGCCGAACCAGCCGGCGAACAGCGCGTCGCTTCGGCTCCGAAGCGGTCGGACGAACCGTCCCAGGACGAGCCACGCGGGGAGCCGCCGGAAGAGAAGGATCGCGACTGCGACCGTGAGTCCGCCGGCGCCGAGTGCGAACCAGTCGGTCCACGGGAGCGCAGCGCCGAAGACGACGAACGCCGGAATCGTCAGCAGCCGTTTGATCGCGTCCTGAACCTCGCTCTCGACGGCTTCGTCTCGAGGATTCGCGAAGTGGTTGTAGAGCAACCCCGCGACGAACGCGGCGAGGACGTCGCTCGTCCCGAGGATCGCGCCGACACCGAGCACCGTCACGGTCAACGCCACCGTCACCGTCAGCACCGACGGCTCGTCGAGGAATCCGTGGCGCTCGGCTTCCCGCTCTAGGTAGCCGATGGCCGCTCCGCTGACCGCCCCGAAGACGACGGCGACGACGACACCGACCAGTACGGCATCGACGAGCCACCGCGTGAGCGCTCCCTCGAGCGGAGTCTGTAGCGCGAGAATAGCGAGCATGACGATCGGGTACGCGAGTCCGTCGTTTGCACCGGCTTCGGCCGACAGCACTCGTCTGATCCGTTCAGGGATCCGTTCTTCCGCGAACGAGCCGGTAACGATGGTGTTGGCGATCACCGGGTCCGTCGGCGTGACGATCGCGCCGATCAGCAACGCCGTCCAGATCCGAACGTCGAGGAAGAGCGCGACGATTGCGGCGCTCGCGCCCCACATCGCGAGCATTCCCGGACCGAGGACGACGGCGAGCGTGCCGGCCCGGTCGCGGACGTAGCCGAGCGGGATCCGCAACGCGATCCCGACGACGGCGAAGCCGACGGTCACTCGCGCGACGTGCTCGAGGATCACGATCGGATCGCCCCACGTCGAGAGCGTCAGGAGGCCGAGCCCCGCGGGGCCGACGGCGACGCCGAACGCGGTCGCGATGAACGGTTGGGAGAGTATCGGGACGCGCTCGGTCAGGAGGCTGCTCGAGAGGTTCAAGACGAGGAGCAACCCACCGAGCAGCGCCAGCGCGACGTCCAGCGGTCCCATCCCGTACACTGGGGCGGCCGATACCGAAGTCGGTTCACCATGAAAATGCAGCGACGGGCCGCGTTTCAGACGACGTTTCGCTCCGCCCGTTCGACGCTCCGGTCGAACCGATCGCTCGAGAGCGACTCGATGTCGACCAGCGACGCCTCGCCCTCGGTGACCAGTTCGGCGACGAGTTTCCCCGTCGCGGGCGCGTGCTGAAAGCCGTGGCCCGAGAAGCCGGCCGCGGTAACGAAGCCGGGGACCGTCTCCTCGACGATCGCGCTGTCGTCCGGCGTCACCGCGTAGAGCCCCGCCCAGCCGCGCTTGATGGCCGATTCGGGTCCGAAATAGGTCGCCCACTCGGAGACCGACTCGAGGGCGTCGACGGCCCACTCGAAGTCCATCGAGCGCGCGTAGGCGTCGGGATCGGCGTCAGGGTTCGACTCGCCGAAGTGACCGCCGACCAGGGCGTCGCCGTCCCGGTCCGGCCGAAAGTACGAACCGCCCTCGAGGTCGATCGCGAACGGGTCGGTCTCGGGCGCCGGTCGTTCCGGTTCGACGATGGCGATCTGGCGGCGTTTCGGAGCGATCGGCAGCGGGACGTCTGCCGTGGCTGCGATTTCGCCCGCCCACGGCCCCGCCGCGTTGACGACGAACTCGGCCTCGAGTCGGCCGTCGGGCGTCTCGACACCGGTCACTCGGCCGTCGTCATCGCTGCCGTTGGCAACGGAACGCTCCCGAAGCACGTCTACAACCGGCGTCTTCGTCCGCACGTCGACGCCCGCATCGGCCGCCGCCCGCGCGTACCCCTGCAACGCAAGGTGCGGGTCGGCGAAGCCGTCCGTCGGCGAGTACGTCGCTGCGACGAACCGCTCGGGGTCGATCCCCGGACAGCGCGCGTGTGCCGTTTCGGGCTCGAGAACCTCGCTCGGGACGCCGCGTTCGTTCTGCATAGCGACCGTCGTCTCGAGCCGTTCGGCCGTGTCCTCGCTCCGGGCGAGAAAGAGATACCCCGTCCGCCGGTAGTCGATATCGGTTCCAAAGCGCTCCTCGAAGGCCTCCCAGGTGCGCATGCTCGCGAGGGAGAGGTCGACGTTGACCGGCGTCGAGAACTGCGCACGGATCCCGCCCGCGGCCCGCTCGGTGCTGCCGTTACCGATCGACCCCTGCTCGCAGACGACGACATCGATATCGCGAGCGGCGAGTTCGTACGCGCTCGCCAGGCCGACGATGCCGCCGCCGATCACGATAACGGTCATACGATAGCGTACCACAGTACTCGGGATAAGGGTTCGTCCGGACGGCGAAACCGGCTATCGCTCTCGGGTGGTCGTCACACGACCGACGCCGGCAGTGACGGCCGGGGGCCGTTAGAAGCGATCGGGCGAGAGAACCGTTCGAGCATCGTCGTCGCCGGATCCCTCGAGCACGCCGGCGACGACGTCCGCGACGGCCGGCGCGAGCGTGACACCCTGCCCGGTCATTCCGCACGCGACGACGTACCCACCGACGCTCGTCTCGCCGACGATCGGCCGACCGTCCGGCGTGACCGTTCTGAGTCCGACCCACTCGTCGACGACCGTCGCGCCCTCGAGGGCGGGAACGCGTGTTCCGACGCGAGTCGCCGTCTCGCGGAACTCCGTCGGAACGGAGCACTCGCTCGGCGCGTAGCGTTGCCCCGCGACGTACTCCGTTCGGTACTCGCCGACCCACGCTCCGGTTCCGTCGGCTCCTGCGGGACGAACGTAGCGCTTGGACTCGAAGATCGTCATCGGGCACGCGACGGGGTCGGATCCCTCGAGCGCGACCATCGGCCCCAGCGTGTGGCTGAGCGGGAGGGAGACGCCGACCGTCTCGTTCAACTCCGGAGCCCACGGACCGGTCGCGTTGACGACCCGATCCGCCGGTAGTGTCCCTTCGTCGGTTTCGACGGCGGAGACGGAGGCGGTTCCGTCGCGCTCGCGCGTACTGACGCCGGTTACCGTCACCCCGGTTCGCACGTCGACGCCGCCGCGCCGAGCGCACGCCGCAAACCAGGTCGCGACCGCCGTCGGGTCGCAAACCCGGTCGTTCGGCGTGTAGAGCCCGCCCACGGCCCCGTCCGGCTCGACGCCGAGTTGCGGGAGCTCCGCCGCGACCAGAAACGACGCTTCGACCCCGTGTTCCCGAAGGGTCGCCGCGGATTCCTCGAGTCGGTCCGCGAACGCGGTCGTTTCGGCGACGTAGAGCGTCCCGATCCGGTCCGCCTCGAGCGGTCCGCGGTCGAACAGTCGGCGGTAGGCGGATTCCGATCGTTTCCTGAATCGCGCGTCGAACGACGTCGGCGCGATTCCGGACTGCATCAACACGCCCGCGGAGGCCGCCGTCGTTTCGTCCCCGATCCGTGCGCGCTCGAGAAGGGTGACGTCGTGCTCGGTCTCGCCGAGACGTGCGGCGATCGCCGTGCCGATGATCCCGCCACCAACGATGACGATATCCATGCGTAGTGCTACCACGCCCATCACCAAACACTCTCCCATCGGTCCGGTTCGCGGGTCGTGACCGGTCCGATCGACTCGCATACCGTCCGGAGCGATCGACGAGCGGCACCACCGTCACCACTGAAGTGATCGACCGACGATGTGTCCGTATGGTTCGCGTGCTCGCCGACGAGGATATCGCGTCCGTGCTCGATCTCGAGACGTTGCTGCCGGTCGTCGCCGAGGCGTTCGACAAGCAGCGGTCGGGAGCGGTCGAACGACCGGAGCGACCTCACTACCCCATCGGAGCGGGAACCGATCCCGACGCGCCCGGGGAGCCGACGGGTACCGGACTCTGTATGCCGGCGTACATCCACGGCGCGAGCTACGCCGCGACGAAACTCGTGGCCGTCTGTGAGGACAATCCCGAGCGCGGGCTTCCGACCGTCACCGCACATATCACGCTCACCGACGCCGAGACCGGCCAGCCGGTCGGCTACCTCGCGGGCGATCGGATCACCAACGCCCGAACCGGCTGTATCGGCGGCCTCGCCGCCCGCGAACTCGCGACCGGCGGCGTCTCGCGGGTTCCCCGCTCGACTGACCGCGGATCGTCGCTCCGCGCGCCCCTCGAGCTCGCCGTCATCGGCGCGGGCGCACAGGCCCGGTGGCAGACCCGAGCGATCGCCGCTGCGGTCGGCGTCGACCGACTCGAGTCGATCCGCATCTACTCGCCCAGCGACTCCCGCGACGAGTGCGCCCGGGACCTCGAGTCGGAGCTCGGCGCGTCCGTGGCGGCGGTCTCGAGTCCGCGCGCGGCCGTCGCGGACGCGTCGATCGTCGTTACGGCGACGACGAGTACCGAGCCGGTGTTTCCGGGCGAGGCGCTCGAGGCGGGCGCGCTCGTGATCGCCGTCGGCGCGTACACGCCGGCAATGCGCGAACTGGACGCCACGACCGTCGAGCGCGCGTCTCGTATCGTCGCCGACGTCCCGGACGAAGCCGGCGAGACCGGCGACCTGTGCGAACACGACGACCTCGAGATCCGCTCGCTCGGGGACGTGCTGGCCGGCGACGACGGGCGGGTTTCGGGGGACGAGATCATCGTTCTCGAGAGCGTTGGGTCGGCGGTGCTGGACGCCGCGACCGCCGAGTTCGTCTTCGACCGGGCTGTAGAGCGCTCGCTCGGTACGACGGCTCCGCTGTATGGCAACGACTGAAACGATTCACACACCGATCGCACGAGGGGAGCGGTTCGGAGCGAGCGCGGTTCGGAGCGAACGGAGTGAGCGAGAACCGCGGACTGTGCGATCGGGTGCGCATCGACGTTCAGTGGCTACTATCGATATGTGGTACCCCTTCACAGTGCCAACCTCGGCCACGAAGCTGAAATAGGCACTCCGCAAAGTAGGCACTGACCATCTGTCGATGAACACAACGATAGCGCGAGCCGGTGGTATCCGGCCCCGGGACGTTACAACGGCGTTGGGCGACGGGGGCAACGAGCCGTGACGCTGCGATCCCTCCCGATCCTCGATCGGGTCACCGACGCCTTTTTCGCGCTCGATACGGATTTCCGGTTTACCTATCTCAACGCGCGCGCCGAAACCTTGTTGAAACGCTCCCGCGAGGACCTCATCGGTCGAGTCATGTGGGACGAGTTCCCCCAGACCGTCGAAACCCAGTTCCCCGACGGGTTCCACCGGGCGATGGACGAGCAGGTCCCGGTCTCCTTCGAGATCTACCACGCGCGGTTAGAAACGTGGTTCGAGGCCCGCGCGTACCCCTCCGAAACCGGTCTCTCGGTGTACATGCGCGACGTCACCGGGCGGAAGTCACAGGAGACCACGCTCGCCCAGCACGCCGCCGTCGTCGAGGCGGTCCACGACGCCGTCGTCACCCTCGATCGAAACCGGGAGATCGTTACCGTCAACAACGCGCTCGAAAAGACCCTCGGCATCGATCGGTCGGGTCTCATCGGCGAACACGTCGAAACGCTTACTCAGAACGCGGGGATCTCCGACGACCACGCCGTCGAGATCGGTCGAGCGATCACCGACATCGATGTCGGAAGCGCGACCAAGCGACAGCTCGAGGTGCCGTTTACCGCTGCCGACGGGACCGATCACATCGGCGAGGTCCGGTTCGTACCGATCGAAGACGACCTCGCGACCGTCGCCGGCGTCATCCGGGATGTCACCGACCGGCACGAGTACGAACGCGTCGTTACGTCGCTCCACGAGGTCACCCGATGGTTGCTCGAGTCCGACGACCCGGCGGAGATCTGTGCGATCGCCGTTCACGCCGGCAGCGACCTCCTCGATCTGCCACTCAGCGGCGTCTGGCTGTTAGAGGAAGAACACGGCTACCTCGATCCCGTTGCCGGGACCGCCGGCGCTCACGACGAGTTCGGCGGCCTGCCGCGGTTTTATCCCGGAGAGGGGCTCATCTGGGATACCTTCGAATCCGGCGTCGTCGAACGATTCGACGATCTGGAGACGGTCGAAGACCTCTATAATCCCGACTCGCCGATCCGCTCGGAGATCATCGCCCCGATCGGAACCCACGGCGTTCTCATGACCGGCTCGCTCGAGCCCCACCGCTTCGACGAGACCGATGTCGATCTCATTTCGACGCTCGTCGAGAACACCCGGGCGGCCCTCGACCGAGCCGATCGCGAGCAGGTGCTCCGGGACCGCTCCGCCGAACTCGAGCGCCAGACCGAGCGCCTCGAGTCGATCGCCGAGATCCTCTCGAGCGACCTGAAACAGCAGCTATCGACGGTCGCGAACGCGCTCGACGGTGACGGGGACGCGGCCGACGAGTGGGAATTCCCGCTCGCCGAGGATTCGGTCGAGGAAACGCTCGATCGGGCCGAGCAACTCGTCGACGACGTCCGCGAGTTCGCACGGAACGCGTCGACCGTCGGCACTCGGAGCCGGGTTCAGCTCGAGTCAGCGATCGAGGAGGCCCTCGAGCAGTCACCGCTCGATGCGGACCGCGTCATCGTCGAGCAGCCGGCGACGCTTCGAGCCGACGCCGATCGGTTCGTCCACCTCCTCGAAACGGCGTTCGAGGACGCGATGGCCCGCTCCGACGGCGACGTGACGATTCAGGTCGGACTCGTCGGCGTCGACGAAACCGATCGCGCTCGAGGCTTTTTCATGCTGGACGACGCCGCCGAGATTCCGCCGACGGCGCGAAAGCAGGTCCTCGACCCGACGGTCGATGCCGATGCTCCCGCGCTCACTGCCAACACGAGCATCGACGGCCTGGGCCTCGCACTCGTCAGGGCGATCGCCGAAGCCCACGACTGGACGCTGACGATCGAGACGGGCGCAAACGGCGGCACACGTCTCGAAATTCGCAACGTGATGACGCTCGAGAGACGGCCCTAGTATCGCCGTTGAACGGTTCCGCTCCACCCGCAGCTAGGTGCGTACTCAATCGGATTCCTGAAGAATCGAATTTCTGGTGATATCCCGACAGAGCTGTCGGTATCCGTCCCGTGCGAGCAGTTCCTCCATCGTTTCGTCGACCTGGACGCGGAGTACCGCGAGTCGGTCCCGCAATCGGGCGTACTCCTCGCTGGACTTGCGTTCGGCTTCGGTCTTCTCGGCATCCAGCAGGGCTTTCTTCGAAGCGAGTGCGAAGAACTCCTGGAGTTGCTCGTTGTAGCTCGAGCGCAACAGCAACTGGTCGACGACCCGGACCAGTTCGTCCTTCGAGATGGGTTTGACGAGGTAGTCGTCGAACCCCATCTCGACGATATCGAAATCGGGGTCGACGGCGGTTACCATCGCGACTCGGCAATCGAGTTCCCGGTCTCGAATGGTCGGCAGAACGGTGTCGCCGGACAGCCCCGGCATCCGACGATCGAGGAGGACGACGTCGACCGCGTCGTCGATATTCTCGAGTGCCTTCTCGCCATCGTACGCCGTCTCGACGTCACAGGTTCCCTCGAGCCAGGCGGCGTACAGGTTCGCGAGATCCGACTCGTCTTCGACGATCAGGACCAGCGGTGTGTCAGTGGCCATCGAACGGTATATCCTCCGAATCGGTCGGTTCGTGATAGGAGTTGTACTGGGAGTATATCAAGATACCGGGCAGCATTCACGTCCCGAGGCGCGGCCTCACTCGAGTTCGCGCTCGATCGTCGCGCGTCGCTCTCGAATCCCAGCCGCGTCGGTCGCGATCGTCCGATCGCCGATTCCGATCTCGAGGGTCCCGTCCGCGGTCGCCGCGCCGAGTTCGACGACCGGAGCGACGCCGTCGAACGCCTCGACGACGGCCGCCGGCGACTCGGTCTGGATCAGCGCTCTACCCGGCTGTTCGTGGAAGAGCGCGGCTGCAGCGGCCGTCTCGCGTTCCGATTCGGAGACCGGAATCGAAACGTCGAGTCCGGCGTCGTCGGTAACCATCTCGGCGAGGGCGACGGCGAGACCCCCGTGGCTAACGTCGTGAACTGCGAGCGTCGACTCCGCGTTCGCGACGCCGGCGAGCGCCTTGACGACGGCAGCGGGTTCGTTCGGCAGGGCCGGGAACCGATCGCTGCCACCGGAGCGAGCGAGGTACTCGGAGCCGCCGAGGCGGAGCTCGTCGTCCTCGAGCCCCACGTCGCCGACCAGCAACAGTGTGCCGTCGGACTCGACCGACAACGACGGCGCGTCGTAGCCGTCTTTCGATCCGACCATCGCGAGCGTCGGCGTCGGCGGAATCGGGCCGGCGACGGAGTCGTTGTACAGCGAGACGTTCCCGCCGACGACCGGAGCCGACAGCGTTTCACACATATCCGCGAGGCCGTCGACGATTCCTTTGAAGCCGCCGTAGACCTCCGGCTTCTCCGGGTTGCCGCCGTTGAGACAGTCGACGGCGGCGAGCGGCGTCGCTCCCTTGGCCGCGATGTTCGTCGCGTTCTCGAGGGCGATCGCCCGCGCACCTTCGTAGGGCGCGGCAGCCGTCCAGTTCGGTGCCGCGCCGGCGGAGATCGCGAGCCCCTGGTTCGCTTCGCGAACCGCAATAATCGCGGCGTCGTCGCCCGGTCCGACGCTCGTTCGCACGCCGACCTCGTGGTCGTACTGCCGGTAGACCCACCGCTTCGAGGCGGTGTTCGGACTCGAGACCACGGCGTCGAACGCCGCCTCGAGACCGACGTCGGGAAGGTCGGTGCCGGGCTGGGTCGGTGCCTCGCTCGCGAGGTCGTTCATCGGCGCGCCCTCCCCGAGGAAGAAGGCGTCGACGTCGACGACGGTCTCCCCGTTAAACGTACAGGTGTAGTTCCCCGCCGTGACTTCGCCGATAACCGAACAGCCCAGATCGAACCGCTCGGCGATCTCGCGCACGCGCTCGACGTTCTCCGGTTCGACCTCGTAACACATCCGCTCCTGGGACTCGGCCAGCAGGATCTCGAGGGCGTTCATGTTCGGCTCGCGCTGGTGGACCCGCTCGAGTTCGATGTGTGCGCCGAGACCGCCTTTGGCGACCAGTTCGCTCGAGGCACCACCGAGGCCCGCGGCTCCGAGGTCGCGGGCGGACTCGATGAGTCCCTCCGCGACGAGTTCCTCGTTGGCCTCGATGAGCAGCTTCTCGGCGTACGGGTCGCCGACCTGAACCGCGGGTCGGTCTTCGGTTTCGGCGTCTTCGGCCAGATCCTCGCTGGCGAAGCTCGCGCCGCCCAGTCCGTCGCGACCGGTTCCGTTGCCGACGAGCACCAGCTTGTTGCCGGCTTCCTGTGCGACGGCCGTGACGAGCCGTTCCTCGTCGGTCAGGCCGACGCAGGCGACGTTGACCAACGGATTCCCCTCGTAGTCGGGGTGGAAGTCGACGCTCCCTGCGACCGTGGGGACGCCGATACAGTTACCGTAGTGGCTGATCCCCTCGACGACGCCCTCGAAGAGGTACTTCGAGTGCTCGTCGTCGAACTCGCCGAAGTACAGCGAGTCCGCTAGCGCGATCGGGTACGCGCCCATCGAGAGGGTGTCCCGAACGATTCCCCCGACGCCCGTCGCGGCTCCGTCGAAGGGATCCACGTAGGAGGGGTGGTTGTGGCTCTCGATCCCCATCGTAATGTACGTGCTCGCCCCGTCCTCGCCCGTCTCGTCGTCTTCGCTCTCGGGCAACGCGACGACTGCGGCGTCGTCACCCGGCCCGATGACGACCTGCTCGTCCTCGCTTTCGAAGGCCGAGAGCAGCGGTCTCGAGGAGCGGTACGCGCAGTGTTCGCTCCAGAGGTTCTCGAACAGCGCCGCCTCGGCCGGGGACGGCTCTCGCCCCAGTTCTTCGACGACGAGTTCGCGGTCCGAATCGGCAAGACTCATTCATGTCGGTGATGGAAGTCGGGTAGTAAAGGGGTTTCTATGTGCACGTTCGTGTGTATTTTTGAGTAGCCGTCGGATGCGTCGTACCGTCGCACCTGAACCGAACCGATACGACTCACTCCGGAAACGAGACCGTCCCGTCCGACCCTGCAACGTGTGTAACCGTGCCTGAATCGACGACGATCCCGCTCGTGTTCACGACGTCGACGGTGATTTCGTACGTATCGCCCTCCGTTCCGCCCTGTTCGTACGTAACCGATCCCGTCGTGAACGCGCCGGCCGTTTCGGTCCTCGTCGCCCAGCTTTTGTTCGGTTCGGTGTTCTCGAACGTCACGCGGACCTCCTCGAATCGATCGGGGTTGGAGAGTTCGTACGTAACCGTGTAGTCCGTATTGTTGTGCAACGTCTCGTCGGTGACGGTGAACGACTCGAGTCGTGGCCCGTCCGGGTCGGTCGGCTGTTGATTCCCCGGCGGTTCGTCGCCGTCCGCGATGTCGGTCACCGACTCCGAGAGCACGATCGAACCGCTCGCGTCGTACACGTCGAAGGTGATCAGGTACTCGCTGTTCGCAGCGCCGCCCCGAGAATACGTGATCACCCCCTCGGTGTCGGTCCATGATTTCGTCACGTCCCCGACCCAGCCGAGGTCGAGGTTTTCGAACGTCACGGTGATGCTGTCGAACGTATCGACTCCGGACACCTGATAGGTGACCTGATATTCGGCGTTGTTGTTCCGCGATTGGTCCCTGATCGATCGAACCAGGGACGCTGGTTTTACGATGTCGACCGAACGGGTCATCGATATCGAAATCCCCTCGCCATCGGTCGCCGTAATCCCGAACGAGAGCGCGTTCGTCCCGGTCGCACTCCCGCCCGCAACCGAAACCGAGACCGTGTTGGAAGCACCGCTCTCGAGCGAGCTACTCGCCGGAGTGACCGATCCCTGCGAGGAGTCCGCGAGCGCGGTCGAAACCGTCAGGACGGTGGCCGTGTTGTTCGTCACCGTAACGAGCGGGGTCTCACCGCCGCCGGCCTCAACCGACGAAACGGGGCTCACTCCGAGCAGTGCCGACTCGTCCTCTGCCGTTGCCACATTCGTCACGCGGCTTGCCACCGTCTGAGAAAACGCATACGAGTCACCCAGCATCATCGCACCGCCGACACCGACGAGCAACCCTCCGGCGACGAAGGTGCGCCGAGAAAGTGCGGCACTTCCTCGATCATCCGGGCGACGGTCGGACATACGACAGATAAGCGGTCAGTAAGTAAATGTGTACTGGTACAAACATAGATCTTGAATTACCGACACGATACAACAGTACTCTGCGCTGTGGGCTGACGATGCGGCCCGTTGCACTGGCCGAGAAGTGTTATCCCGGCGAATCACTCGAATGAGCGATGCCGTCGAGTCAGTTCTCGAACCCGTCGAGCCACGAGCCGGCCCAACACTCGATCTCGTCGAACACCGGCTCGAGCGACTCGCCTTTGTCGGTCAAACTGTAGTAGGTCGCGATCGGGGCGTCTTCCTCGAGACGGCGTTCGACGAACCCCATCTCGCCGAGGTCGTCGAGCACGCGCGAGAGGGTGCGCGCGTTCGCGCCGGTCGAGCGCTTGAGTTCGTTGAAGCGCTGCTCGCCCGTAAGCAGTTCGTGGAGAACGGCGAGTCGCCACTGGGAGCCGATCTGCTCGAGCGATTCGATAACGGGGCAGGCGTCGACGGGGTCCTCGCGGGACTTCGTCCGTGGAGATGACATCGTGGTTGATCCGCGGCTACGTCGCGAGCGGCTTTAGCAGTTCGGGTTCGAACCAGCTAACATAACGTTAGTTGCACCGACGGTACGCCGCTCGGTACGGCTCTCGCGCTCATTCCTCGGCGACCAGCAGTTCCTCGAGTCGCTCGAGCGCGCGCAAACAGACCGGCACGGAGCCGACGGCGTGCAACGGGAGTTCGAAGGCGATTCGACACCGTCCCTCCCGCAGGTCGTCGACCCGGTGGGATGCCACCGGCACCCTCGAGATTCGCCAACTCCACCGGTAGTCCGAACAGTCGGTGATCCGAAACGGAACCCAGACGCCGGACACTCGCACCCGACCCGTCGTCCCGGTTCGAATCCGTCGGTCGGTGGACTCGACGCCGTTTACGAGCGGCGACCACTCGGGCCATCGAGCGGTGTCGACGAGCACCTCCCACGCGTCGGCCGCAGGGACGGACAGGACGTGTGAGACCTCGAGTCGGCGACCGTCCGGCGTTCGCGTCCGCTGAAGACGAGTCATGGGTACTGATAACGGCGGCATGGGCTATGGAAGTTTGCAACGGCCCGGTTCGACCGCGGAAGGGAAAACCGACTCCCGTAACCGTATTCGGAGTGAACCTCCGTGAGCTATGCTATCCCCTCTCTCCAATCTGGTGTGAGGACTCGTGGACGATGGAATCGTCGCGTTTCACTCGCACTTCACACTGGGAGGTCGGGCATTCAACGGAACTTGAGACTGTGTACTGAGTTACGAAGAGGACCAGAGCCACGCAATACCAATCAGAGCATAACCGATTCCGGAGTCCGCAACAAGTACATTATCGCTCGAAAGACCGAGTCCTACATGAACAAGACCCGATATGACAAGCAGCGGGAGAAGCTTCTGGACGCTCTCTTGTTGCACACACCGTAATCAGTTCACAGATATATAATACAGTTGATCCCTGTACTGATCAGTAACTACGTACGAGTAGTTACCGCTGGCTTCCCACCAGTTACGGATACTGTGCGTAGCCTCGTGCAAGATACACAGCGCATCGTTCACACGCCAGTCGTTGCGAAGCCGCCGTTACCGGTAGCCGAATCGGTAATAGTATCTCGGCACGAGCCGATGTCCACCGTTGGTTTCGTTCATCAGTTTTCGTAACTGACGATGGAACGGAAACCGCCGTACGACATGCGCTCCGTGTCAAAGGGCATCTCCTCATCGAAGTTGTCCGGATCCATCGCGGGGTCTTCCATCACCTTCGCGTTCACCTCGTCGCGGTGGTCCCGCGACTCGAACACGATAAATGAGAACACGACCGTCTCGTTGTCCCCTGTTTCTGCGAGTTGTGGGAAGGTCACCGTCGGCATCCCATCCATGTCGGGCTCCATGTCGTCTCCGACCCCTTCGAAGTACTCGAGAGCACCGTGTTCAATCCAGAGTTTTCCGGCCTCGTCGGCCATTTCGCGGTACGAATTGAGTTGATCATTCGGGATCGGGATAACGAAGCCGTCAACGTAGCGTTCCATAACCTTAGTATAGGACGCGACGGGAGTTGAACTTTTTCTCTCACCGGCCGATATCTCTCGGTCGGTTGTCTATCTGCTCTGTAGTCAACACGCCGTTTTTGATAGTGTTCACGCAGAATGAGCAGCCGCTGTTGAATAGAACGCGCATATCTCACAGGAAGCTGACCCCTGACTGGAACGGATCAACCAGTCCGTATAGTAACAACCGAAACGATTTCACACACTGATCGCACAGTTGTGCGATCAGGCCTGCATTGACGTTCAGCGGCTACGGTAGAGTGATTTTACGTATCGTCACCGCTTGCAACAGGGAGCGTAAACGAAAAGGTCGCGCCCTCGCCCGGTTCGGACTCGACCCAGATGTCGCCACCGTGACGCTCGACAATGCGCTTACAGAGCGCGAGGCCGACCCCCGTACCCGAATGCTCGCCCTGCGCGTGCAGGCGCTGGAATACTTCGAAGACACGCTCTCTGTCGTCCGGGTCAATTCCGATCCCATCGTCGGTGACTGAGACGATTACCTCGGAACCGTTCCGCACAGCCGAAACATCTACCTGTGGCGGGTCGTCGCTGTACTCGATGGCGTTATCGACCAAGTTCTGGAATACCTGGCGTAACTGCCCTGGGTCGCCCTCGACACGAGGCAGCGACTCGACCGTGATTGCGGCGTCGCTCTCTTCGATTTTTATCTTGAGGTCCCGGCGAACATCCGCGAGAACGGCGTCCAGATCGATCGGTTCGAAGGGATCGCCGCGCCTTTCGACCCGTGAATACTCGAGCAATCCCTTGATCATGTCGTGCATCCGGTCGGCACCATCGACGGCGAAGTCGATGAACTCCTTACCGTCCTCGTTGAGCTCATCGGCGTAGCGGCGTTCGATCAACTGGAGATAGCTCGTGACCATCCGCAGGGGTTCTTGCAGGTCGTGAGAGGCAGCGTAGGCGAACTGTTCGAGACGCTCGTTGGATTCCTCGAGTCGCCGCTCGAACTGCTTGCGCTCGGTGATATCGGCCAGGGCGCCAGGGAACGACACTGGAGTACCGTCATCGTCGTACTCGACGTGACCGCGCGCAACGACCCAGCGAAGTTCGTCGTCGTCGTCCCAAACGCGGTACTCTTCTTCGTACTGCTCCCCCGATTCGATGGCGCCCTCGATTTTTCGTTTGATCCGCTCGCGATCGTCTTCGTGGATGGTCAAGAGGAACTGGTCGAGTGATACGCCCTCGGTGGCCGCGTCGGGATCGATCCCGTACTTCTTGGCGAAGGAAGCACTGGTAACCATCTGGTCATCGGAAATATGCCACTCCCATGTTCCGACAGCGCCGGCTTCGGCCGCCGCCTCCAGTCGCTCTTTTGCATCCTCGAGATAGCGCTCGCGTTCGACCCGCTCGGTTACGTCGTTTGCCGCTCCTAACCATCGAGTGATTTCGCCACCCTCATCCAAGAGCGGTGTGGCACGCGAGACAATCCAAGCTACTGTGCCGTCTTCACGAACGACTCGGTGTTCCAACTCGAAGCTGCTTTTCGTGCGAATTGCTTCGTCAATGGCTTCCCGAACGTGCGGCTGGTCTTCGGGTGGAACGTATTTTTCGACCCATGACGGCCCTTGCTCGTCGGCGTCAGCGAGGAAATCCGACCCCGCTAAACTGTGCAACTCGGTCCAATCCGCGTTCGCACTGAACACTGCGTCCGACGTGGTTGTGACCAACGCGCGAAAGCGTTCTTCGCTCTCGTGCAGCTGTTCGTACGCTTCTCGCTTTGCCTGTTGTAGTAACTCCTGTCCGCGCAACACGATGTCCGATGCGAGCTGTGATTTTGCCGTGTCTGGATCGTGTAGCAGCTCCTGCTCGCCGTCTGCTTGGAGTTCCTGGACGATTGGAGTGATATCCTCGACACTGTGGACGACGTAGTCGATTTTGCCAGTCGCGTCAAACACCGGCGAATTGATCGGACTCCACCAGCGTTCCTCGAACTCGTCGCTGTCGGATTCGCGATCAGGGATCGGATAGTGCGTCACCGGCATGACGTCGGCCTCCCCGGTCTCCGCTACTCTCTCGAGTGATTCACGCAGGTTTCCGACGCCCTCGGCCGGATCGTCGGGATTGTTCGGGAAGATTTCGAACAACGTCTTCCCCATAATCTCCGCCCGCTCGGTCATCGTCGCGTCCAGATACGCATCGCTCACGGCCACTATCTCGTGGTCCTCGGGCTGTACGATGAGATAGTTACCGGGCACGTTCTCGAACAGTCGACGAAAAGTCGCTTCGGTGGCTTCCGTTTCCGCCTGTTTGCGTTCGCCAATTTCGCGAACGATCCCGACTGTTCCTTGTACGGTATCATCCGCGTCGAGCACGTTCACCCGCACTTCGCAGCGAATTTGGTCCCCCTCGGCGGTCTCCATGGTGAGATCGAGTAACTCGCTTTGATCGGAGGGGGTCGCTCGGAGGCGGTCGATCTCGTGTTCGATCGTCGTACTGTCGTCACCGAAAAGCACGGACACGTGCTCGCCGAGCAGTTCCTCACGTGTGTATCCGGCTATCTCGACGATGACGTTGTTGACCGAAACGAGGCGGTCTTCCGTGTCGAGTCGATAGATCCCGTCGTCGATCGTATTGAGGAGGGTGCGATAGTGCTGGAGAGCCTCGGTGTCGTCCGTTTCTCCCCAGAACGCCTTTTCAGAAGCCCCGCCCCGTTCACTCATATACACGTTGAGACCCTCGGCTCGGATAAGTTCCTTGCTTAGACGCTCTCTGTATCATTCGGAGGTTTGAGATCGAGCAGTACTACACCGATGGCTTTGTCGCCACGTTGCCGTAATTCGTCAGTCGAACGGTTTGCACGCCGAAAGCTCCCATTTCAGTGATAAACGATTCTCTGTACTGATCGATCACTACTCTTCACAAGTCGATCCCAGCCTCGTGCAACATTCCTGCTCTATATCCCGCACGCCGTTCTTGACGAGTATCAGGTAGCTCGACGCGGTGAATGGTGTATGAACTCCCTCTCTTGATCTCCGAGTCGAGGCTGACGGAGCCAGCCGATACGCTCATTATCGGGGATCAAACATATTTCGAATAGTGCCAGCAGACACCACACGCCGCGGCGTTCTCGCCGGCGCGCTCGCCGCGGGAATCGGCGGCCTGACGCTGACCGGCGCTCGAGAACTGCTCGAGCAGTTCGCGCCCCTGTCGGGGCGGGCCTGGAACGCGGCCGACCGAACGCTTTCGGAGTCGGTCGAAAGCCCGCACGGCGAGGCGACCGTCCGCGTCGACGACGACGGCGTTCCGCACGTCGAAGCGGACGACGAGGCGGCGGCGTACTTCGCCGTCGGCTACGTCCAGGCGTTCGATCGACTCTTCCAACTCGACCTCCAGCGGCGGGTTATGCGCGGCCAGCTCTCCGAACTCGTCGGCGACGCCACGCTCGAGGACGACGAGTTCCACGTGCGGATGGCGTTCGCCGAAGCGGCCGAAGCGACCTGGGAGCACATCGTCGGGACCCCCGCGGGAGCGCTCGTCGAGGCCTACGCGGACGGCGTCAACGAAGCGATCGAGCGCGAGCCCCTCCCCCTTGAGTTCGAACTTCTCGGATACGAACCGCGCGAGTGGACGCCGGTCGACTCGATGCTGATGGAAAAACAGATTTCGTGGGATCTGACGGGGAACTTCGGCGAACTCCGGCGGGAACTCGTGGCCGATCGGCTCGGCGAGGAGCTCGCCGAGACGCTGTATCCGGAGCGGCTGGATCACGACACGCCGATCCTCCGCGACGCCGTCGATGCGGATCGCCTCGAGGGCGGTGACAGCGATTCGGGTGACGAGACCGGGTCGGAGACGGGGAACTCGGACGGATCGAACGACGCAGTCGACGCGGTCGGCTCGGAACTGGCGAGTTGGCTCTCGCGGTTCGAGTCGCCGACGGGCGTCGGATCGAACAGCTGGGTCGTCTCGGGCGAGCACACCGCCAGCGGGGCTCCGATCGTCGCGTACGATCCACACCTCACGCTGATGACGCCGCCGCTGTGGTACGAACAACACGTCGAGACGCTCGAGACCTCGGTTCGGGGGGCGACCTTCCCGGGCGTTCCCTTCGTCATTTCGGGAGCCAACGAGTCCGGCACGTGGTCGTTCACCAACGTCGGTGCCGACGTGCTCGATTGCTATCGCTACGAGATCGATGCCGACGGCGAACGCTACCGGTATGCGGGCGAGTGGCGAGAGTTCGAAACTTCGGAGCGAGAACTCGCCGTCGCGGGTGATGAGAACCGGACGATCACCCTCCGGAGAACGGTCCACGGACCGGTGCTCGAGCGCGAGCAACGGACGGTCGGCGTCGCCTGGACCGGCCACACCGCCACCCGGACGACCGAGGCGATCTACGAGTTCGGCCGGAGCGGCGGTCTCGAGGACCTCCTCGAGGCGACCCGGAGGTTCGATCTGCCGACGCAGAATCTCGTCTACGCGGACACCGACGGTCGGACGCTGTACTACGCGACGGGCAAACTCCCCGTCCGAACGGTCGACGGCGAGGCGGTGTCCGGGAATCGGGTCTTCGACGGCTCCGCGGGCGAGGGCGAGTGGGAGGGGTTCACTCCGTTCGGCGAGTCCTCGTGGGACGGGTTCGTCCCCTTCGAGGAGAAACCTCACGCGATCGATCCGGACGTGCTCGCGACGGCCAACCAGCGCGTCGTCGACGATCCCGAACACTACGTCGGCGTCGCCTACGCCTCGCCGTACCGCGGCGCGCGGATCTACGATCAGCTGGACGAGCGAGTTGCGAGCGGCGAGGCCACGGACCCCGAGTTTCACCGTGACCTCCAGTCCGATACCCGCGACGGACGGGCGGACCAGTTCGTGCCCGAACTGCTCGAGGCGCTCGAGGCCCACGAGGCCGACGACGGGCTCGAAGACGCTGCCGCGACGCTCGACGGCTGGGACCGACGGATGGACCGGAACAGCGCGGGTGCGCTCGTCTTCGCCCGGTGGGTGGACCACGTCCGCCGGCTGACCCTCGAGCCCCAGTTCGGGGACGCCAACCTCGACGAGTCGTACTATCCGGGCGATTGGGAAATCGCGACGCTCCCCGACGACAGCGACCTCTACGTGGACCGATCGCGAGCGGAAACGATGGTGGAGGCGCTGATGGAGGCGCTCGAGGAGATCGACGACGAGGGCTGGGACGTCTACGGCGACTGGAACACGACGCGGACGATCGAACACCCGTTCGGCGCGGAGGCACCCTTCCTCGACTACGACGAGCGGCCGCTCGACGGGTCGCGCGCGACGGTCAATAACTACCGCGTCGAGAGCGCCGTCGGCTCCAGTTGGCGGATGGTCGTCGAACCCGGCGGGGACGCCACGGCGGTTCTGCCCGGCGGGAACTCCGGGGACTACTTCTCCGCACACTACGACGATCAGTTCGAGCGCTGGATCGACAACGACCAGAAACCGATGGACCGGACGAGCGACGGCGACGTCACGGTCACGTTCACGGAGGGATCGTCGTGACCGAATCGGATCGGCCGTCTACGTGGCCGACGGCGAGAACCACGCCGCCGTGAGCGAACGCGTCGAGACCGTCCTCGAGCGTCTCAGAACGGAGCCTCGAGCGCACGCCGTCGCGGTCGGTATCGCAATCGCCATCGGCCTAGTGCTCTCGTGGCTCCACTGGTTCGGCCTCGTCCTCGGCGGCGGACTGATCGGACTCGTCTCGGCGACCCTGCCGCGTGCCGCTCTCGGCGCGGTCGGCTTCGGCGCGCTCGTTCTCGTCGTCTTCGCGCTCTCGCTCGGCGGATCACTGCGCCCCGTCCTCGAGATGACGCCGGTCGTCTATCTGACCGTCGCCAGTGCGATCGGCTTGCCGCTGTTTGGATCGCTGCTCAGGGGACTCGTCTGACTGTCGTAAGTTGCCGCACCACGTACCGTTTTTCCGTCGGCCCGCGTTCGATCGGTATGGAGTACACGACCCTCGGTTCGACCGGAATGGAAGTCAGTCGGCTCTGTCTGGGCTGTATGAGTTTCGGCTCGAGCGACTGGCGTGAGTGGGTTCTGGACGACGAAGAGAGCGAGGAAATTATCGAGCGCGCGATCGACCTCGGAATCAACTTCTTCGATACGGCGAACATGTACTCGCGGGGCGAGTCCGAGCGTATTTTGGGCGATGCGCTCGAGGGCCATCGCGAGCGCTCGATCATCGCCACGAAAGGCTACTTCCAGATGCGTGAGGACGATCCGAACTCGGGCGGACTCTCCCGGAAGGCGATCGAGCAGGAACTCGCGGCCAGCCGAGACCGACTCGGAGTGGACACCATCGACCTCTACCAGCCCCACCGCTGGGATTACGACACGCCGGTCGAGACGA
Organism: Natronorubrum halophilum; assembly: GCF_003670115.1. Lineage (NCBI taxonomy): Archaea > Methanobacteriati > Methanobacteriota > Halobacteria > Halobacteriales > Natrialbaceae > Natronorubrum > Natronorubrum halophilum. Next base: position 875,294 of record NZ_QQTY01000002.1, read on the forward strand.
CGCTCCGGGCGCTCGACGACGCGGTTCGGCGGGGCCACGTCCGCCACATCGGGGCGTCCTCGATGTGGGCACACCAGTTCGCGCAAGCGCTTTCGACGAGCGACCAGTTCGGTCTCGAGCGATTCGCGACGATGCAAAACCACTACAACCTCGTCTACCGCGAGGAGGAGCGTGAGATGCTGCCCCTCTGTGCGAACGAAGGGATCGGCGTGATGCCGTGGTCGCCGCTGGCTCGCGGCTATCTCACCCGTCCCCACGAGGAGATCGACGCCACGAAACGCGGCGAAACGGAAGAGCACATGTACGAACATCCGTATCGGGAAGGCGGCGGGCGGGAGGTCAACGAGCGCGTCGCGGAGGTTGCGGCCGACAGGGACGTGACGATGGCCCAGATCTCGCTGGCGTGGTTGCTCCACAAAGAATGGGTCGACGCACCGATTATCGGCACGACGAGCGTCGAACACCTCGAGCAGGCCGTCGAGGCGCTCGAGATCTCGCTTTCGGAGTCGGATATCGCGTATCTCGAGGACCCCTACGAACCGGTTGCGGTGTCGGGTCACACCTGATCGGGCGCGTTTCGCTACGGCAGGGTCTCGACCGTCGCAACGAGGTCGTCTTCCGTCTCCCAGTGGTACAGACGGTCCTCCGCCTCGAGCAACTCGAAGACGCCGTCTTCCATCCAGCCGTAGGGGTGGTCCTCCTCGGTGTCAGGGTACGCTCGCTTGAGCACGTGGCTCTTCTCGAAGTACTCCTCGGTACCTACGAGCAGGCCCTGCTCGACGAGGAACCCGCTCGGTTCTTTTTCGGCGACCCCGACGATGTGCGTGACGAGATCCGCGATCAGACAGAACTTCTGGATGCCGTTGTTCCAGCCGCCGCGAACGTCGCTCATTCGGAAGGCGTAGGCGTCCGAGCGGCGGTTGAGCCGGTCGACCACGAGATTCAATCGCGCCATCGGCTCGCGGTCGTAGTTTCCGAGGACGAAATACGAGCGCTCGCGCTCGTAAACCGGCCGCAGTTCGCTCAGCGCGCGGAGGAGCGCCTCGTTCTCCGCGAGCGAGAGGCTATCGGCCTCGAGGCGCTCCGTCGCGCTCGTGAGGACCGCATCCGGGATCGGCGGCGACTCATTCGTCATGGCTCGTGGTTCGCAGGTCACGGAAATAGGGTTTGCTCCACCGTTTCCGTTTCCGAAACCTGTTCACTCTCTCCACGTGGGTTACCCAGGGGTGATTTACTCCAGGGTAACTTACTTGGTCCAGGGGTGCGTAGATGGCTCCATGAGTACCGACGTGGGTTCGGCTAACGGGGCGGAGACGCGCGAACTCCTCCATTTCGTCACGCAACGGACGCGGTTCGCGCTGTGTACCAACATCCTCCAACACCCCGACCAGTTACCCTCGATGTACGAACTCGAGCAGTTGAATCCGAGCGTGAGCGAGGCGACCGTCTACAAACACGTCCAGAAGTTGATCGACGCCGGCATCGTCGAGGAGGCCACGCTGCCCGACGAGGAGCGCCGACAGGGCTATCCGTGGAAGTTCTACGGCCTGTCCGATGAGGGTCGTCAGCTGCTCGAGAACCACAATTTGCTCGAGGCCGAGGAGACGCTCCAACGGATTTACGAGACGATTTCCGATAAATCCGAAAAGATGCGCAAGTACGAAGGCGCACCGCGTCCCGACGACGACTGAGACAGCGCGTTCGGACTCCATCGTTCGGCCAATCGATACGACGCAGTACCGTGAAACCGGGACCGCTGTAACCGTACACCGCGATCACGGATCCGCCAGTTTGCCGACCGTGATCGGGTCACGCTCCGGCGAACGGGAGAACGGACGATACTGGAAAACGGCTCTCGTCGAAACGGATCTACACCGGCAGTATGGCTCCTTCTGTGTCCGTTCGTAGCGATCGCTCGAGCCGTGATGACGGTTCGGTATCGAGCACTCAGGAATCGAATTCTTCGACACAGTTGCTGCTAGTAAATTGGCGAACGCCGTCGTGGTTGGGCCGTGACGGCGCGCGCCATCGCACCTTTGAAGTCGGAGAGTGAAATAGCTTGTGTGATTATCTGAGTGAATTCAGTGCCCGAGCGACGATAAGCTGATTCTTCTCGAAATTATGACGAGTAGCATCGGAAGATGCCTCGACAACGGATAGGCACGTCGCTCCATGATACCAACAGGCGAATGCTTTTCCGCCTTCACGACCTATCAGCGGTGTTCGGTTATCCGAACTCGTGGTTGGGCATGTCAAGTGAAAACACAGCGGAAGCGGTTAGTCTGCTACAGGAACTCGGCCTCCAGGAGTACGAGGCGCGCTGCTTTTTGGCGTTGACTCGGCTCCCGTCGGGGACGGCCAAGGAAATACATGAAATCTCTGACGTTCCGCGGACGCGCGTGTACGACGCCATTCGCGTCCTCGAGTCGCAGGGTCTGGTCGAGGTCCAACACTCGAGTCCCCAACAGTATCGGGCCGTCGAAATCGACGAGGCGACGCGGACGCTTCGCAAAAAGTACGACAATCGGATCGACACGCTCCACGCACAACTCGAGAGCGTCGAGCGGCGCGAACCCAACTCGGAGAGCGACCGGGTTCAGGAAGTCTGGTCGCTCTCGGGCCACGAGGCGATCGAGTCGCGAATGATCGACCTCATCGACGAAGCGGAGTCGGAAGTGGCGCTGCTCGTCGTCGACGAGGATATCCTGTCGGAGACGCTATTCGACGAGTTACACAGTGCAGTCGATCGGGAGCTCTCGATTCTCCTCGGCGGAAAGACTGACACAATTATCAACCAATTGGGCGTCGAACTGCCGACCGTCCGCGTCTTCGAAACCGGCCTCGACTGGCTCAGTTCGCACTCATCCGATCAGAACGTCGCCGTCAGCCGGATACTGCTCGTCGATCGGGAGACGCTCCTGATCGGAACGTACTATCCGAGCGACGACGACACCAAGGCGGACGAACAGGCGATCTTCGCCCGCGGTCTCGAGAACGGGATCGTGGTCCTCCTCCGCCGCCTGGTGTCGTCGGGACTGGCCGCCACCCACGATCCGGCGAAGTGACCGTTGTGAGCTGACACTCCTCGCGTCCAGGCAGATCTGTTAACTCATGAATAGCCGCCTGTCGGCCCGCTCGTGGCGCATTCCCATGATCTCCGCGAGCGGCGCAAACGAGACCATCGCCGTCACGTCGTCGCCGACGCGGCGCTCGCAGACGGCCGCGATCACCGGCCGAAGCGACTCGAGCACCGACTGGATCTCGGTGTGGCCGAACCGGCCGAGCCGCTGGGCCGCCCCGAGCAGCCCCGTAACGAACGCGTAGGCGTGTGCGAGACAGGCCTCGAGTCTCGAGAGCCCCCGTGTTTCGGCGACGACACCGAAGACGACCGGGTAGTGGCCCGGCGTTTCGTCGGTCGCGATAGTCTCGGCGAACGCAGACTCGAGATCGTCGCTATCGCCACCGTTGTCGCGACTCCCCGTCGCGCAAGCGCCGGCCGATCGATCGTCCGTTTCCGCCAGCAGCTCGCACAGCTTCGCCCCCGCTTTCGTCGAACTCTCGCGAAACTCCCGCGGCATCGTTACCGCGTGGAATCGCTCGTCGACGGCCAGCAGAGCCTCGAGGTCGCCCGCACCGCTCGCGGCGTGGGCGTTCGCTACCGCGATGGTCTCGCAGGGGCCGACCACGCGCCGGAGGTAGCCCTCGAGCAGCGCCTGCAGATCGTCGCCGTCCTCGATCCGATCCTCGTTGATGTACTGCTCGACGCCGTAGGAAGCCGTGTAGCCGCCGACGGGGAGAAACGAGTCCGAGAGGCGGAGCGCGGTCAGAAACGAGTCGGGATCAGTGGTCATGATCGTGCTCGTTCGTCCGCGCTCCGTGCGGGTGATCGCGGTGGGTATCGTGTTTCCCGTGTTCGTGGCTGTGCTCCCTGTGCGAGTGCTCGTGAGCGTGGGCTCCGCGCTCGAAGTCGTGTGCGCGATCCGTCTCGGCGTGCTCGAGGTCCGTCACGAACAGCTCCGCTTCGACGGTCGTCTCGTGGACGGCGGAACCGGGGACGATGTCGGCGACGACGCGCTCGACGATGTGGCGATCGGCCTCGAGCGGGACGTAGACGACGCCGTCTTCGACCGCGAGGTCCCAGTGTTGGTTCCCGATTCGGTGGCCGAGTTCGATCGCCGCCTCGAGTCGCTCGGCGGTGGCTTCGGGAAGCGTCACCGCGAGCGCCTCCCGCGGCTCGAACACGATCACGATCATTCGATCGTCCTCGGCGAGCAGGACGTCGCCGGCCGAGACGGCGGCCCGGTCGATGACGACGCCCACGTCCGTTCCCGCATCCGTCGTCGCCCGGAACCGCGAGCGCCGTCGGTTGTCGGCGTCGACGACGACTCGCTCGAGCGTGCCGGCGTCCGCGTGCTCGTCCCGTCGCGCCGCGAGGGCGTCGTCGTCGTGGACGTTTCCGACGACGCCGTCGATTCGCTCCATCAGTACCGCCGGTCGGCTGGTGCGCCGACCCCCAATGTCCGTCGTCTGGTTTCGTCCCACGCGGCGCGGAGCGTCTCGGTCACGTCTGCCTCGCGGTGACCGAGAATCCGGACGATCGCTCCGCTGTCGCGAGGAAGCGTCGAGACGCCGGCCCGAACGCCCTCGCGGTCCGTGATTCGCCCGTAAATCGCGTCGGTCAGATCCTCGAGGTCGGCGTTCGTTCCCGTCGCTCCGTCGACCGACCCCTCGTCTCCGGTCGGCGTAAAGACGTACAGCGAGCCGACGACGCCGTACTCGCCGACACTCGCCGGATCGCGCGGGTCGCGTTCGTTCGGTCGCAGATCGACGGCGTCCGCACAGACCAATCGACCCTCGTGTTCGGCCTCGACGCGCGCGTGGTAGTGGTCGAAGCCGAAGGCCTCGTGGTCGCTCAACCCGTCCGGGACGAGGACGTCAGCCACGACGACGGTCGCGTCGTCTTCGAGTTCGACCGAGACGGTCTGCAGACAGCGCGCGTCCTCGTTGATAATCGTCGGCCCCGGCAGGTACTCGAGGTAGCTCCCCGCTTCGGCCCGGAGCGAGGCGTCGAGGTGGGCGTAGTTCGCGCGCATGCTGTGGACCTTCGTCGCGCTCTGGGTCGTCACGCGGGCGCGAGCGCCCGCTCGAGCGTCGATCACCATGCCGTGTCGGTCCCCCTGTGCGACGCCGCCGGTCGGCTCCTGGGCGATTAACGTCGTGAGGCCGGGTGCCGGATCCGTCTCGAGCGTTCCCGTCAGGTGGTAGGGCACGTTGACGTAGTCCCGGACGAGTCGAGTCGGATTGTCTCCGTCGCGGGCGAACGTCGCCTCGAGCAGCCCGTTCTTTCCCGGTCCGCCGGCAGGGGCCTGCGCGAGGGACTCCTCGGCGTAGGCATCGAAGGCGGCCGGAAGGCGCGTCGCGTCGATCCCGCCGTCGCCCGGGTCGGCCAGACTCACGCGAACAGCACCTCTCGCTCGACGTGCTCGAGGACGTCGTCGACGCCGGAACCGTCCTTACAGTTGGTGAAGACGAACGGTTCGTCGTCTCGCACCGCGGCGGCGTCGGCCTCGATCACGTCCAGATCGGCGTCGACGTGGGGCGCAAGGTCCGTCTTGTTGACGATCAGCAGGTCGGCCTGGGTGACGCCGGGGCCGCGCTTTCGCGGAATGTCCTCGCCCTCCGCGACGCTGATGATGAAGAGGAAGTAGTCGGCCAGTTCCGGGTTGAACGTGGCCGCGAGGTTGTCGCCGCCGCTTTCGATGAGGACGACGTCCAGTTCGGGGTGGCGCTCGGTGAACTCGTCGATGGCCGCGAGGTTCATCGACGGATCTTCGCGGATCCCCGTGTGCGGACAGGCACCCGTCTCGACGCCTCGGACCAGATCCTCGGGCAGGAGGTCGGCGAAGGACTCCCGGAAGACGTCGGCGTCCTCCTGCGTCATGATGTCGTTCGCGATGACGCCGACGTCGTAGCCCCGCTCGACGAGTTCGGGGACGAGTCGCTTGACCAGCGCCGTCTTACCGGAGCCGACCGGGCCGCCGAGTCCGACCTTCGCGACGTCTCGGTACCCCATCTACTCGCCCTCCATCGGCTCGAGACCGCCATCTGTCGCGCGGGCCTCGGTCTCATCGTCGTCCGCTCCGTCGACTCCGTCTCTCCCGGCTCCCCTCCCGTCGATACCGCGCGCGAGGTCCTCCCCGGGACCCGGATCGACCGTCTCGAGTTGCTCGCGGCTGTCGGCACGGATCGGGTCGTGGATCGTCACGAGCTTGGTCCCGTCAGGGAAGACGGGCTCGACCTGGATCATGTCGATCATCGAGGGAACGCCGTCCATCACGTCTTCGCGGGTAAGCAACTGGGTCGCCTCGGTCCTGATCCGGGCGACGGACTTTCCCTCGCGGGCGGCCTCGCAGGCCCAGTCGGAGATGTAGGCGACCGTCTCGGGGTGGTTGAGCTTCACGCCGCGGTCTCGCCGGCGGCGAGCGAGTTCGGCGGCCATGAACACCGTCAGTCGCTCCATCTCTTTGGGCGAGAGGTTCATCGGCTCACCTCCGACCGAACCGGTGACCGGGCTGGATCGCTCGAGGCCGCCGTCCGAATCGGCCGGCTCGAGCGTGCTGTTCGCGGCGTCGATACCGTCGTGGCTGTCGTGTTGTGTGACATCTATTCAGAGCAGATACCGCTGTGCGAGCGGCACGTCGGCGGCCGGCTCGCAGGTGACGTGTTCGCCGTTCACTTCGACCTCGAACGTCTGGGCGTCGATCTTGACGTCGTCCGGACAGTGATCGTTGTGCAGCATGTCCGACTTCCGGACGGATCGCGTGCCTGTTACGGGGCGGACGGGCGTCTTCAGGTCGTAGGCGTCGCCGACGTCGTTCTCGGAGGCGGCCTCGCTGACGAAGGTGACCGAGAGCCCGTGTTTCGCCCGACCCTGTGCGCCGGCGCGTTCGCGGCCGATGACGGGTTCGCAGGTCATCAGCGAGCCGTTTGCCTCGCCCATCTGTGACCAGACCGGGAACCCGCCCTTGATGACCGCCTTCGGCTTGATGCCGAAGAAGGCCGGATCCCACAGCGCGATGTCCGCGAGTTTGCCCGGCTCGAGCGAGCCGACGTACTCGTCGATGCCAGCGGTGATCGCCGGGTTGATCGTGTACTTGGCGACGTAGCGCTCGATACGGGCGTTGTCCGCGTCGGTCCCCTCGTCCGCCTCGAGCGGGCCGCGCTGATTTTTCATCTTGTGAGCGGTCTGCCACGTTCGACAGACCAGCTCGGCCATCCGTCCCATCGCCTGCGAGTCGGTGGTCATCATCGAGATGGCTCCGGTGTCGTGGAGCACGTCCTCCGCGCCGAGCGTCTCCGCACGGATGCGCGACTCGGCGAACGCGACGTCCTCGGGGACGTCGGGATTGAGATGGTGACAGACCATCACCATGTCCAGGTGCTCGTCGAACGTGTTCTCGGTGTAGGGCATCGACGGGTTCGTCGACGACGGCAGCATGTGTTCGTGGCCGATCAACTCGAGGACGTCCGGGGCGTGACCGCCGCCCGCGCCCTCGATGTGGAAGGTGTGGATCGCGCGGCCGTCGATGGCGTCGAAGGTGTCCTCGACGAATCCCGACTCGTTCAAGGTGTCCGTGTGGATACAGACCTGCACGTCCTCCTCGTCCGCCACCTCGAGGCAGGTATCGATCGCCGCCGGCGTCGAGCCCCAGTCCTCGTGGAGTTTGAGCCCACAGGCACCGGCTTCGACCTGTTCGTGAAGGGCCGCGGGTTTGCTGCTGTTACCCTTGCCGTAGAAGCCGACGTTGACCGGCCACTCCTCGGCGGCCTGCAGGAACCGCTGAATGTTCCGCGGGCCGGGTGTACAGGTCGTCGCGCCGCCGCCGAAGCCGCCGCCGAGCATCGTCGTCACGCCCGAGGCGAGCGCGTGCTCGACCAGTTGCGGACTATTGAAATGGACGTGAATGTCTAACGCGCCAGGGGTCGCGATCAGCCCGTCAGCCGGAACGGTGTCGGTGCTCGGGCCGATCACCATATCGACGCCGTCCATCGTATCGGGGTTGCCGGCCTTGCCGACGCCGACGATCTGTCCGTCGCGAACGCCGATATCACCCTTGCAGATCCCGAGAACGGGATCGACGATCACGACGTTCGTAAAGACCCAATCGAGCGTGCCTTCGGCCTGCGTCGTGCCGGATTGCATCCCCATCCCGTCGCGCATCGTCTTTCCGCCGCCGAAGACGGCTTCTTCGCCGGGTACGCCGTAATCCGTCTCGATCTTCGCGAACAGATCCGTATCACCCAGCCGAAGTCGGTCGCCCTCGGTCGCCCCGAACAGGTCGGTGTACTCCCGACGCGGGAGTTCTCGGCTCATCTAGTCGTCCTCCGCGTCCGCGAGGTCGTTTCCGGGATCCGTCACGTAGCCCTTCGCCCGAGCGCGCTCCATCGCTCGAGTTGCGACGTCCTCGTCGTCGAGTTCCCCGCCGACGAGGCCGCCCATTCCGTGGAGGATACGATCGCCGCCGATGTCGACCAGGTCGACCTCGCGTTCACAGCCCGGTTCGAACCTGATCGCCGTCCCCGCCGGAATGTCTAGCCGGGTTCCGTAGGCGGCCTCGCGGTCGAACGCGAGACCGGGGTTGACCTCGAAGAAGTGAAAGTGCGAGCCGACCTGGACCGGTCGATCCCCGGTATTTTCGACAACCACCGTCGTCGTCGGTCGTCCCTCGTTGATTCGGACCGGCTCTTCGGTCGGTCGCAGTTCGCCCGGAATGAACTCGCTCATTCATCGATCACTCCGGATACTCCCGCACAGGTCCTGATAATAGGATCTTGCATTACAGTCGTGGTTATAGCGACAAACGACGTAAGTACTCTCGTGATTGCCAATACTTGCCCACAGATATTCGATACTAGTGATGTATTTCGATATGGAACACGCGCGTTGGTGCCCGTGGTCACCGTACTCGAGGAGGACGGTGGTGTGCTCTCGATCGCTAAGGGCACCCGACCGCGCCGTTCGTCGCGCTGATCGTCCCGCGGTGGGTTCCCCGAACGGGTCCGAGTACCGCGGTGCTGAAAGCGGAAACGACGGTGGTGACCGCCGGTGTTTTATACCGTGCCGGTCGTAACGTTCGGTCAATGCGATCACCCCAACATAATTCGGACTTCTCCCGCACCGTCGACCAGTTGGCCGACGACCCGAACCCGTACGAGCCCGAAGTCGGTTCGATGCCCCAGAACGATCTCTCGCGCGCCGACCTCGAGAACGTCAACAAGACCGGCACGACGACGATCGGCATCTCGACCGCCGACGGCGTCGTCATCGCGACGGACATGCGCGCCAGCCTCGGCGGTCGATTCGTCTCGAACAAGAACGTCCAGAAGGTCGAGCAGATCCACCCCACCGCCGCCCTCACCCTCGTCGGCAGCGTCGGCGGCGCACAGTCGTTCATCGGCAGCCTCCGCGCTGAGGTCAACCTCTACGAAGCTCGACGCGGCGAGGACATGAGTATCGACGCGCTGGCCACGCTCGCGGGTAACTTCGCCCGCGGCGGCCCGTTCTTCGCCATCCACCCGATTCTGGGCGGCGTCGACGACGAAGGGAGCCACGTCTACAGCATCGACCCCGCCGGCGGCGTCATGGAAGACGACTACACCGTCACCGGCTCCGGGATGCAACTCGCGTACGGCCACTTAGAGCAGGCCTACGAACCGGACATGTCCACCGAGGAGGCGAAGACGGTCGCCGCCCGCGGCATCAAGTCCGCCGTCGAGCGCGACACCGGCTCCGGTAACGGCGTCTTCCTCTGTGAGATCACCGAGGATGGCGTCGACATCCACGGCCACCACGACTTCGACGAAGTTCTCTAATCGGGCTCGAGCCGGCGCTTTTTGCGTTTCGACGATTATCCGACCGTCAGTGGTCGCTCTCGAGATAGCCGCTTTTCACTCGGTAACGCTCGGGAGAACCCGCTACGGCAAGTACAGGTCGAGAATTGAACATCTTTCGACTACATCGATTCAGCGATCTGCTCAATAGCTCGAACGAGACGCCAGGCGAGATACAGTGAGAAGACCGCAACTGCATAGCTAACCCAAAGAAGTATTTCACCGGCGATGAAGACACTCGCCATCAATATCCCGCCGATAAACGATCCAATAAGGATAATTTCAACGATCCGCTGGTCAGCCATAACGTACAGTTCAATTCAACGTTATTTTCACTTACGGTTTTCGGAGAGGTCGCGTTCAGTTCGCGGCTATGGTGAGTGTGTGATATTACGCAAAATCACATCCGGGAAACGGGATTTCAACAGAGCCGGTTAGTACGATCGTCGATCCGCGCCCGCCGTTCGGAATCGAACCGACGCTAATTGATCCGTGCTCGGTGTTCGGCCTCGAGGTCGACCTCTGCGAGTTGCGTCGCACGACCGGTTTCGCTCGAGCGATAGATGGCGTCGATCACGCGCTGGACGATCAGCGCCTCCTCGATGGTGTTCGTCTCCGGGGTCGTCTCCGCGGCGATCGTCGCGAGGAACTGCTCGTCCTGTGCCTCGTAGCCCGTCAGCGACGAGTCGCCGGTCAGGGCCACGTTGGCGTAGTGGTCGCAGCCGGCCGTGCCGGCCTCGAGGATGTCAAGATTGGTGTCTCCGATATCGAACTGTGCACCAGCCTCCGTTCCGCGCACGCGGAAGGCCATGCTCTCCTCGCGGTTGGTCGCCCACGCGGCCTCGAGCGAGATCGTTTCCCCGTTCGCACACCGGATGAAGGCGCTGACCGAGTCGTCGACCTCGTACGTCTCGCTCTCGGCGTCCCAGTTCTCGCCGAACCCGTCGGGGTCGGCGTACTCCTCCTCCGTTCCGAACGTGGTTCTCGCGACGCCGGAGACTTCGCTTATCTCGGGGAAATCGAGCGTGTAAAGGGCGAGATCGAGGGCGTGGACGCCGATATCGAGCAGGGAACCGCCGCCAGCGAGTTCGGGGTCCGTGAACCAGGACCCGGGACCGGGAACGCCGCGTCGCCGGACGTAGTTCGCCTCGATGTGGGTGAGGTCGCCGAACCGGCCGCGCGCGTGCTGTTCGTCGAACAGCGCCATCGACGCAGCGTGGCGGTTATGAAATCCCACCATGCAGATTCCGTCCGCAGCGGCCGCCGTCCGGGCGATCCGCTCTGCGCTCTCGAGGGTGTGTGCGAGCGGTTTCTCGACGAGCACGTGACAGCCAGCCTCGAGGGCGTCGACGGCGATCGGTTCGTGAAACCGGTTGGGCGTCGTCACGATGACGGCATCGACGGCGTCGTCGACGACGAGTCCCTCGTGGGTTTCGTAGGTCGTCGCCCCGTACTCGGTGGCAAAGCGCCGGCGCTGTTGCTCGACGAGGTCGGCTCCGGCAACGACCTCAGCGCCGAGTTCCGAGACGCTTCGCGCGTGAAGGTTCCCCATTCCGCCGAGACCGACGATACCGACACCGATTCCGGTGCCGATCATCGCGAAACCCCCGATTGTTGATCAGTCGGGAGGGACGTGTGCTGAGAAACATGGTATTTCGAGAGTGATTGTGTGCGGTCCCAGTCCATAGAGAGTGGCGGGGGGCGACCGAAATAAGAGTTGTGACCGATTAATCTCCATACTCATACTGTCTTTCAGGCTGAACGACAGTATTTCACGGAGTGTGTGTCGCATCTGCTGTCGTAATACTATCTTTACGGGTGACAGTTCGGATCGTGTACCGGCCGACCTAAGAGCGTTCGCGCTGATAGCGAGGCGATGGCTACGGTTACGATCTGGAACGAGTTTCGACACGAACGCGAAGACGAGGACGTTGCGGCCGTCTATCCCGACGGTATTCACGCGACGATCGCCGACGGGCTCGCCGCTCACGGCGACGGCGAGACCGCCCACGAGATCCGTACCGCGACGCTCGAGGAACCCGAGCACGGCCTCACCGAGGACGTCCTCGAGGAGACCGACGTCCTGTTGTGGTGGGGTCACGAGGCTCACGACGAGGTCTCGCACGCGGTCGCCGAGCGGGTACAGGAGCGGGTCCTCGAGGGAATGGGGCTGATCGTCCTTCACTCCGGGCACTACTCGAAACCCTTCAAGCGGCTCATGGGGACCACCTGCAGCCTCCAGTACCGCGAGGACGGCGCGAAAGAGCGGCTGTGGGTCGTCGATCCCGGCCACCCGATCGTCGACGGCCTCGGCGAATCCCTCGAGTTGCCGCGGACGGAGATGTACGGCGAGCCGTTCGACGTCCCCGAACCCGACCGATTGGTGTTCGTCAGCTGGTTCGAAGGCGGCGAGGTGTTCCGTAGCGGTTGTTGCTACCGGCGCGGGAGCGGGCGAATCTTCTACTTCCGACCGGGTCACGAGACGTATCCGATCTACGAGAACGACGACGTGAAGCGGGTGCTCCACAACGCCGTCGACTGGGCCGCTCCCAGGGACGGCGCGCCGCGGACGTTCGGCGAGCGGGAGTGACGATACCGGGTGGCGCTCACCCGCTTCGCTGCGTATCGACCAGTTCGACGGCGACCTCGAGGTCGACATCGGTCGCTGATTCCAGTCGGTCCCGAACGGCGTCGGCGAAGTCGGGCGGTTCCTGCTCTCCGGGCGGGCGCTCGACGAGAACGGTCACCGACGCACGGCCCCCGGTGTAGACGTCGACGAGTTCGTACTCGACGTTACTCTCCTGAAAGTACAGTTCCTCGTACTCCGGATCGTCGCTCATCGCCTCGAGTTCGGTCCGGACGTCGTGTTCGACCGCGGCGGTCTGATAGGTCCCGTAGGTGACGCCGCCGAGCACGACCGAGAGCACGGCGATCGCGACGAGAATGACGACGATTCGCGAGCGCAACCGGCCGTAAACGTGACCGATCCGCTCCGTTCGGTGCGGGCGATACCCCGAGAGCCACAACAGGATCAGCGCGGTGAGGTTGATCGAGAGCACGTTCACGAGAACGAGCGTGCCGGCGGTGAGGACGACGGCCGGGTGTCCCCAGGCGATACCGAGTCCGGCGGTGGCAGCCGGCGGCACGAGTGCAACCGCGATGGCGACACCGACGAGCACCGAGCCGACGTTACGGACGAGACTGATGACACCGGCGACGCCCGATCCGAGCGCGAGAAACAGCGCGAGGACGCTCGGCGTGATGCGTTCTCTGATCTCGGGAACCGTCGTGATGTCGAACCCCGGCGGGAGCAACACCGTCCCCCGAAGCGCCCAGCCGATCACCGCAGCCGTCGCGACTGCGACAGCGATCCCGACCACCTGCAGGAAAATCCCTCGCCTCGCGAGCGCGTCGTCGTCGACGACGACGCCCACGCTCGCGGAGAGCGCCGGCCCCATCAGCGGTGCGACGACCATCGCACCGATGATGGTCGCTGCGGAATCGAGCAACAGGCCGGCCGTCGCGATGACGGTACTCACCACGAGCAAAATGAAGTACGTCGACGCGGCGGGCGCGAGATCCGCCGCCCGCGATTGGAGCTCTTCCCGAGAGATTCTGGTTCCGTCGAACTCGCGGTGTAGTTCGTCCGTTCGATCCGAGACGATCGTCTCCGCGGCCGTGACGACCGTGTACGCCTCTTCGTCGAGGCCGGCGGTTCGAAGCTCCGAGAGAAACGGCTCGACGGCGGCCGGCGGGACGGGAACCGAGACGAGTGCCTCGAACTCCCCGTGGTCCGTTTGTCGGGAAACGGTGTAATCGACTCCCGTCGCCGTCGCCGTCTCGAGGACGAGGTCCAGATCGCCGCGTGGAACGAACACCTGAACGAGGCGCATAGGTTCCCTACGACGAAGACGGGTTTAGGATGTCGCCACGGGGTCGTGACTGTCCGGCCCCCGTGTTACTACCGTGCCCGTTCCCGTCGGAGCGCGACCGAGGGGACGCCGGGCGGCTATAGTAACAACTGAAAGTCAATGCACACCTGATCGCACGACGGCTGTGCGATCGGTGTGTAAATCGTTTCAGTTGTTACTATCGAACACCTGTCGACCGTCGTCCGTGACGACGCTCTCGAGCAGCGAGACCGGCGTCGCGTCGTAGTTCGGATTTTCGACGGCGAACCCTTCGGCGGGCTCCGGCATGACCTCGCTGCCCGGCCGAAACTCGTTTTCGAAGACGAATCCCTCGGTGATGATCTTCGACGCCGACCCGAGCACGGTCACCGGCACGTCGAGTTGCGCGGCCGTCGCCGCGATCGGGAACGTCCCGACGCGGTTGTACAGCGTGTCCTCGACGATGCAGTCCATGCCGACGACGACGCGATCGCACTCCTCGAGGTAGACGCCGTTCGCGCTGTCGGTGATGAGCGTCGTTTCGATCCCCTCGATGTCGGCGAGCGCCCGCGCCGTCTTCCGGCCGATGTAACGCGGTCTGGCCTCCGTGACGTACACCTCGAAGCTCTTCCCGTCCGCGACCGCCCGCTCGAGGGCCTCGAGCACCGTCGAGGAGTAGTCGTGGGTCAGCAGCGTCGCGCCGTCCGCGAGGAATTCGGCGGCGTTTTCGGCGGCCAGCCGCTTGCCGGCTTCGACCCGCGAGACGACCTCGTCGATCTTCTCTCGGGTGTGTCGCTTCGCCGCCTCGACGCTGTCGTGGTCGGCGTCGGTGACGTCGTCGACGACCTCCCGGACCGCGTTCTGCAGTGACGCGTGGGACGGGTTCGCCCGCCGCAGCACGGAGCCGTTGCGCTCGAGCGAGCGCGTGTACTCCTCGACGGTAGCAAACTCCCGGTCGACAAGCTCCTCGAGGGCCTGCGTCGCGTGTACGGCCACAACCGAGGAGCTGTGGGTCTGCATCTCCTGGATTTCCTCGACCGTCTCGTCGATCATACCTGCATGGATTCCCGTCAGCGCAAAAGGTGTTCCGGGTGCCGTCAGCGGCCGTGACCGTCCTCACTCGCGCGATTCGAACCCGAAGGTGCGCTGTAGTTCGGTTCCGATTCGGTCGGTGAGTTCCTCGAGAACGACGTCGAACTGGTCGTGGTCAGCAACCGAACCGACGCGAGCCCGGACGTCGTCGGGGAGTTCGACGCGGAACTCGCCGTCTCCGACGTAGAACGGCTCGCTCTCGCTCAGTACCTTGCGGTCGATGGCGCGGAGCACCGTCGAATCGTACCGGCCGTGGAGTTGCTGATAGGCGTTCGAGTACGCCGCCTCGAGTTCCTCGAAGTAGTGTACGTACTTCTCCGCCTCGAACGTCTCGGGATCGAACTCGGTCATGGTCGATCGTGTGGCGGCGTGCGGGTAAACGGTTCGGGACGGCTTTGGAACGTGACACTCGTCCGGCGTGTTGCTCGAGAACGGATCGCTCGTGGAACGCGAGTCTCGTCCGACGTATTGCTCGAGGACAGATCGTTCGCGGAACGTGTTGCTATCCTGGCAACGGGGATTGCCACATCCTCCCCAACCGATTCGTTCGCTCGCGCTCACGGCTACGCCGTTCGCGTCCGCGGCGCTACGCGCCGCGCTCTCGCTCACTCATCCCTCGCGCAGCGTCGTCGACCGCCCTCGCGTTCGCTCAGACGGTCGGCAGCGCGCGCCACCGCACGACGGGTGTCAACGGGCGTCGCCTTCCGGTACTCGCGACCGCAGACTTACGTCCTCGAGTCGCCTAGCTCCGTCGATGACCGTCACCGTCCGCTACACCTGTCCCCACTGTAACGCCGTCGTGAGCCTCGAGCGACCGCCGGACCTGGCGGACCGGTCGGTCACCAAACTCCGGCAGCCGGGGTGGGAGTACGCGAAGCCGGACGACGCTGACCGGGAATCCGCCGACGGCGTCGCGTTCGTCTGCGGCGAGGACGGACCGGTCACCGACCTCGAGGGGGAGCCGATCGAGGGCTGCGGCCGACCGTTTTACCTGAACTTCGTCCGCTACGAGCAGGGCGTCGAACTCGAGCCGAACCCGCCGACCTACGGCGGTCCACGCTTCGATTTCGAGGGGTAGCGCTCGCGACGGCCGCTCCGTTCGAACACAACCCTTTTCGACGCTGGGAAGCACGTACTGACATGGACGAAGCCGCCGTTCGCGACCGCCTCCGGACGGTCGAAGATCCGGAACTCGGCGACGATATCGTGTCGCTCGGACTTCTCAACGACGTTAGCGTCGACGGCGAGCACGTCGACATCGATCTCGCGCTCGGTGCACCGTACTCGCCGACCGAAAGCAACATCGCCGGCGAGATCCGCGAACTGCTCATCGAGGACGGCCTCGAGCCGGATCTCTCGGCGAGCATTCCCGACCGCGACGATTTCAGCGGCGAGGATCAGGTGCTGCCGAACGTCAAGAACGTCATCGCCGTCTCCTCAGGGAAGGGCGGCGTCGGGAAGTCGACGGTCGCGGTCAATCTCGCCGCCGGGCTCTCGCAGCTGGGCGCGCAGGTCGGCCTCTTCGACGCCGACGTGTACGGCCCGAACGTGCCGCGGATGGTCGACGCCGACGAGCCGCCGATGGCGACCGAGGACGAAACCCTCGTCCCGCCGGAGAAGTACGGCGTGAAGCTGATGAGCATGGCCTTCCTGACCGGCGAGGACGACCCGGTTATCTGGCGCGGCCCGATGGTCCACAAGGTCATCACGCAACTCACCGAGGACGTCGAGTGGGGACACCTCGACTACCTCGTCATCGACCTTCCGCCGGGGACCGGCGACACCCAACTCACGATGCTCCAGACCATGCCCGTCACGGGTGCCGTCATCGTCACGACGCCACAGGACGTCGCTTTAGACGACGCCCGGAAGGGCCTCGAGATGTTCGCCAAACACGACACCGTCGTTCTCGGTATCGCGGAGAACATGTCGACGTTCGCCTGTCCCGACTGCGGCGGCGAACACGACATCTTCGGCTCCGGCGGCGGCCGGGAGTTCGCCGACACCCACGAGATGCCGTTCCTGGGCTCGATCCCGCTCGATCCGGCCGTCCGCGAGGGCGGCGACGGCGGCAAGCCGACCGTTCTCGAGGACGGTACCGACACCGGCGACGCCTTCCGGACGATCACCGAGAACGTCGCGAACAACACGGGGATCGTCCACCGACGCGGCGTCTCGCAGGGCAGACGAAGCGAGGCCGCTTCGCCCGATCGATGACCGCTGACGGCGACGGAACCGAGGGCGAGGCGGACGCCGACCCCGCGTTCGACGCCGACCCCGAACGCGTCGCGCTCCTCCGCGCCGTCGCCGACGACGTCCGCGGCGAGACCAGCGAGAGCAAACAGCTCGCGAACATCCTGTACCGGACCAGCGACCTCTACGATCCCGACGAGGAGACCACTCCCGAGGAGATCGTCCGCAACGTCAAATTCATTCTCGAGGTCAACGAGCGCGGCGGACTCGGCCGATGAGCGGTCGACCGAGTCCGTTTTTACCGATCCGATCGTGGCTCGAGTGCCAGGCGCGTCACTTTTGCGGTCCCGCGGCCACACTCGAATGTGGGCGCAAATCACCGATCTCGAGCGAACCCCTACGGCATGGACGAGGAGTGTCGGAACTGTCCGGCGCTCTGTGAGACGCGGACGCAAGTTGTCCACGGCTACGGCGACGTGGGCGCTGATTTCCTGTTCGTCGGCGAGCGACCGAGCGAGCGCGCGGACGAGATCGGCGTGCCGTTTGCAGCCCCCGATAGCGGCGCGGGCGGAGCTACCGGCGACCGCGGTGGTGACGCGGGGACCAGCCTTCGGCGGATGCTCGAACGGCTGGGGCTCTGTGATTCGACTTCGCCGCCGGACCGACCCGTCCTCGAGAACGTCTTTCTGACGAACCTCACGCGCTGTCGCGATCCCGATCGGAAGCCGACCGACGAGGAGATAGGTAACTGCGATCCCTACCTCAACGCCGAGATTCGAATGATCAACCCCGAGATTCTCGTCCCCGTCGGCGAGCGAGCGCTGGCGGCGCTCGGAGCCGAGCACACGACGACGCCGGTCGACGAACTCGACCTGTCGACGGCCCACGCGACGCGGATCCGCGGCCGCGGGTTCGAACTCGTTCCCATGATCGACCCGCGGGCGCAGTCCGACGAGCAGACCCAGGCCTGGCTCGAGAGCTTCGTGGAGCTCATGGCGTCGGACTACCGACAGACGAAGGGACAGCGAGATCGGTGAACTACCCCACCCTACCGCTCGCCTGACGGCTCGCGCCTGAGGGTGGGGCTTCCTGTTTCAACGACGCGCTTTGCATCCACAACCGAGGACACAGGGAGCGCAGTCTCCACAGGCGTTGATTCGGAGCGTCCCGCTCCTAACTGCTCGATACCACGAGAAAGAATGTTCCACGCCGCGTTTGCGTCTCTATCCGCCTCGAACCCACACGCCGGACACGAGTGTTCACGGACCCACAGAGGCTTGTCCGTCGAAACGCCGCAGGACGCGCACTCTTTGGTCGTTCCGCGTGGGTTCACGGCGACGAAGTGCGTTCTTTCCCGCTCACACTTGTATTCGAGCATCCGCAGGAACGTCCCCCACGCCGCACCTGCTCGATTGCGAGAGTTGCCCGGCAGTTCGACCAAGCCCTTCGCGTCCAAGTCTTCGACTGTCACAAGGTCGTACTCGCGGGCGTAGTAGTTCGAGAGCTTGTGGAGGAAGTCACGACGCTTTCGCTTGAGGTCGGCGTGACGCTCGGCTACGACTCGACGCTGTTTCTCCCAATTCGCGGAACCGTGTTCCTTTCGTGAGAGGTCGCGTTGAGCGCGTTCCAACCGCTCGCGTTCGTCGGACAGGTTGAGGGATTCGACCACCGTGCCGTCGGTGTCGTGAGCGTACTTGAGAATCCCCACGTCGATACCGACGCACTGATCAGGATTCTCCGGTTTCGCAGGCGAGTCGTCGGGCGTCTCGACACCGAGGATAGCGTACCACTTGCCGGTGGGTTCCTGCTTGACCGTGACGGTCTTTATCTCGGCGTCTTCAGGTAGGTAGCGGTGGAAGGTGAGCGGGATTTCTCCAAGTTTCGAGAGCCACAGTTTGGTCCGACCGCTCGTGTTCTTGAGCTTGAAGCCGGATTGACTGTAAGTGAAACTGCGGTACTCGCCCGGTGCTTTCCACTTGAGTTGGCCGACGCGGTAGCCATTCTCTTTGCGACCGCGAAGCGTCGAGAGATTGTCGTACAACCGCTGAACGACTTTCTGAAGGACCTTCGAGTGAACGCTTTTCAGGTCGCTCCACCACTTCTTGAGACTCGACAAAAGTTTCTGCTCGGAGTATGCAGAGGTGTCGTCGGTGCGGTTGAGTCGGTGGAGGAAGTGGTTGTAGACCTGTCTACAGGTATCGACGGTCCACGCTAACTGCTCTTCGAGAGTGTCGGACGGTCGGAGTCGATACCTGTAGTTGTAGTTCATCGGTGGTGCTACTCGTCAGGCTCGGTCGTTCGGACGACTTTCACGTCTGCGCCACGCCACCGTTTCGGGACGAGAACGTGAGCGCCGTTGCCGGTTGCTTTGGCCGTCCCGTCGATGACTTCGTGGCCTTCGATTTCATGTCTATCCATCACCTGTGTTTACACCTCGTTTCAACATAAAGGTGGTGGTGGGCCTGTGGGCCGAGTGTCGAACGTGTTTGAGAACCGTGCAGCGCTGTATCCCCTCCCTACTCGCTCCCTTCGGTCACTCGTTGAGGAAGGGGGCTTAGCGCCTCAATTCAGGTAAGAAACCGACTACCAGTAGGGTCCGGCGCGCCACCGCCTGGACCGCGCACCGAGGATGACCAATCCGCCGACGAAGGCGACTGTGATCACGAGAACGCCGATCGTCGGCGCGAAGTACTCGCCGCCCGTCTCGAACAGATAGCTGTCGACGAAACTCCAGAGCCCGAGCGTCGCCAAGCCGGCGACGATCAGGACCCCGAGAAGTCCGACCGACCGCGGGATCGACCGCGTTACTGATTGTTCGTCCATACTGACCACCTTCCGTCCCACCACTATAGTTCGTCCGGCGCCGATCCGTTCGGTGATCGTCGACCTCGAGTCCCCGCCGCCGTCCGGCGAGGTGGGGAAGCGCCGCGTTCAAGGGTCGCGCACGCGGAGTCCTGAACATGATCGTCGTCGTTCCGGTCGACCCGCCCCGAGAGGGACTCGTGTTATCGTCGCTCGTCGAGCAAACGCCGCTTTCCGCCGCCGAAGCGGTCACGCTCTACGAAGCGACCGTCATCGACGTTCTTCGGGCCGTCGAGTCCAGCGGTGGCGACCTGCTGATCAACTACCGCGACGCGGACACCCTCCCCGCGGCGGTCGCCGATGACGACGCCGAAGCGGAGGTGCGGGCGCTGGCAACCGACGCGCTCGGCGAATTCGAGGAGGAGAGCGGCGCTAACGGCGAAGGAACCGTCCGATTCGAACGCCAGGTCGGCTCGAGTCGCGCCGCGCGGGTCGGCAACACCGTCACCCACCTGCTCGAGCAGGAGGCGGCGAACAGCGTCGGTGTCCTCGAGCCGACGGCGCCGCTGGTCGGCCGGACGCAGATCGACGGCACGGCGATGTCGGTCCGCCGTCATGACGTCGTCCTCGGTCCCGCGTCGGACGGCCGGGTGTACCTCGCCGGCTTTCGCGAGCCGATCGATTTCACCGACGCGTACGCAGTCCCCGAGGTGGCCACGCTGGCCGCACGGAGCGCCGAAGCGGGACTCGGGGTCGGTTTCGCACCGATGCTCCCAACCGTGGCGACGCCCGCTGGGCTTCGATCGACGCTCGCGATGCTCGAGGCGCGCCGGAGCGCCGACCAGCCGGGCGCGGCGGCGACGGCTGCAGTCGTCGACGAGTTGGGGCTGGAGATCGGAGACGGAGAGTTGCTCGAGCGAGCGTAGACCGATAACCCTTTTTGAGCGTACGGGAAAGGTGAAGGCGAGGTGGGGTGGCAGAGCGGCCCACAAGGCCTCTATTAGCCTTTCTGCGAAATTTGACTGGACTTTTACCCGCTGGGTGAATCAGACTGCGTTCACTATACCCTGACTGGAGCAGAGAGTGTAAATTCACCAGCCCGATAGAACAGTATTATCGCCAGTAAAGTTGATACCGAGTAGCTAGATCGTTGTCGGAAGTTGTTTGTATTTTCAGAATTAGTTATATGATAGGTATGGGGGTGTATCTTTGATGTCGAAAGTTGTGCTGAAAGGAGAGTTCCACTCCAGTAAGGGTGATTTGAAGGAGGAGAAGGAATTAGTGAAACAGGATTTCGATGTTTTAGTCCTAGAGGGTCAAGAAACAGAGTCTGATTATAGTTTGACAGAGGGATGGTTCCAAATCTCTATTGCAGCTATGTTCTGGCTTGCTGGAAGAATCTATGTTTCGAAAGATATCTTGTTGGACTTGGTCGAGGTCCAAGATACGGAAGTGATGTTCACGCGAAAAGCTGATTCTGATCTCTTGGAGAATACACCGCTCTCTATGAAATTGTTCTCGGCAATATTGTTCTATACTTTGGTCCCTGGGAGCGTAGCTGTCGGACTGATATTTCCTAAGATGTGGGGTGCGACTATTCTCTTTCTAGGATTTGTATTGCCTGTTCTGGGAATTCGGATTGTCAACACTCGACTAACTCGTGATGAGAAGAACCGTGACAAGATCATGGCGGACAAGATCGCTGATGCTGTGAATGAAGATAAAGATGTTTTGGCAATAGTCGGTAATGGTCATGTCAAT
Organism: Natronorubrum halophilum; assembly: GCF_003670115.1. NCBI lineage: Archaea > Methanobacteriati > Methanobacteriota > Halobacteria > Halobacteriales > Natrialbaceae > Natronorubrum > Natronorubrum halophilum. Next base: position 896,923 of record NZ_QQTY01000002.1, read on the forward strand.
TGAATAGTAAAGAACCTACCGAATAGTATTGACCTGAATGTTCGTCGCCCCGCCTACGCTAGATTAGACAGACAGCATATCCAAGAGATAGCTTTTCCAATTTTCGAGATGGTATTAGTTCTCTATTCCCTCTATCTTCTCGTCTCTTGGTTCCTGCTTCAAGTAACACGCATCTCTCCTGATCTTTTCTAGTTGCTTTTAAGACATCTTCTTAAATATTACATTCTCATCGGATTAATTCTAAATGGCTCTGTTGAAACCCTTAGTGAGTTACATATCCAGTCGGTAGTTTGAGTAGATGCAGACCCTCCCAAAGTCTCGGTTGCTCCGGTTTGTCGAAGAAGCATTTCAGTTAGCGCAACGTGCCGTAGCTCGATACTCCTCAAAGTTCGGAAGACACAACGTATCGAACACTTCTCGACGAACTCATTGAGATGCCCCGTATTCGGAGCGCGATCAACCTCACCGAACTTCCTGCTCCATCCACGCTATGCAAAGCGTTCGGTAGACTCGATATGGCCGTCTGGAGAATGGTTCTCAATCTCTCTGTTTCACTACTCCCGACCAACGGAGTTACGGGGATCGACGCTTCGGGCTTCGACCGCAGTCACGCCTCAAAACACTACACAAAACGAACCGAACTCACGATTCAGCAGCTCAAAGTGACGCTACTGGTCGATACGAAGCTAAACGCAGTCCTCGATCTACACGTGACGACGACACGAAAACACGATAGCCAGATCGCTCCCTCGTTGATCAAACGCAATCCCGAGCATATTGACATTCTTCTCGGTGACAAAGGGTACGACGACCAGAAAATCAGACGACTTGCCCGTCAATACGAAGTTCGTCCACTGATTAAGCATCGTGAGTTCACATCGCCCCACAAGGCATGGAACGCACGCTTAGACGCTGATCTCTACGGACAGCGGAGTCAATCCGAGACTGTCAACTCAACACTCAAGCGAAAGTACGGTGCGTTCGTCCGCTCACGACGCTGGTGGAAACAATTCCGTGAACTCACCATCGCTTGTCTCGTTCATAATATCGACCGATCACTCTGAGCAGTCAATTCAGGATGAAAGTATCATAGAACAGCTCAAGCGGATGCAGAACGCCGTTTTGCAGCGTGTACTCCGAGAAGATAGATTAGGATGACGAGAAGTTCGACTACGACTAACTCGATGACAGTACTGAAAACGAATGCAAGCCCCACTCCTAGAACGAATACAGATGCTCCTACGACTACCGGGGAGCGCGAGCCATACTTTTTCGCCTCAGAATAGACGAACCACGAGATGAGAGCTTGTACGACGAGGAATATCGGGGTTCCAATACCGAATGCAGGCATAGAAACATATTTTTCCGTCTATACAAGTACTTTCGGTGAAGATTGTCCACACCTCTTGACGGAGAGATGAACGGTAACTACGCAGTTCCCATCTACCGACTGTTTCATTCTAGATTGTGTATGAAGAATAGGATTTCAACAGAGCCTTCTGAATCTATTCTTTCTACTCAGCACTCCTATTTGATAGCAACCAGTGTGATCGACACTTGCTCCGTTACCTACTTGGCCTGTTTCTAACGGTTTTTCACAATTTTATTGATAAAGGAACTGCGCTACTATTTTTCCGATTAACCCATTCTATCTAAAGCATCCCTCCGATCCTTGACTGGAGCTTGATCATATTTCATTGTCGTCTCTGAACGTCTATGTCGAAGTTGACTCTGAGCAGCTGCTAAACCTTCTTCTCGAGCCATGTAGGTCCCCACTGAGTGTCTAATCGTATACCAGCTAATGTCCCGATCAATATCTGCAATTTCGCATAGATTATCGAGGAGAACACGCAAAGAGGACGAACTGTAAGGGTTGCTATGACGTGTTAGCCATAGCGAATCATTGTCGTCGTACTTCTCGTAGAGATCTCGTTCAAGCAACCATCGCCCAAGAATATCAGCTGTTTCCCGCCGAAGGCTAACAACCCAGTTTTCTTCATTCTTCGATGATTCTTTCTCTGGGATTCGTAAAACGGCATTCTCTACATCCACCCAGTATGTTTTTGCGCGTCCGACTTCGATCGGACGTAATCCGGCGTCAAGACTTGTATGCACTATAGATGGATATTTGAATCCGTTTGCTCGATTCCAGTCTTCTTGGGTTATCTCTTTCTTAGCCTTTCCGAAGCGCCGAGCTAAATGTATTTTCCACTTATCGCGTCCATCCGGATCAAGAGCGCTATAGGCGGGAACAGTCCCGTATTCGAGAGATGCTTCTCGAAGTTTACGACGCTCTTTTTCTGTCACAAAGTCCTTTGGTTGCGAAACACTCGAGCTTCCTTTTAGTTTGATGTCCGGGTCCCATTTGTCTGTCGCTGAGTGCCACCTGAATAGGGCCTTCAAAGCCAGCTGGACGTTATTCAGATGACTTTTGGTATAATCGTCCTTCACCAGTTCTCGAAGATATAATTCTGCCTCGTCGTGTGTCATCTGAACAGAGTAGCCGTCTTGACGATCCCATGTCCACCTATAGAACTTGTCAGTGATTGCTGCATAATTTCTGGCGGTGTCGTGGGCATATCCCTCAAGTGCTTCGGGGTCTTTTCCGAAGTTCGCAAGCCACTCAATGAGGTCTCGACGGTGGTGTTCGTAGTCTACCCATTGGCGTTCATTCAGATATTCTTCACTCGGGCCAGGGATTAAAACGATACCTTCAACTTTCTCGGTGTCTTTCATCGAATCAGCCCCTCAGAGCATGGTTAACAGCGGTTCCAATACGATTCAATCTAGCTTCGGTGGAATACGTGTCCATGGTTGCTATGTTGGATTGAAGCCGTATATCGCCTGATTTCGGGGGGTACAAGCCCTAACAGCTATTAAGCTTGGTGGGGTGGCAGAGCGGCCTAACGCGCCTGCCTTGAGAGCAGGTGGCCTCCAAGCCTCATGGGTTCAAATCCCATCCCCACCGTTTTCCGCGAGCGAATACGACGAACGTAGTGAGGAGTCTCTCGAGCGGAAAACGAAACGATGGGATTTGAACTACGCCGAGACGGTCGTCCTCGCTTCGCTCGGACGCTG